>NZ_AUMX01000015.1:0-59952 GCF_000430905.1 Methanocorpusculum bavaricum DSM 4179
GAAAGCGCGATCGTAAACCGCAATCCATGTGCATACAGATCAGAAACGTTTGTCTTGCTGCAAAAACCTCTGTCCATCACCAGATGCAGTTTCTTATACGCCAGCCAGTCAAACACCGTCAGATTCTGCTGTAATGTGGAGACATCATGAATACTTCCCGGATACGTATGGAAATACACCGGAATACCCGTTTTTATGCCGACAACCATGCCAAGATTGACCTGTTCCAGGTTTTCTTTGTCCCGATTGTATCCGTATTTGACCGTTTTGATAAGGCTGCTGTATGATGAGATGGAGGTGATGTCTAAGGCAAAGTATTCGTTTTCCCGGATTTTGTGTGCCCAGTACTGGAAAAATTCCATCTGGGTGTCCCGGTTGAAGTCAGGAAGCATCTCAAAGATCCGCTGTGCGGGGAAGCGTTCGTTGAGCGGGGTGATGTTGCGTTCTGTCCACTGTTCACAGTGCGATAAGGCGTTCCCTTCAGCAAGGAGGTAGTAAGCACAGGTCAGGAGTTTCTCCCAGTGGTTAGGATAGACTTTTTTCAGTGCTGAGACCAATCCGGTTTTTTCTCCCGCATGATCAAAGAGCAGGCTGCATCCGGCAGATTTTGCGATTGCGGTTTGTTTCGTGCTTTCTTTTCGTTTTCTGTTGGGAAGGATTTCCCCGGTTTCGGGGTCGAAGTGGCCGATGACTTTTCGGTCGCAGATGCAGGTTTTTCTTTCTTTGTCCCAGCGGGATGTACTTTCTACAGCATAGGTTTTTCCGGTTTTTTTGTCGTACTGTTTGATGATGGAAGTCATTTTTTGAGGGGTGGTTTTGTTTGTAGATATATTGGTCATCCATAGATAAAAACATATCTTTAACTATGAATGGGCGCGAGGAGTTGGCACTTGAATCTGGGGTTTTTTTGGAAAAGAGGGAGGATTTGGCGGGGAGCGGGGGTGGTCTAGGTTAAGAGAAGCGGGGGATTAGGATGCAAATTTATAATTCGCATAACTATTCCATGGAAGGAAATAAGAGACATACATTGGATCAAGCAGATCCATTTCTGATTTAGATGGTGCTTTTGTCATCTCTAAATCTTTCATTGAAACACCGGTGTTGGCGATCAATTCATTTAAATCAATATCTGATGCCACACCGTTTGAAAGCTGATTTTTTGCAGAATATGTCTCAATATAATCTGCACCCCCATACTCATAGCTTACATTTTCTCCATATACGAGAAGAGGTGTATTGAATTTTACTGCCATGTGCATGGGATACGTATATATGAGACGATCGATAAACCACGTTGGTTTACCATATTTTTCAAAGGTATAACGCATTAGTTTTTTCTGTGTCTTAATATCAGGTTTTAAACTAATAATATTGCACCCAAATTCGTCTGATATATTTTTCAGATTGTGTTTTCCCGCCTCCGTCATCGGGAAATTATCTTCAACACTAAAAAGAATGGGATTCATGCCCATTACTTCTTTCATCAGATGAACCTGATAATGACTGTCTTTGCCTCCACTTACTGCAATTGCGCAGTCATATGCGTTTCCATTGATTCCCCGGTATTTGTCACAGAGTTTTTCGAATTCTTTAAATCTGGCATCCCAGTCTATGGTCTTGCGGCGTTCATATGACTGACAAGCTGAACATACGCCATTTTCATCGAAAGTGATTCCCGGACGTGTTGACGGCATAACACATTTAGTACAATACTTCATTTAGATTACCTTAGACAGTTGTTTTGAATATTATGATACATATGGCTTACGATAGTGTGTTGCGTGTTAGCAGTTTATTGGGAGATTCTACATGAAGTTTTGAAGAATCGCTATAATTTTATAATGTCCCTGTTGGTATGAACTTTCGAATTTTTGCCGAGATACATGTTCAAATTCAATTATAATATTTTTTTGATAGAGCAATAAGTTGTCTGTAATAATGAAGTATGCCCCAACACCTTATATTACATTGAGTCTGTCTAACGGATTGACATATTAATTGGACCGACTCATAATCTCTTTCTGGTTAATAGTATACTTATTTCATCTTAATCAGCACATATATTAGAAATACTCATTCAGTATCACATGTCTATCTCTCAGATATCCAAAATCATGCGTATTCCGGTAATACAACGTCAGAGTACCCTCTATCTCCTATCGACAATATGTATCACCTTTTTTGGATTCATCTCCACCATGCTCTTTTCTCACCTTCTTGGAAAAGACCTGATGGGTGTTTACTACCTTTTCCTCGCATATTATGGGGTATTCAACATGATCGGCGACGGAGGATTTGGGCAGGCGGCGGTTAAACGAATCTCCGAAGGAAAAGAACAGAATGAATATCTCACGGCGTATGCCTCGCTTCGTGCCCTTCTCATCATAGTGTCGACCCTGATTCTTCTTCTGATCAGTCCGTATTTTGTCGATCTGCAGTCATATGATTTTGTTCTATGGATCATCATTGCGCTTACTGCTTCATTTTTTGGTCATACGGTAACATATGGGATTTATGGTCTTGGTCATGTGGGAATATACAGCATTGCAAACGGAATCAGTGAGTTTCTCAGGATAGTATTTCAAATCGGAGCTGTTCTTTTAGGGTTCTCTGTTTTCGGATTATATGGGGGATTCATTGCGGGTATTATCATTTCCGGAATTATCTGCCTCAAATACTTCACCTTCAAACCTGCAAAATTCAGTTTCCGTCACATCAGCAGCCTTGCCGTATATGGATTCTGGATTTTTCTAATAGGGACTGGTTCCATAGTTTTCGCTTATGCTGATACGATTTTCATTGGTTATTTTATGACTAATGGTGATGTGGGTGTGTACCGAACTGCCTATCAATTTACTTCAATATCAATCTTCATCTGTGCCGCAATTGCTACGACCCTCACCCCAAAGATAAGTCACTGGAGTGCAAATAATCAGATGGACAAAATAGCCCCTGTGGTCACACGTGGTATCACTTTTTCTCTGATACTGGCAGTTCCTGTTGCTTTTGGCGGGATCCTCCTCTCTGAACGCCTCCTCTACTTCTTCTACGGCGCTGATTTCGCCGCGGGTTCTACAGTATGTTCGATTCTTCTTGTCATGCAGATCATCGCGGTGTTCACCCTGCTTCTTGGCGTCGGGCTTACCGCCTCCGATCACGCCCGCCAGGCATTCTATGCCGCCGGTATTGCCGCCCTGCTTAATATTGTTCTCAATGTAACCTTGATCCCGATCTTTGGGATAAACGGCGCCGCGGTCGCAACACTGATAAGTTACACCCTGAACGCCATTCTGATCTCGCATTTCCTGAAACGCTACATCACCATCCGTCTTGAACTCCTCCCGATTGCCCACATCATCATAGCTTCCCTGATAATGGGCCTCTTTGTTTTCATTTACATGCAGTTCGTTTCTCTTGACAATGTTCTCGTGACCCTTATCCCGGTTATCATCGGCGCTCTCGTCTACGTCTTCGTATTACTCAAACTTGATCACGGCATTCGTGATGAAATTGCCGGCATGGTAACAACTTTCGGCCTGCCCTGGCCGAAATGGCTGTGACCCCTTCCCTTATTTCCCTATAAAAGAAATACTTCTCCAACAAATGAAAGGTATCACTCACATCACCCTCACTCTGGCAACGATGCTTGTTATCCTTGCGCCGTTAACTCCGTCTCTCCTCACATGGGAATCGATTCCGGCGGTGCTTCTTCTCCTCCTTGGCGCTTTCTTCGGCTCGCTCACCCCCGATATTGATAAAGGAAAGGAAGCTGCGATATATCATGCAGAAATTCCCGGAGCTGGCGGCAGAAAATTTCATCTCACTCCGGTATTCGGTTATGCCCTCTACTATACCTGCTACAAACCTCTTCAGGTTCTGTTCCGCATACTCTTCGGTAAAAAAATATATGCCGTACACGGACACCGCGAGCTTCCCCACTCGCCAATCGGGATAGTGCTCATCTCAGTTCTCGTAACGGCCTATATCTGGCTCATCTGCTTTGTGCTTTCATTCGTTCCGTATCTGAATTTTCTGTATAATAACCTCCTCATCTATGTGTTCGGCTCGGCATTTCTTCTGGGATGTTTCCTTCATTTACTCGAAGATACCTGCGATAATTCCGGGATCCATTACTTTTATCCGTTCAGTTTCAGCCGCCTTCGCGGCAGGATCAAAGGAGACGGGACTGATGTCCAGCCAAAGATCTTTGTCGTCATTCTGCTGACAGCTGCCGTTGTTCTTATTCCTCTCTCTATGACCCGCATTATTCCTCCGGAATTCGCTTATCCAACAGCACTTATGGTCCCGATCGTGCTCTGGGTCATCTTCCTGAAAGCGTCCGGCGTTCCTGCAAAAAAAGAGATCCGGGAATAAGCTTCTAATCCTGAAGAACCAAATATATATCCATGTATAAACTCGTCTGTGTACACTGCGGCGCCGAGTATCCCCCCGACGCGATAGTGTATAATTGTGAGAAATGCGGCCATCTGCTTGCAGTAAAATATGATCTGAGCAAGATCACGATCACCCACGAAGAGATTTTACAGCGCCCGATCTCCCTTTGGCGCTACAAAGAGTTCCTGCCGGTGAAAATCGAACCCGTCACCCTTCAGGAGGGAGGCACACCTCTGTATCATCTGAAAAAACTTGGTGAGGAGATGGGACTGACCAATCTATATGCAAAGCACGAGGGAATGAATCCGTCGGGATCATTTAAAGACCGCGGCATGACGCTTGGTGTTTCCATGGCAAAACAGCTCGGCAAAAATATCGTTGCCTGCGCATCCACTGGAAACACGTCAGCATCTATGGCGGTTTATGCAGCAAAAGCAGGAATGCCGGCTGTTGTTTTACTTCCTGCAGGTCACGTTGCTCTTGGAAAAGTTGCCCAGGCACTTATGCATGGAGCAAAGGTCATCTCGATTCGCGGCAACTTTGACCGCGCGCTTGAGATGGTGCATGAACTCTGTCTTTCCCACGGCATCTATCTGCTGAACTCCATCAACCCTTATCGTCTTGAAGGACAGAAGACCATTGGATTCGAGGTAGTCGATCAGCTTGGCTGCGTTCCGGATAGGATCGTTCTGCCGGTAGGAAATGCCGGAAATATTTCTGCAGTCTACAAAGGACTTTGCGAGTGGAAGGAGATCGGATACATTGACCGCCTTCCAAAAATGACCGCGATCCAGGCAGAAGGCGCAGCTCCGGTCGTTGCTGCGATCAAAGGTCAGCTTCCGGAAGTTATTGTTGAGCAGAACCCTGAGACGGTTGCCTCGGCGATCCGTATCGGTGCTCCGGTCAACGCTGAGAAGGCTCTCCGTGCGATACGCGAGACCGGCGGAACTGCAGAGTCCGTGACCGATGCCGAGATCCTTGCTATGCAGCGTGATCTTGCCAGATACGAAGGTATTGGTGTAGAACCCGCATCTGCAGCTTCAGTTGCAGGTATTCGCAAGATGGCAGAGATGGGACTTCTCGACAAGGATGAAAAGATCGTCTGCGTCGTGACCGGCCACCTGCTGAAAGACCCAGAAACCGTAATCAAACAATGCGCCCCGCCAATCGAGATCGATCCAACCATCGAAGCACTGCTTGCTGTATTGTAAGCATCTTTGTGATTCTGCTTGCTTTGTTTGCAGTCCCTGCGGCTGCAAACTCAGCAGAGTATTTTGTATCTGAGGACGGGACCGTTCTTACGGCGAATGCTACTCTTATCAACCAGAGTACATTTCTGCTGGTGAAACCCGGATTTTTAGGTGAGGAGATCGCCCTTCCGGTAGACAATCTGACGATCCAAAACGAGAGCGGTGTTGTCGAGTTTACCCAGAATGGAAAAACCGTCTCATTTCCAGCAGGGAACTATACGCTGAATTACTCTGCGAAGATCGAGAACGGGCTGATCTATCTGAGATATGCCGAGCCGTACAATGTATCCATCTATCTGCCGGAGAAGTTTCAGACAGGACATCTGATCTTAGGCACGGTTGGGAACGGAGGGGTCGTATCTTCATCGGACAACTCGTCCTATGGTTCGATGGTAACGTTTGAGAATACGAATACTGCCTCTCTCACGTTTTATGATGACGTGCGCGAACCTCTGCTCTATCTTTTCCTCGGGATATGGGGAGTTGTGTGTGTCATTGCCGGTGTCAGGTATTTCAGACTGAAAAGAAAGCCGATCAGGGATTTCTAAAAAAACGAACCCACCTCCTTTTCTTTTTGTTTTTTATTTACTCACGACTTCATTGATTTGTGTAAGCGTCGGCAAATGTATTTGGGTCAGGTGAACTGATTAAAAAAAGAGATTGGAAGTATTTTCTGATACTGATCTTATTCAATATCAATGCCGTATTTCTTGGCATTTTTATCTGCGATGGCCTGGATCTTTGCGATCTCGGCATCGTTTCTTACGGGTTTGAAGAGATGGCGGAAACGTTTCTGGGCTTTGAGATAATCATCGACCGGCACTCTCTTGACTTTCTTAACAGTCGCAAGCTCTCCGTCAATAACTTCGTAGTTGACCCAGAGTCCGCATTCGACTGCCATTCTGCCGATCTCCATCGTCTTGGCGCCGTCGAATCCCCATCCGGTGCAGCAGGGTGTGTGAACCTGGATATAGCAGGGGCCTTTTGTATTTCGTGCCTTTTCGACCTTTTTCATCAGATCCGCAGGGTAAGCCATTGATGCAGTGGCAACATAAGGTGACCCGTGCGCGACGAGGATCTGCGGGTAATCCTTCTTAGGGAGGTTGTTTCCGGTCGAGCAGACACCTGCGGGCGATGTGGTCGTGTCAGCGTCGTAGGGTGTTGCCCCTGAACGCTGGATTCCCGTGTTCATGTATGCTTCATTGTCGTAACAGATGTACGTGAAGTCATGTCCGCGTTCAAATGCACCGGAGATACAGAGCGTTCCGATATCCACCGTGGCGCCGTCCCCGCCGAAGACGAGGATCTTTTCGGTGTCCAGGCGTCCCTGCTTTTTGAGGGATGCTTCGATACCCGATGCTACTGCGGAAGCGTTTTCGAAGAGTGAGTGGATCCAGGGAGTTTTCCATGCGGTTTCCGGGTAAGGAGTGGAAAAGACTTCCAGACATCCCGTCGAGTTGACGACGATCGTGTTTTCGCCGTAGCCTTTCAGGATCATACGGACTGCAGATGATGCTCCGCATCCGCCGCAGGCTCTGTGCCCGCACTCAAAGTTTTCAATTGATCTGTCTACCATTTTAGAGCACCTCCTCGCGTAATCCGTAGAACATGTCGCCTTCACCTTTCTCAGCGAGTTCGACAATCTTTTTGATGTCTTTCTTTCTCACATCGCGGCCGCCGAGACCAAGGATGTAGTCGTAGACCGGTATGTTCGAACCATAACATGCCTCCTTGATTTCAATTGCGATGGCTCCTTTTGCACCCAGACTGACATTTTTATCGAGAACTGCGATGGTGTTGACATGAGCAAGAGCTTTTGCCAAATCAGTCGACGGGAATGGACGGAAGCAGCGGAGATTCAAGAGTCCGACCTTCTTTCCTTCAGCACGCATCTCATCGATCGCGTCTTTAACGGTCCCGCAGATCGAACCCATTGCAACGATCGCGGTTTCTGCATCTTCAAGTTTGTAACCGACGACGAGTTCAGAATAGTCACGACCGAACAGTTCGCCGAACTCTTTGCCGTATTTTTTGATGGCTTCTGCTGCGCGGTGGACTGCCTGGTCGTGTTCGTATCTGAATTCCAGATAGTATTCCGGTGTGGCATACATACCAAAGGAGATCGGATCCTTTGCATCCAGTTTCTGGTAGGGGTTGAATGGTCCGAGGAATGAGTCAACGAGTTCCTGTGACGGAAGATCGACCGGCTCATACACATGGGACAGGATGAATCCGTCAAAGCAGACGAAAGCCGGGAGCAGAATGTTATGATCTTCGCAGACTTTGTATGCGAGGATGTGCATGTCGATTGCTTCCTGGTTGTCTTCTGCATACAGCTGGATCCAGCCCGAGTCTCTCATCATGATGGAGTCCTGCTGATCGTTCCAGATCGAGAGAGGGGCGGAGATCGCGCGGTTTGCGATACCCATAACGATCGGGAGTCTCATACCAGCTGAGTTGAACACGACCTCGGCCATCAGGGCGAGACCCTGTGAAGTTGTGGCCGAGTAGACTCTGCTTCCTGCGGCCGATGCGCCGATACAGGCAGAGAGCGCTGAAAATTCAGACTCCACGCAGATGTATTCGGCATCAAGTCTTCCGTCCGCAACGATCGATGCGAGTCCTTCGACGATGTGGGTCTGGGGGGTGATCGGATATGCGGATATGACCTGCGGTCTGCAGAGACGGACGGTCTCCGCGATGGCGATCGAGCCCTCCATAATTTCCATCGTCATTTATTTTTCCTCCTTAATCATAGTGATCGCCTTCGCTTTGTCAGGACATTCTTCGGCACACATGCCGCATCCTTTACAGAAGTCAAGATCGATAGAATAGGTTTTGTCAGGATTCTGATTGATGCAGCCCTCCGGACAGATCAGCTGACATGTTCCGCATTTTGTACATTTTTCCGTGTCCATTACGGGGTAGAATACTCTCCATGAACCGGTTTTGTTGTTTCTGCTGTTTCCGGGACGTGCCGTACAGCCAATTCCAAGAGCCATTATACGCGTCCCTCCTTTACCATAGCATATGCACGTTTTGCTGCGGCGATATTGGTGTCTGCAAGTTTCTTGTCGAATCTCTCTTTGATTGCGCCTTCAAGAGCTTCGAGAGTGATCTCTCCACTTGCGGCGGCAAATGCTCCCATCAGAGTTGTATTGGTGATCGGGAGTCCTATTTCTTCAAGAGCGATCTTTGTCGCGTCAATGACGATCAGTTTGACACCTTTTGGGAGATTGTAGCCTGACCCGTCTTTCTCGGTGTTGATAATGGCGATACCGCCATCAGACATGCCTGCAAATACATTCACATCGCGAATAAGCGTGCTGTCCTGAACGATGATGTAGTCCGGCTCATAGATCTGACTTCGAAGGCGGATTTTTTCATCGCTGAACCGCACAAATGCCTGCACGGGAGCTCCGCGGCGTTCGACACCAAACGCCGGAAATGCCTGTGAATAGACGCCTGCGGTGAATGCTGCTGTTGCTATTAATTCTGCAGCAGTCACCGAGCCCTGTCCACCTCTTCCGTGGATGCGTAGTTCTCTCATAACACTTATATTTATCACGATTAATCAATATGAATTTACTGTTTGCAAATTTTTCCAAAAAAGACCGAACGTACGAAAAACAGATGCGGAGTGGGGGTGAATAATTATTTGCAGGGTTGTACAGCCGATATTCCCAATATCTCCTTTGCTCCGCCGAAAATATCTCTTGCCATAAGCGCGAGACCTTCGGATGCTGCCCATTCGTCATACACTATGACCGGCTTTTGGAGTAAAGCGGAGATCTCCTCTGCCAATTCAGGAGCAAGACTTCCAGCCAGGGCAATCGGAGCCTCGCGGGCAAGAAGAAGAAGTGAGGCGCATTCCATTGCAGCCCACATTGCGATAGCCGGCTTTTGATACTTCGCCTCAAGATGGTAGGAGGCACCCGCCGTAGTAAACGCCTCGTTGGCCGTACACGTTCCCTCATCGATTTTTCTGATCGCATCCACATCCAGGGCCCCATGCTGGGTTCCCGGCGCGAAGACGCATGCATCGAATGCTCCTGCGATCTTTCCGTTGATGACAAGAAGTGAAACGGTGTTCGAACTGATGTCGGATACGATAAAAGTGTCATGAAGCGTCTGTTTTGCAAGATAGGCGATCCCGAGTTTTTCCGGGCTTGTCTGATGGGAATACACTTTGAATCTGGGATCCGTATCAGACCCCCGGTGAATTCCCGGGATGACTACTGCGGGAATTCCTGATTCTTTTATGACATCGAATACCCGCGTCCCGCCGCCGATATGTTCACCGGCTCCGTCACGGGTGATGACCCCGCGGTTTTTCAACTGAGCAATCGGTGTTATTTTCGAAAAATTATCGCCCATAGAGTAGCATACGGCAAACCCATCTATCTCTTCAACGGGACAGAGTTTTTCGAGAGATGACAGTTCAAATTTTTTTGCCGCTTCTCTGGATATTTTGAGATGCCTGCCGTTTTCTGTTGCGAACCGAAGAGACGTTGTCCCATGGTCGACTCCGATATACATACTGGTATTGTATAGCTCGAATATGAGATAAGTTCTATCCTTTATAACGTCAATAGAATAAGCAAATGGGCGATTCCCACTATGATACGCTCGGCGTAGCCGAAAATGCTGCGCCGGAGATGATAAAAAAAGCCTATGTTTCTCTCGTAAAAGAGTTCCACCCGGATCATGCGGGTTCAAACGAGGACAAACAGCAGGAGTACAACGAGCGGCTGCTCAAAATAATGGCGGCCTATGAGATCCTCAGCAATCCGGAATCCAAAGCGGCGTACGATCAGGAGCGTGCCGGCATACCTGCGGCCCCTTCACCCCGCGGTAAAAAAATGTCAGGGATGCCCACAAAAAGCGGCGACATTGAAACGGAGTATCCTGTGTCCATGACGATTGCCGCGTATGGAAAAGGCAAGATCCCGATGAAGGTCGCCGGAGAAAAAGTCGTTATCAAAGTATACCCCGGAGTCAGGAGATACCGGATCGAGAACAAAGGCGTACCTGTCGAAGGAAAACCGCGCGGAGATCTGTATGTAACCCTTAAAGTGATCCCGGAAGAAAACTGGGAGATCGATGACGCTGCAAACGATCTGATATGCCGTCTGCAGATCCCGCCAAAAATCGCAGAACAGGGAGGGACGATTCCCCTCACTCTTCTCTTCAAGAAAACAATCAAAATCACTGTGCCTGCCGGTGTAAAAACAGGAGACCGTTTCGCCCCGCCGGAAGGAAAAGGTCTCGGAGTTCAGTCTCCGAAGAAAAAAGGCAACATCATCATCGAGGTTGAGGTTGCAAAGAAAAAAGGGCTCTTTGGGCTTTTTGGATAAAACATGACAGAAAAAAACGGAAATCTTACAGCGGCTGACTTTCATCACGAATTATACCGCAGATTTGATGCGGCAGCCGCCCGCGGAGAAGCACAACTCGAAGTCACGGCAGGAGAACTGCATAAAACACTCAAAGCTTCAAACAGGCTCTCGATGTGCAGCAACGCCCTGTACGATATGCAAAACATCGGCGATGCGATCCTCTCCGTCCCATCAGGCGGCGTCGGATCATCGCTTCTGATTCGGTATTCTCTGCCGAGAGAACGAGGCATCGATCTGGAAAAAAGCATCTATGAACGCTCAGCTGTCCTATCCGGTTATGAAATGCGGATGAAACGGTTTGCCGAAATCGCCGCGTTCCATCCGGTGTTCCGCGATCTTGAACCGATCTCCCGCCAGAAAAAATCCGAGACCGCGACCAGAAAACTCTGCGATATCACGGCCCAGGCTGCAGAACTTATCTGCAAACACCAGAAGATCCGTGCAGACAACACAAAGTTCGGGACACTCTGCGGTTCGATCGGCCGATCGGGCATTCTGAGTGATGATGCGTTATATGCTCTTGATTTTGTCAGGATCATTGGCAATTCCAATGCCCGCAAGATTCCTGATGAACATCTGCTGGTGCCGGCCGTATTTTCCTATGCCTCACATGCATTTCTGATCTTTGCAGAAGAGGTCGTAGAGAAGCGGCTGATCTGGAAAAAAGAAAAAGCTGAATAAAATATTATGTGCCGTGATTCCACGAGCACATGTACTCTTTCTGACTGCCGGACAACGAATCGATCGTTGCGCCGACTGCGGCAAGTTTCAGACGGGCAATATATTCATCGATCTCCGAGGGGATATCGTGGACTCCGGGCGACATGTTTTTCCCATTCTTTGCTATGTATTCAACCCCAAGCGCCTGGACAGCAAAGCTCAGATCCATGACTTCGACCGGGTGCCCCATGCCTTTCGGCGTAGCAAGATTGACCAGTCTTCCTTCCGCAAGCAGATGGATCTTTTTGTCTCCGACAACGTAGGTGTCGATCCCGTCACGGTGT
Source organism: Methanocorpusculum bavaricum DSM 4179 (assembly GCF_000430905.1). NCBI lineage: Archaea > Methanobacteriati > Methanobacteriota > Methanomicrobia > Methanomicrobiales > Methanocorpusculaceae > Methanocorpusculum > Methanocorpusculum bavaricum. The sequence goes on from NZ_AUMX01000015.1 coordinate 12,049, forward strand.
TCGACTGATGATGCATGTTCCTCAAGCCAGGGAATGGATATCTCATTATTGAAATGACCTGCGTTTGCCAGGATCGCTCCGGATTTTAACAGAGGGAAGTGACGGTCGGTGATGATGTCGCAGTTTCCTGTCGTCGTGATGAACAGATCGCCAAGTTTTGCGGCCTCATCCATGCACATCACATCAAACCCGTCAAAGTGTGCCTGAAGGGCGCGGCGCGGGTCGACCTCTGTTACGATGACCCGTGCTCCAAGAGCGCGTGCTTTGGTGGCGACGCCTCTCCCGCAGTATCCGTATCCGGCAACGACCACGTGTTTTCCGGCAATCAGGACATTTGTTGTAAGCATAATGGAGGCGAGAGCACTTTCGCCGGTCCCGTGAACATTGTCAAAATAATGTTTCATCGGCGTGTCGTTTACCGACAATACGGGGAACTCAAGCTTTCCTTCAGCCTGCATCGCCTTCAGCCGGTGGATTCCTGTCGTCGTCTCCTCACATGCCCCGATGATCTGCGGGAGAGCATCCCTTCTGTCGAGATGGACCCGGTTGATCAGATCCATGCCGTCATCAATGGTCAGAGTAGGTTTTGCGTCCAGTACTTTATCGATCGCCGCGTAATACTCCTCGGTGTTGCAGCCTCTTTTTGCATAACAGGCGATGCCGCCTTCTGAAAGCGCTTCTGCCACATCATCCTGGGTGGAAAGCGGATTGCATCCGGTGATATACACCTCAGCTCCCCCTGCCTGCAGTGTTCGAACAAGACATGCGGTCTTCGCTTCAACATGCAGAGCCATCCCTATTCTCTGCCCTTTGAGAGGTTTTTCCTCTTCAAAGCGCTTTTTGATCGCCGATAATACCGGCATATACTGTGAAGCCCACTGTATTTTCAGTTCGCCAGAATGTGTCATGCCATAACAATTAGCTTTCCGGAGTATTATTCGTTGCTTGCAGGATTAGGTGCCTTCGGAAAATATACTATTCATAAGAGAGCACATTACTAACCAGATGTATTCTGCAGGACTGATTTTTGAAGGGGGCGGGATGCGCGGAGCATATACGGCCGGGGTCATCGATGCATTGATCGAAAACAAACTGGAATTTTCCTCCTGCTACGGGGTCTCTTCCGGGGCATGTCATGCTGCCAGTTATCTCTCCAAACAGCATGGCAGGGCATACAGGACGATGACCGAGCATATGGGGGACAAACGGTACTTCAGCTACTGGAATTTATTAACCAAAGGGGATCTTTTAGGTCCTGAAATGGTCTTCCATATAATCCCGGAACAACTTGACCCCTTTGATTATGATGAATATAATAAATATCCCGGCAAGTTTTACTCTGTTGCGACAAACTGTGAGACGGGCGAGGCTGAATATTTCCATCCGAAAATCATGGAAGAGGATGTAGAGATGATCCATGCATCAAGTGCTCTCCCGATCCTTGCCAAAAAAGTGAAAATCGGTGAGAACTATTATTTTGATGGAGGAATATCCGATTCTATCCCTATCAAACGTTCAATTGCCGATGGAAATACAAAGAATGTTCTTGTTTTGACGCAGGATGCGGATTATCAGAAGAAATATGACAAGTCGGTGCCCATTTTGAACATCTTCTACCCGAAGTATCCGAAGATGGTTGAGATGGTTGCTACCCGCCATATCAGATATAACGAGGCTCTGGAACTTGTTGCCGAAGAAGAAGCTGCCGGAAGAGCATTTGTCATCCGTCCAAAAAACCCGGTCGGTGTTTCCCGAATTAAGTTCAACAAGGAAAAAATTGCCCAACTCTATCACGACGGATATCATGATACGATAGATAAAATGGATGATCTGATCGCATTTCTGGAGAAGTAACCGTTTATGCGGATGTATTCTGCCGGACTGATCTTTGAAGGCGGGGGTATGCGCGGAGTATATACAGCCGGAGTCATCGATGCATTTCTGGACAATGATCTGGCGTTTTCCAGTTGTTACGGCGTATCCGCCGGGGCATGCAATGCTGCATCCTTCATCGCCAGACAGCGCGGGCGGGCATACCGGGTAACGACTGAGTATATCGGAGATAAACGATACTGCAGTATCCAAAATCTTCTGAAGACCGGGAATTTGTTCGGCCCCGATATGCTTTATCATATCATTCCCGAAGAGCTCGATCCGTATGATTATGAGGCTTTTACCCGATATACTGGTAAATTATCTGTCGTTGCCACGAACTGTGAAACAGGGAAAGCTGAATATTTCCATCTGAAAAATATGCGTGAAGAGGTGGACATGCTTCAGGCCTCAAGTTCACTCCCGCTCCTTGCAGAAATCGTCAGGATCGATGGGAAAGGATACCTTGACGGCGGCGTATCTGATTCTATCCCTCTTCAGCGTTCCATTGCAGACGGAAATTTCAAAAACGTCATCGTTCTGACTCAGGACGCTTCCTATAGGAAGGAGCCGATGAAGATCATACCGATTCTGAATCTTGTTTACAGAAAATATCCGAAATTCGTTCAGCAGCTTGCCACCCGCCATCTCCGGTATAATCAGACCCTGGATCTTCTTGCAAAGGAGGAGTCTGCAGACCGGGCGTTTGTGCTCCGTCCGAAAAAACCGGTGAAGATCGGCAGGATCGAGACAAACAAAGCGAAACTTGCCGCCCTCTATGATGACGGATACCGTGAAACGATGGAAAGAATGAATGATCTGATCGCGTTTCTGGAAAAGTGATCCATTCTCTTTTTTTTCAAACAGACTTTTCTCCAAAAAACGCCAACAGTATTCTATGGGACTTACCCGGCGAATCATCCCCTGTCTTGATCTGAAAGCTGGACGGGTGGTAAAGGGCGTAAATTTTGAAGGACTCCGCGATGCAGGCGATCCTGTCGAGCTTGCCGCACGATATAATGAGCAGGGAGCCGATGAAGTCGTATTTCTGGATATAGCTGCCTCCAGGGATAATCGTGACACCATGGTCGATGTGATAGGGCGCGCAGCCGACCAGCTTTTTCTCCCGTTAACGGTCGGCGGAGGCATACGCACGGTCAAAGATATCCAGGAGATCCTGCGTGCCGGTGCCGACAAGGTGAGTCTGAACACCTCTGCAGTAAAAACGCCGGAAGTAATCACGGAAGGTTCCCGGTTATTTGGAAATCAGTGTATTGTACTTGCCGAAGATGTCAGGAGAAATTATGAGATGCGTGAGGGGGTGACCCCTATCCGTCTTGCAGACGGGAGGGAATGCTGGTATGAAGTCGTTATCTACGGCGGGAGTAAGAGGACCGGGATCGATGCCGTTTCCTGGGCGCAGGACGCGGTGAAAAGAGGAGCGGGAGAGATACTGCTCACTTCCATGGAAACTGACGGCGTTAAGACCGGTTTCGATCTGGAGATCACTTCAGCCGTCTCGGAAAATGTCGATGTCCCGGTGATCGCATCCGGCGGGGTAGGAACTCTGGAGCATTTTTATGACGGGTTTGTCAAAGGAAAAGCCGATGCCTGCCTTGCGGCGAGCGTGTTTCATTACGGCGAGCTGACGATCCAGTCCGTAAAGGAGTATCTTGCATCACGGGGCGTTTTGGTCCGGCTGTAATGAGCTGGCAGACTGATTATCAGACGCGGGGTGCGAGGTGGGGAGGAGCTTCCTATCTTCTCCCGGAGATGCCTGCCGACGCTCTCATTCTTGAGACTGGGTGCGGGAATGGAAAGACACTTCGTTCACTTAGGCAAGGCGCGATCGGGATCGACATTTCCCCGGCAGCAGTGAGACTTGCCGGACCCTCGGCGATTGTCGGAGACATTCGCTCTCTTCCGTTCAAAGATTCGGTATTCGACATCATATTCTGCTGGCATGTTCTGGGGCATCTTTCATCTCTGGATCGCAATACCGCGGCCAGGGAGATGCTTCGGGTCCTGAAGCCTGAGGGTGTTTTATATTTCAAAGATTTTTCCAGAAACGATTTTCGCTATGGAAAAGGAACTGAAGTGGAATCGTCTTCATTTTTGCGGGGTGACGGGATCATCACGCATTACTTTGAGCCTGAAGAACTCGCAGATCTTTTCGGTCCGTCGGCTATCTCGACCGCATCCTGGGTCCTTCGGATAAAGGGCGTGGACAACCATAGAGAAGAGATCCTCTTATCTCATAAAAAAACCAATACTGAATAATTATGCCGGATCTTGTTCCTTCACTCACCTTTACGGACGGGCTCATTCCAGTAATTGTCCAGGATGCAAAAACACTTCAGGTCCTGATGTTTGCATTTGCCAATCAGGAAGCGGTATCCCTGACGCTTTCAACAGGGTATGCCCACTACTTCAGCCGTTCACGCGGTAAGATCTGGAAAAAAGGCGAGGAGTCAGGCCACCTCCAGAAGATCGTCCGGGTTTGTGTTGACTGTGATGAGGATTGTCTGTTATATCAGGTCGAGCAGACCGGGTGTGCCTGTCATGAAGGATATGTCAGCTGTTTTTTCCGGACGATCGACGGCGAGGTCATCCTTCCAAGATTTAAGGATCCGGCAGATATCTACTCCCGGTGAATCATTTACTGCGCCTTTTGGAACACTATACTAATATCCTATTGAAACCCCATAAATATTGGTTGAATATTTTATGATACTCGTACCTGATACCAGCGTCGTTATCGACGGCCGCGTTACCGCCCTGATCGAGAAAGGGGAATACCGTGACGCAACGATAATAATACCTGAAGCAGTCTTTGCCGAACTCGAGGCACAGGCGAATCAGGGCAGAGAAATAGGTTTTTCCGGCCTCGCCGAGCTGCAGAAACTTTGCGTTCTTGCCAAACAGGGCAGGATCACCCTACAATATGTCGGTGAACGACCCCGACTCGAGCAGGTGAAATTGGCAGGAGGGGGTGAGATCGACTCAATGATCCGGGCAGTTGCCATCGAACATGGAGCCACGTTCCTTACAAGCGACTATGTGCAGGCAGAAGTTGCCCGCGCAAAAGGACTTGACGTCATTTATCTGAAGTCTGAAACGACCGACAATTTTGCTCCGCTCCAGATCGATGAATTCTTTGATGAAAACACCTTTGCCGTCTATCTCAAGGAGCGTGTGGCTCCCTGCGCCCGGAAAGGAACGATCAAAGAATCCCGGCTTGTGCAGATCAGGGAGGCGCCCGCTACTGAGTATGAGCTTCGTGCTATCGCTCAGGAATGCCTTGAACGCGCAAAACGTCACCCTGACGGATTTGTCGAGGTCGAGATGCCGGGAGTTACGGTTTCCCAGATCGGTTCTATGCGGATCACCACCACGCGTCCGCCGTTCTCAGACGGGATCGAGGTCACAGTCGTCAGGCCGACGCGTGAGGTCTCCTTCGAATCATACAACTTTGCAGCTGCCTTAAAAGACCGGTTAAAGGAGGGGGCAGGAGGGATGCTCATCGTCGGCACCCCGGGTTCAGGGAAATCCACGCTTGAGCAGAACATAGCGATCTATCTTGGAAGTCAGAACTTCATCGTCAAGACGATCGAGTCCCCGCGTGATCTGATGGTCCCGGACAATATCACTCAGTATACAGCTCTTGACGGCAGTATCGCAGCGACCGGCGAAGTGCTGACCCTGCTGCGTCCCGATTACGTCATCTTTGATGAAATGCGGAGAAGTGAGGAGCTTTCGGTCTTTGCAGACCTCCGTCTGTCCGGCATCAAAGTGATCGGCGGACTCCACGCGAAGTCGGCTCTTGATGCAATGATCCGCCTTGCAAGCCTCGTCGACCTTAATCTGATCCCGCAGATCGTCGCCACGATGGTTTTTGTGAAAACCGGCGACATCTCAGAAATATATAACGTGTCATCAGGATTCGGCGTGCCAAAAGCGCTTGAGCAGATCGGTGATCCGCAGATCCGGCCCATTGTCAGACTGACCAACATCATTACTCAGGAAACTGCCGCCGAAGCCTTCAGATATGAAGGCGAGGTCATGGTCACGCCGGCAGCAGGACTTCCCAAAGCAACGCCGGTCGTTGTTCCAAAATCAGCTCCAGCCCCGGTCTCTGCACCGGCTCCGGCACCAAAAACTCCAGCTCCGGCGCCGGTCACATCTGAACCGACGGCTCAGGAAGAGCGCTCCGCTCCTCCGGTCCACAGCATGCCAACCTACGAAGTCACCGATGACAATCCTGCATGGGTCGTTTTGGAAAAAGAGATCCAGAATGAGATCCGCCGGTTCACCGAAGGAGATATCGTTGTCCGCATGATCACCGACACCAAAGCCGCCGTCTATATCGAGGATGCGGATGTACCTGCCGCCATTGGAAAAGCAGGGAAAAACATCGCGGCGGTCGTCAGCAAAGTCGGCGTTGGAATCGATGTCCGCCCACTAAGCGACCTTCCGGGACGGGAGGTCCTCATCAATGATGTCCCGGCGCCCGTTAGCGGATCAGCCGGATTTAAGATCAAGAGCGAGAAAAAACAGCTGTCCATCATATGTCCGGATTATGCAGGTAAAATCGTAGACCTTTTCTCAGGAAAAGAGTACCTGTTTACCGCAACAGTTGATGATTACGGTGAAATCCATCTCGCACGAAACTCAAGTATCGCTATGGAAATGATACGGCGCTACGGTGCCGATGAGGAACTGAAGATCCGTCCCGTCGATTAACACAATAGGTGAAAACAACAATGGCAAATACCCTGGCAATGACCGAAATTGAACCGGAGATCCGCAACGAGTGGATACCGGCATTCGAATCAAATCCTGATGAAACGAAAGACAAGCTGTACGTAAACGTGGCATTCCCCTATCCGAGCGGCGCAATGCATGTGGGTCACGGGAGGACATACATCATCCCCGACGTGGTTGCCCGCTTCTGGAGAATGCAGGGAAAACAGGTGCTTTTCCCGATGGCGTTCCATGTTACCGGGGCTCCGGTTCTCGGCATCGCAAAACGCATCGCGAATAAAGATCAAAAAACGCTCAAGCTCTACGGCGAACTCTACCGGGTCCCAAAGGAAACTCTTGCGAACTTCACCGACCCGATCACGATCGTGAATTACTTCGCTGATGAATATGAACGGGTGATGAAACAGCTCGGGCTTTCCATCGACTGGAGACGCCGGTTCACGACCATCATCCCCCAATACAGCAAATTCATCGAATGGCAGTACACGCATATCTACGGGCAGGGAAAAGTGCAGAAGGGAGAGTATCCGGTCAGATACTGTCCTGCATGTGATCAGCCTGTCGGTGATCATGATCTTCTTGAGGGCGAATCCGCTGAGATCATGCACTTTGTGTTTGTGATGTATCAGTTCGGCGAGTTCCAGATCCCGTGCGCCACCCTTCGTCCGGAGACCATCTTCGGCGTAACAAATCTCTGGGCAAATCCAGAAACCACGTATGTAAAAGCTGAAGTCGACGGTCAGAAATGGATCATCAGCACGGAAGCAGCGGAAAAACTCCGGATGCAGAAACACATCGTTGTCGAACTCTCGACGCTTCAGGGAACCGAACTCATCGACAAGACCGCAAAGAATCCCTATACCGGTGCCGATGTTCCGATCCTTCCCGCTTCCTTCGTAGACCCGGACATGGGATCCGGTCTTGTAATGAGCGTTCCGGCCCACGCGCCGTTCGATTATATCGCTCTTCGTGATCTTCAGGAAAAAGGAAAGTATACAGATATCAAAGCGATCCCTCTGGTCACCGTTCCAAACTTTGGAACGGTCCCGGCACAGGACATCGTCGAAAAGAACAAGATCCCCAACCAGGATGATCCGCGGATGGACGATCTCACGCAGGAGCTTTACACCGCCGAGTTCTCGAAAGGAAAACTCAACGATAACTGCGGTATCCATGCAGGAAAATCCGTTCGTCAGGCGCGTGAAGATGTGACCCGCGAGTTTACTGAAGAGCGCGGTTCGATCATTTTCCATGAGATGAGTCAAAAACGCGTGATCTGCCGCTGCGGCGGGCGCGTGTATGTCAAGATCCTGGATGATCAGTGGTTCCTGAACTACGGCGATCAGGCCTGGAAAGCTCAGGTCCACGAACAGCTTCCGAAGGTTGAACTTGTTCCGGCCGAAGTTCGCGCCGAGTTCGAGCGGACGATCGACTGGCTCAAAGAGTGGCCGTGTTCCCGCCGTGTCGGTCTCGGGACGCATGTTCCGTGGGATCCGAAGTGGCTGTTTGAACCCCTCTCGGACTCGACCGTCTATATGGCGTATTACACCATCGCCCATAAGATTTCGACAATACCGTCCGAAAAACTGACGCCGGCCGTCTTTGATTTCATCTTCCTTGGAAAAGGCGATCCGACAACCATGCCGGTCGATCAGGCTACGCTGCATGAACTCCGTTCCGAGTTCCTGTACTGGTATCCGTATGATTACCGGTTCAGTGCAAAGGATCTGATCTCCAATCACCTGACCTTCCAGCTCTTCCATCACAAGGCGATCTTCCCTGACAACCTCCAGCCAAAAGGCATGGTCGTTTTCGGGATGGGCCTTTTAAACGGGATGAAAATGTCCTCCTCAAAAGGAAACGTCTTCCTCTTGGAGGATGCGGCAAACGAGTTCGGAGCAGATACGGTTCGTATGTTCCTTGTCGGCTCTGCCGAACCCTGGCAGGACTTTGACTGGAGAAATGAACTTGTTCTCTCGGTCAAGAAACAGATCGAACGGATGTGGCAGATCATTCTGGATTCCTCCGATGCATCCGGGACCACGCCGATCGATGCATGGCTCGTATCCCGTATGCAGCAGAGGATCGCAGCGGCTACCAAATGTCTGTGCGCCTTCCAGACCAGACAGGCCCTCCAGGAAGCCTATAACGGCGTTGTTTCGGATCTGGCATGGTACCGCAGACGGCTGCCGGAAGGTTCATCGGGCGGCGCAGTCCAGATGGAGATCATGTCCGCATGGATCCGTCTGATGGCCCCGGTCATCCCGTACACTGCCGAGAAACTCTGGAGAGAGACCGGTCATCCAGGTCTTGTCTCATTTGCAGAATGGCCGGTCGCTGATGAGTCAAAGATCAACAAATCCGTGGAGATCTCCGAGTCACTTATTCAAAGAACGCTGGAAGACATCCAGTCGATCTTAAAACTTGTGCAGATCGAGGCGGTCAAAGTTACCCTCTTCATCGCTCCGCAGTGGAAGCGTCATCTCTTCTCCATCGTCGCCGGTGCCGAAGACAAGAGAAATGTGATAAAAACCGTCATGGCTGACGAGTCACTCCGTGCAAAAGGAAAAGAGGCAACTGAAGCTTCTCTCCAGACAGTAAAGCTGATCCACTCCCTGTCCCCGGAACTGGTTTCTGCTATTGCAGACGGTGTTGATGAGACCGCTATCTTCCAGGCAGCTTCCGCATTCATCGAAAAGGAATGCAGACTCGCAGTTGAGATCGTTTCAGCAGAGGGAAGCGCCCACCCGAAAGCAAAATCGGCGTTGCCGTTCAAACCGGCACTTGTTATTGAGTGAGTATTCACTCAAATATTTCTTTTTTTAAAAAATATGGGTAAGGAGCCGGGCTCCTGAAAAGAGATGGATTATAGGTTCTTACTCTTCCTTCTCAGCCGCTTTCTTTGCCCGTTTGACCCGTTCCTTTGTGGTGAAACAGGTGACGAAATCAAGATACAGCCTGAATTTCTTATTTGTATCCAGAATGATAGGATCTGCCTGTTCATCCGGCATTGAAAGAACTGCAGCATCCGTTTCTGTATCGACCATTAATGTCTTGTTCTTCTCGCCCGCCCAGACCTCAAGACGTGACATGCTTCCGTAGGAGATCGTATAATGCCCGTCTTTTACTATCGGTTTGACGCCGAAAATATCCGAGAATCCGGCTTTGATCCTTTCTTCGAGGGTGCTTGTGTTTCCTCGCTTGACTTCATACTCCTGCATACCATATAGTATGGTCGGCCATTCTAAAATTAGTTGCTTTCCAGTACGGTTTTGTTTTGGATCATCTGCGGACAACCGATATCTGATCTTCGGCTCTATCCGAAGTATTATCCCTCTAAAAAGAGACTAAATTGTATGGAAAAAAGTTCACAAGCCAGTGACGGCGGCACAAGATGTGCGGTTAACGCCTTTCAGGCAGGTGATGCCCCGCTCGTCCGTGTATCGGCGGAGATCCCCTCGTCCAAAGAGACCGTCCTCGTCGCAGGATTTCCCGGATCCGGTCTTGTCGGGAGCATAGCAGTTCAATATCTTGTGGAATCCTTAGCCTTCACCCATATAGGCAATATTGTCAGCCCTCTCCTTCCAGCCGGTTCCCTTGCGACATCGGGACTTGCCCAGGCTCCTTTTCGTCTCTATGAAAAAGGGAATATGCTTGTTGTCCTCTCTGACGTGCCGATATCGGATGAAGGGTCCTGTGTGATACCCGCCAAACTGCTTGAGTGGCTTTGCGCCCGTACAGTTGTTACCGAGATCATTCTCGTCGGCGGCGTGGTCACGGGAGGCGACGGTGAACGCGTGTTTGGTGTTGCAACAACGACGGAAGGTGTTGAAAAAATCAAATCACACTGTCTGATCCTTCCTGCTCTCAATATCACCGGGATCACCGGCGGGTTTTTGACGGAAGCCTGTATGCGAAAGATACCGGCCACAGGTTTTCTTGTTGAAACGAACTTTGATGTCGATTCCCGCGCCTCGGCGGCAGGTCTTTCCGTGATCAGCGGGATTTACGGACTTGGACTAGACACCGCGCCGCTTATTGCACAAGCCGACTCAATCGAACCCATGCTTCAGAAGCTGGCTGAGGACGTGAAAAAAAGTGATGTGCCGCCAACTTCATATGATGAAGATGTAATGTACGGATAATCCGAATTCTCTTCATCTTTTCTCTCATGGCTGAATTTTGAGAATGAAAGGAGGGGTTTCTCACCCCGGCATCTAAGGAAGAGTTTATCTTGATGAAAAACGAATAGGTTAAGGCGTTACAAACGTGGGCTTGTGGCTTAGCCAGGATATAGCGTCGGGCTTCTAACCCGAATGTCGGGGGTTCGAATCCCTCCAGGCCCGTATAACGCTTTTTTTGGAGATTTTGACCAACATCTTTATATCATTATAAAACTATTTATTTTTGTAAGACAGTTTACGGAGGTGAACTGCCAAAAAACGTGAAAAAGCTGCAAGGGTTGTGCTCAACTTCATAGAATATGTGAAGTGAAAGGATGTTGTTCGAATAAATCTGTTTTGTTCCCGCTGGGAATTCTTTATCACGTTAATCCGCGTACATTACTGTATCCATGTCTTTAGAGGATACGTCCCGGAATCACTTTGCATCAATCGAATCTCTGCTGGATGAGGCAGAAAGATATTGTGATCAAGGAAATACCCCTGCTGCACTTTCCTCTCTTGAGACGGCCGTATCAAAGCTTTGCAGCACAGGATCGGGCATACTGTCCGACATACCGGAAACGGATGTGGCGGCGCTTGACGGACATCTGGCGACTGTTCTGCGGCGGCTTGCAGAAAGAGCGGACCTTCTTCCGGAGAATTTTGCGACAATACTAAGTATTACCGGGATTCCTGCATCTCTTGGTGATGAGTTCGCGGACAAGTCTGCTGATCCGCTTTCGGCCGAGGAGATCGTGGAAGCCCTTAAGCTGATCTATACCGCGCCGGATGAAATGCCAAAGGATCCGGAAAATGACATCTCTCTTCTGAAAATCCTGATCGATCTCCTGAATGGACAAAAAACAGTATCGGAAGTGATATTTTCGGATAACGGAGCGTATGATATGCTTGCGGATGCCGCATCGCCGTATCTTGTCACCGGAGCAGTTTATCTCTCAGGTGACGGGGAAGACACCGGGGAGAAGATCCAAAAGATGATGGAAGGACCGATCAAGCGCCTGGTCAGGCTGCTGTTCTCCCTGCTGACCTCTGCATTCATCTCGGGCCTTCTGCTTCTAATCGTCCGGCGGATACTTGCTGTGAGAAAGATGAGACCCGGTTTTGTAGAGAACGCAGCTTTTGCCGCCTCCGTTTTTTCGCTTACAGCAGTCAACATTCCGGTGATGCTGGAAGGATTACGGGCAGCGGCACATGAACTGAAGGAACTGAGTGCGCTGATCACAACTTCGTAACGATCGTTACGACATCATTATCCTCGACCACATGCTTCAGACCGACTTTGGCTGCGTCATGCTTGACTGAGGTCCCCCATATTTTTGCATACCTGAACTGGTCGACGAAATCACGGTGGAGCCGGTGGCAGATATCTTCGATGGTACTTCCTTTACGCATGATCATCGGCTCTTCCATGTCCGCATCTTCGCCGTAGGGCTTCATGTAGATCCTGACGAACCCAAGGTGTTCATAGATCGCATCCTGCAACTCCGGGATATGATACCCTTTATGTGCGGAGATCATGATGGGGTCGACACCATATTTCTCCCGCATATGCTCTTCGACTTCTTTGCGCTGTTCCTCACTGATCAGATCAACTTTGTTGATGGCAATGAATGCAGGAATGTAGAGCCTGTTTCCCTGCATCGCATCCACGAGGTCATCCTGGGTTATATTACTGCCGCGGATCAGGACATCAGCATTCATGATTTTATTCTCGGCAAGAATCGCGCGGACTTCCTCAAGCCCAAGTTTTACGGCACCCACCCTGTTCAGCCGGATACCCCCTCCGCCGGTCTTTTTGATCGTGATATCCGGTTTGGGTCTGTTGATCCTGATACCTGAATCGTAAAGTTCCTGCATCAGAACATCCACATGGACTGCGTTGAACACATCCCCCAGGATCACGATAAGATCGGCCGTTCGAACGACTGCGATGACTTCCTTTCCCCTGCCTTTTCCCATCGCGGCGCCGGCGATCAGTCCGGGAATATCAAGAATCTGGATTTTTGCGCCTTTGTATTCCATCAATCCGGGAACTACGGTAAGTGTGGTGAAAGCATAGGCCGCGGTTTCACTCTGCGCTCCGGTAAGCTTATTCAGGAGGGTCGATTTACCAACGGATGGAAACCCGACCAGAACGATGGTCCCATCCCCTGATTTTTTAACCGCGAACCCTTCTCCCCCGCCTACGGACTTAATTGCCCGCATGATCATGTCGTCTTTAATTTTTGCGAGTTTCGCTTTCAGACGCCCAATGTGCTGCGAGGTTGCTTTGTTGTATTTGGTATTTTTTATTTCGTCCTCAATTGCACGAATTTCTTCTTCGAGTCCCATAGTGTCTATATTTATTGGTACTCGGATATGATGAAGATATGCAGACGTATTATTTCAGAATCTCTCAGGATGGCGCCTCACACTTCGTCAGCTATAAATATTCATGATGTCTATCTTATTACGCACTTTTGTCTGCTGATATAGTGTAGTGGCCAATCATGCCGGCCTCTCACGCCGGCGACTGGGGTTCGAATCCCCATATCAGCACTGTTTATTTAACACCAAAAATCATTTTCCGCAATATTTTATCCTCGCAGGATCTTTCCGCGCATCTATCAATCGTCTCCACCCCAAACCTCTGCCCGAAGTCCCTCGTATTTTTATTTTTGTATGACCTACAGAATCATACGTGTCTGATGTCATCGTCATAGGGGGAGGACCGGCCGGATCGGCGGCTGCACGGATATGTGCCAAAGCCGGCTTGTCCACGCGGATCCTTGAAGAGCATGCTTCTTTAGGGTATCCTGTCCAGTGTGCCGGCCTCCTTTCGAATAATGCCTTTGCCGAGTGCGAAGTGTCGGACCGATCCGTGTATAATACGGTCCGCGGAGCAAAAATCTGCGGGTCAGAGGGACATTCCCTCTCCTTCGATGCAAAAATGACGAAGGCATATGTTGTCGACAGAGGCAGACTCGATCATGAGATGGGGATCTCAGCAGCAGAGGCCGGCGCGGAATTCTCTCTCAAGACCTGTGTGACCAGGATCAATCCGGGAAAAAAAATCATTCATACAGCCGGCGGGGAGGAGCTTCCGTATAACATTCTGATCGCGGCGGACGGTCCGCGGAGCGTTGCTGCCCGCAGTCTTGGGATCCCGCCGTCGCCCTTCATTTACTCAGGGATCCAGGCCGAAGTTCCATGGAACGGCGATCCTTCGCTCGTCGAACTTCATCCAAACGCCGCTCCCGAATTTTTTGCATGGGTCATCCCTATGTCTGAAAAAAGAGCACGGGTGGGTCTTTGCGGAATGAAAAATGTACCGGAACTTTTTACAGAATTCCTTTCACGTTTTCCCGGGAGCACCATCCACTCGGTAACGGGTACGATCCCAATCGGGATCAGACGCAAGACGTTTGGATCAGGATGCATGCTGATCGGGGATGCTGCCGGTTTTCCAAAACCGACATCAGGCGGCGGGGTATATACAGGCATCCGCTCTGCCCGGTTCGCAGCACAAACGGCGATAGAATCCTTCGAAGCGGGAGATACATCGGATGCTTTCCTTTCCAGATATGAATCACTCTGGCGTCAGGACTTCGGCAGAGAACTGGATATGGGGCTGAAAGCTCTTGAATTCCGCCGGAATCTGGATCCTCAGGACATCGATGCGCTGATCGATGCGCTGAACACCCCCGACAACCTTGATTTGATCACACGTTTCGGAGATATGGACAGACCTTCGGATCTTCTGAAACGTCTGGCGGCAAAACCATCCCTTTACGGAACATTTGGCAGACTCGGATTCAAAGGGATAGTGCGGTCATTCTTCGGGTAATGCGGATAGGAGTATTCGGGTGAATTGCCTGATGTGCTAATCACCCTCTCTCTGTAACACCAATGCTACCATCTTTATGTCCTTAAAGCATACATAATTCATTACAATGCACCTCATTGAAACCCGGGACCTCTGTTACTCATACAGCACATCCAAAGATCCGGTTCTGAGCAATATCAACTTCATTGCCGGCAGAAAACAGCGGATCGCCGTTCTTGGGCCGAACGGTGCAGGAAAAAGCACACTTTTTCGTCATTTCAACGGCATTCTCAAACCGAAATCCGGGTCAGTTCTCATTAGGGGGGAGCCCATTACCAAAGCAAACATCCATGAGGTGCGGAAGTTTGTCGGGCTCGTCTTTCAGAACCCGGATGACCAGGTCTTTTCAACAACGGTCGAACAGGATATTGCATTTGGTCCCTGCAATCTGGGATTGGACGAGGAGACCGTGGCACACCGTGTGGATTCTGTGGTTCAGATGCTCGGTCTTGAGGATCTGCGGAACAGGGCTCCCCATCACCTCTCAGGCGGCGAAAAAAAACGCGTAGCTATCGCCGGCGTTCTGGCAATGGAACCCCAGGTCCTTATTCTCGACGAACCGACAGCCGGTCTCGACCCCCAGGGTGTCAAAGAACTTTTCAGTTTCCTGAACACCCTTCCGGAGAAGTACGGGTTCACGGTTATCTACTCAACGCATCAGGTCGAGCTGGTTCCGGAGATGGCGGACTGTGTCTACGTCATGGAGAAAGGCGCGATCACCGGATACGGCACTCCTCAGGAGATATTTCTTCAGGACGCGCTGATCGAACGCGCCCATCTCGACCTTCCGGCACTTCCCAAACTCATCCGCGCGCTGCAGGCGCAGGGAGTCAGTATTGAATCAGCCTACACATATCAGGATGCTGAAGATTCCTTCATGAAAGCATTTGGGAAAGATCCGGTCCAAAGACCAAAGAAGGATCCCTCGCCTCTTTCTGAATTTGAATCCGTCTGCGGTCATCAGCACGTTCACCCCCACCCCCATCCGCACCAAAAATGACGCTCATCGATGAACTGTTTGATATTGAACATGAGGCTTACCGAAAAAGCCCGGTCCATTCACTGGATTCACGAGTCAAACTTATTCTTTGTCTGCTGGGCCTTCTGGTAACGGTTCTCCTGCCCTATGTCAGGATCGGCGATCAGATCATTCCCTGGCCTTTAGTGTTTGCCTTTGCTGTAATATATCTGCTCTTTGCCGGGCTCTATCTCCTGTCAGGGGCTTCGATCAGATATTATATCGTCCGGCTTGTTCTGATCATGCCGTTTGGGTTATTTTTTATCCTTCTCCAGCCGTTCTTCGCAAATCCTTACTATGACGTCTACCACGTCATATTCTCTCTTCCGTTTGGCGTGAATATATACTGGGAATCGCTGATCTTCGGCCTCTCACTCTTTGCCAAATTCGTCATCTCATTATCATTCATTATTCTTCTTTCAGCCACTACAACCATGCAGAGCATGCTTGAGGCGGCTTCACGTCTTCATGTTCCCCGACTCTTCATCACAGTAATGAGTTTGACTGTTCGATACATTTTTGTCTTCGCGTTGATTTTTCAGAAGATCCAGTCCGCATTTGCCTGCAAATGTTTCCGCTGGTCCGACCGCCGTCTCCCTCTGGGATACCGGCTGAACGTGATCGGAAATGCTGCCGGATCCTTGTTTCTTCGCGCAATGGATCAGGGCGAACGAACCTATGTTTCGATGTGCTGCCGCGGATATGCGGCCAACTCGGCCATGCACTTTCCAAGAAAACCTCTGGTTATTGCCGAGTGGATTTTTCTTCTGTTCGGGGCAGGATATATCGTTTTTTTCCCGGTGCTGGTATATCTCGTGTTTTAACGTGTGGATAACGTCTTGCAGAAGATTTCAAGCCCAAAAACAGCACTGCCGCACGCGCATGCAATTTGACTGTCATCATGTCCGCGCTCTTCCTTTTTTCATTCCGAACTTCCCAAATAAGGCGCTATTGAACGTATTTTGCAGAGAGTTTCCAAGCCTCTCACAAAACTATTTACAGTGACAAATCAACTAGAAAAATAGGAAGTTCCACAGGATTGAGGCGACGTGGGTTAACTTACACCGGGGAGCCGGATAGGGGGTCTGACCAGCCCCTGAATGCTGCAGTCACTGCGATAAACGAGGTGCCGGGAAGACGGAAAATCGTTTCGCCATGGAAACTTATCCATTGACAGGTAGCCAGACTATTTGCGTAATCACTCATTAAAAACCGAGGTGAAAACCACATGCAGAACAAACCTATGGCAGGCAAAAAGGACGCAGCACCTGTTAAATCAGACGCAGCCCCGAAAGCAGCCCCAGCACGCGACGCACCTTCAAAGAAAGGAAACCGCAAGTAATGCGGCCTCGTTTCTGAAGGAAAAAATAGTTGAACATACCCTTATGTGGAGCGGGCACCCCGTTTCACATAAGCTCGCCTGAATTAAGATCGTTTTCTGTCTGCTCTTTTTTGATTCTTCTGACTTCAGAGAGAATACGCTCTAGTATCTCCTTATCTGACGGGACAGATGAGTCGAGAATTTTTCTTACGTGAATGGGGATCCCGTCCATCCGGTATGCAGTACCTTCTGCATCGACTCCGATAACAGAGCCGGGAAGCTGGATCTTTGCAAAGGGCGTGGTCAAAGACACGTACGGATCAAGAACGATAGTATGTATTTTCCCCAGCCGTTCGATGCTTGTTCGCGGAAAGTGTGCGCCGATATCTGTAGAAACGACAAGACAGCAGTCAACTTCATTGCGTTCCAGGAGATCGATCCCGCTCGTTTCACCGGGATTGTAATACGCAATACCGCGTGAGTAGTCGATGGCAAACGGATATCCGGTTGTCAGTGAGAAGATATGGCAGGTTCCGTCAACATTCCAGTGACCTTTGAGTGGAGACAGGGCATATTTGGTGTGACGGCTCAGTTCATCGATGAGTTCTATACCGGCACGGACATTTTTGTATTTGCCTCTTGAATGAGTGAGACCGACACCGGTGAAGAAGATCCCAAACTGCGCACTTAGAAGGATGTCGCCAAGTCTGAGAAGCTGGCCCTTCTCGACCCCGCCGATTTCATCCGGAAGAATATCACCTTTTCCAGAAACGATTGCCCGAAGAGCGTTGAATATGGCAAAGTCGCTGCCCGGTTTTATTTTGAGAAAAACATCCGCCAGTTTTGCCGTCTCTGATTCGCGTATATCCACCACGATTATGGTCCGGTCCTCTCTCCCCTCTTTTCTGAAGTAGCCGGTCGTATAGGTAGTATAACGCGACATATGCCGCGGATGGGCTACCTGCGGATTGCACGCCCAGTAGACCACTACATCAGCTCTGTTTTTGACCTGACCAAGGGTGCATCCCGGATGACCCACCTCCTGGATCGCAAGGACCGTGGGTCCGTGGCACTCGGAAGAACAGTTGTCTATCACCCCGCCCACCTCTTCAGCAAGTTCGATCCCTACCTGCATTGCTTCGGCCGAGGTGCTGCTCCAGCCGTATAAAAGCGGCCTCTTTGCGCGGGCAAGGCAGAGAGCGGTTTTAGTTATCGCTTCATCATAATCAGTGTACCGCCAGGTATCCCCCTCACGGACAGCAGGGGACAGCAGCCGGCCGGCTGCTTTGAACTTCTCAGCAGAAAGCGTACATCCGTTTACGACTTCAGTCACCTTGCCGTTGGAAAAATGAATCTCCAGATCATCACATACGCATCCGCACATCGGACAGACAGCATGCTGGACGACGACCTCTCCGTCAGGACAGCCGGGAACTTTATCGGCAGTTGGAAGATCGAAGGGCACTCCGCCAAGCTCGGTCATAAGATCCGTAGCAGAGACAGAAGTATCTGTCGTGGATGAAACATCGACAGTTATCCCTTTAAAATCAGGCGCCCCGGTTGAATGGGTGTTTCCCGTCAGCAGCGCATTACAGTAAGGACCAAGCGGCATATAGATGATCCCTCTTGGCGTTTCAGGCGATTGGATAGCGGTAAAAACGACGGATGAGACCGGAGAAGACACGAGGACCGTCTCGCCATTTTCGATGTCAAGGTCCATCATGTCCATAGGATGCAGATAACAGACCGACGTACTCCTTGAGTAACACTCCGCCTCTTTGTGGTAGAGGGCTTTTCCTTGTTCGATCGTTCGGCCGCTGCTCATCAGCATTTTCATGACATTGTACCTCTCGTCTCTCTACTTTAAGTAGTCCCCTCTAGTTAATATATTCATTTGTGATTACCCGGATTTCGCGTTAGCCAGCATCAGTTTGATCCGGTTCTCCTGATTGATCCGTGTTGCCCCCGGATCATAATCGACAGCAACAATATTAGAATCCGGAAAATCGACTTTCAGTCTTCTCATCATGCCCTTCCCGACCACATGGTTCGGCAGACAGCCAAAAGGCTGCGTGCAGACAATGTTCGGAGTTCCCGAGTGGATCAGTTCCAGCATTTCGGCAGTGAGAAGCCAGCCCTCCCCCATTTTGTTTCCGTATCCGAGATATCCTTTGATGACGTTTTGCAAATCAGCAAACGTTCCCATCGCACGAAACGTACCTTCCTCTCTGATCACGCCGATCATGATCTTCTGACAGCTCTCGATGTATCTCTGGGCAACACCGATCGCGAATTTTTTCAGTCTGCTGCCGCCGTACAGATCCACGTCAACAGACCGGTTATTGAATTTGAACAGCATGAAGTCAGTAATGCCCGGAACGATGACTTCCACTCCTTCGTTGAGAAGGAAATCCTCCAGATTATTGTTTCCAAGCGGAGCATACTTGATATAGATCTCCCCGACGATCCCGACCCTGATCTTCTTTTCCGTGCTGCGCGGGATCGCTGCAAAGTCGCGGGTAATCTTTTCCATATATCGTTTCATCTGCCCGCGGCTCATACCCTTTCCATGAACGAAAAGGTCCACGAGATCATCGGTCCATCGTGAGATCAGGGTGTCGGTCGCTCCCTTCTCCAGCTCATAGGGTCTGCACTGATTTCCGAGATGGACCAGGAGATCCCCATACATCATACCATAGATCATCCGGCGGCCGACCGATACAGGGATCTTAAATCCGGGATTTTCCTCCAGACCGGAAAGGTTGATCGAGATCACCGGAATGTACTCGAGACCTGCTTTCTTCAGAGCTTTCCTGAGAAGATGAATATAGTTTGAGGCCCGGCAGCCGCCCCCGGTCTGGCTGATAAGGAGGGCCACTTTGTGGGGATCATATCTTCCGCTTTGGACCGCTTCGATCAGCTGACCAATGACAAGAAGGGCCGGATAACAGGTGTCATTGTGGACATACTTTAATCCGGTCTCCACGATTTTCCGGTCAGTTGAGGTGAGGATCTCGATCGTATATCCTTCGAGTTCGATGATCCTCTTCAAAAGATGGAACATCACCGGAAGCATCTGGGGCATGAGGATCGTGTATTCGCGCTTCATTTCCTCGGTGAAGAGGAGACGCCCGGTCTCATCATACATCAGTTCTGCCATATTATTTCCTCTCCCGCGCTTCTACTGCCGCGATCAGACTGCGGAGCCGGATCTTGACAGCGCCGAGATTCGTGATCTCGTCGATTTTGATCTGGGTATAGAGTTTTCCGCCGGCTTCAAGTATGTCTCTGGTCTCATCCGTCGTGATCGCATCGATCCCGCATCCGAATGAAACCAGCTGGATAAGTTCCATATCTGCCTGCGTGCAGACATATCTGGCGGCAGAGTAGAGTCTTGACTGATAGGTCCACTGATTCAGTACTTTTCTGGGTTGTTTTTCCACAAGATGGGAGATTGAGTCCTCGCTTATGAGCACAAATCCATAGGAAACGGCCAGTTCATCTATTCCGTGTCCGATCTCCGGATCTATATGATAGGGCCTGCCCGCCATAACAAGGATTTTATGGCCGTTAACTCTCGCGAACCTGATATATTCCTCGCCTTTTGCACGGATCTCGTCTTTATATTTCTCATAAGCCTCATACGCAGCAAGCGCCGCCGCCTTCGTTTCACGTTCCGGGATCCCGAACTCTTTTTTGAAGTAGGCGGCGGCCCGCTTGGCAAAATCTTTGGGTCTGTGCAGACCGAAGTAAGGATCCAAAAATCTGACGTTTGCTAACTCGGAGATGTTTGCTGCGAGAAGTTCCGGGTAGTAGGCGACGACCGGGCAGTTGAAGTGGTTGTCTCCCGCTCCTTCATCGAAGTTGTAAGGCAGACAGGGGTAGAAGATCGTGTCGACACCGTCATTTATCAGGGAGATAACATGACCGTGCATCAGTTTTGCCGGATAGCAGACCGTATCCGAAGGGATAGTGTGCTGCCCGAGCCGGTAGACGGCGCGGGATGATTCCGGCGACAGGATCACTTCAAATCCGAGTTTTGTAAAGAACGCATGCCAGAACGCAAGGTTCTCGAACATATTGAGTCCAAACGGCAGCCCGATCTTTCCGCGCGGTCCGGGAACACCGGTCAGAGAACGAAGCTTGTCATACTTCCACTTCGCCAGATTCGGCAGATCGTTTTTCTGTTTTCCAAGAGGTCTGCTGCATCTGTTTCCTGAGACGAACCTGCGTCCGTTATCGAAGGTGTTCACAGTAAGACTGCAGTGATTCGTACAAAGACCGCAGGTTATGGGGCGGGCTTTGTGAGTGAAACTTTCGAGCTGTTCCCGGGTAAGGAGGGCTGAATTTTTCAGCTCAGCATCCTTTGCAAACAGCGCTGCGCCATACGCTCCCGATATCCCGGCAATGACCGGCCGGGTGACCTCACGCTCGAGTTCCTGTTCAAAACTCCGGAGAACAGCATCGTTCTTGAACGTCCCTCCCTGAACGACGATATGTTTGCCCAGATCATCGGCGCTGGCTGCGCGGATAACTTTGTAGACGGCATTTTTCACGATAGAGATGGACAGTCCGGCCGATATCTCAGCGACCGTGGCTCCGTCACGCTGTGACTGTTTGACCGATGAATTCATGAAAACCGTGCATCGCGACCCGAGATTCACCGGATGCTGGACAAACAGACCGAGTCTGGAAAACTCCTCGATCTCGTAGCCGAGAGCGCGGGCAAACGTTTCGATAAACGAGCCGCATCCTGACGAACATGCTTCGTTGAGAAAAATACTGTCGACAGCCCCGTTTCGGATCTTGAAACACTTCATGTCCTGACCGCCGATATCAATGATGAAGTCCACGTCCGGGTTGAAGTGCCTGGCCGCACGGTAATGAGCTATCGTCTCAACAAGCCCGATGTCCATATCGAATGCGTTCCTGATGAGATCTTCGCCATATCCTGTTACAGCGCTTCCCCGTATTTTGATCCTGTCTTCTGCAAGACCATAGATCTTCTTCAGCTCTGCAAGCACGATACCGACAGGATTTCCCTGATTCGAGCCGTAGTACGAGTAGAGGATCCCGCAGTTTTCATCGATCAGAACAAGTTTGGTGGTAGTGCTCCCCGCATCCACCCCAAGCCATGCATCCCCTGAATACCGGGTTATGTCTGTCTTTGGCGGCTCATTGATGTTGTGCCGTCTTACGAATACGTCATACTCTTCCTGCGTGGTAAACAGCGGGGGCATGGGATTTGTGTGCGTCGTGTCATCGACGCTTTCTTCGATCCTCTTCTGGATGTCGGAAAGTTCGAAGATATCGTATCCGTCAGTCGAGAGGGCTGCTCCGAGGGCTGCGAAACAGTCGCCGTTTTCCGGAAAGACGGCATGGTTCTCGTCCAGATGAAGGGTCTCGGTGAATCGTGTTCTCAGTCCTTTAAAATAATACAGCGGTCCGCCGAGGAACACGACCGTCTCGCCCAGACTTCTTCCCTGCGTGAGGCCGGCGATCGTCTGGTCGACGACCGCCTGATAGATGGATGCCGCCACATCCTCTTTTCGTCCGCCCTGATTGAGGATCGGCTGGATGTCAGTTTTTGCAAAAACACCGCAGCGCGAAGCGATCGGATAGATCTTTTCGAAATGCTGTGAGAGTTCATCGAGTTCTTCGACGGTCACGTTCAGCAGTGTTGCCATCTGATCGATGAAGGCTCCCGTTCCGCCTGCGCAGCTCCCGTTCATCCGCTCTTCAAGGCTGCCCTTAAAGAAAATAATTTTTGCATCTTCTCCGCCGAGTTCGATGACGGAATCGGTTTTTGGAAAGTAGGTTTTAACCGCCTTTGCTGTGGCAAAAACCTCCTGGATAAACGGCAGCTCTGCTGATTTAGCAACACCAAGACCCGCGGAGCCCGTGATCAGGATCCTCGCCTTTCTTTCATCCAGAACATTTGCTGCTCTCTTCAGCAGTTCACCGGTTTTTTCCCTGACTTTGGAGAAGTGACGTTCATAAGCCCGATAAAGTATGGTATCTGTTTCGTCCAGCACGATGACTTTGACGGTGGTCGAGCCGATGTCGATGCCGATTTTTACTATCGAGATGTTTACAGGCTCCGTCATTTATGGAAACAGTATTGGTCCGGCTTTTCAATATATCTTGCGGGATACATCCGCAGACTCCCGCCCTGCGCGTGTGGAACGTGGGATTAATACTCTCACGGACCTAATACTAACTACTTCAGGTGAATATATGGCAGAAGAAACCGGGGCACTCCCCTCCCGCAGCGATTTTAGCGCATGGTACAACGAAGTTATCCGTCGAGCGGACATTATGGACGTCAGATATCCGGTCAAAGGACTGTATGTCTGGTATCCGTTTGGGTTTGCGCTTCGCAATCATACCTACACGCTTCTTCGCAGTTTGCTGAACAGAGATCATGAAGAGACGCTCTTCCCCCTCCTGATCCCGGAAACCGAGTTCATGAAAGAGGCCGAACACATCAAAGGATTTGAGGACGAAGTCTACTGGGTCACCCACGGCGGTCTCTCGCCTCTTGATGTGAAGCTTGCTCTGCGCCCGACCAGTGAAACGGCCATCTACCCGATGTATGCTCTCTGGGTGCGCTCTCACGCAGACCTCCCCTTAAAGCTCTATCAGGTCGTCAATACCTTCCGCTATGAAACAAAACACACCCGCCCTCTGATCCGCCTTCGGGAGATCACCTCTTTCATGGAGTCGCACACGGTCCATACCGACTGGGACGATGCGAATAAGCAGGTCGAGTATGAACTGGGTCTCGCGTCAGAGTTCTACCGTGAGCTCGGCGTTCCGATCATCATCTCCCGCCGCCCGGACTGGGACAAGTTCCCCGGAGCTGACTTTACGATGGCAATCGACGCCGTCATGCCCGATGGACGGACTCTCCAGATCGGTACCGTTCACCATCTCGGAGACCACTTCTCCAAGACCTACAACATCACCTACGAGGACGTGAACGGCGAACAGAAACTCGCCTCGCAGACCTGCTTCGGCATCTCCGAGCGATGCATCGCCGCTATCATCGCAGTTCACGGTGACGACAAAGGCCTGGTCCTTCCGGCAACCGTTGCCCCGACCCAGGTCGTTATCATCCCGATCATCGTTGGAAAACGCGGCGATGAGATCATGGCTGCGGTGGAAAAACTCGAGAGCGAACTGAAAGCTGCCGGTCTCCGCGTGAAAACGGATGCACGCGACATGCGCCCGGGCGCCAAGTATTATCACTGGGAGCTTCACGGCGTTCCCCTCAGAGTCGAGCTCGGTCCGCGCGATCTTGACAACAGCCAGCTTGTCTGTGCGAACAGACTTGGCATCAAGACCACGATCCCCCGGGAGAATGCCGCTGAATCCGTGAAACGCCTGCTTGACGAGGCACATGATCAGATCCTTGACAAAGCCGAAGAACACCTGAGCAGTCACCTTAAGACGGTCACTACCGTTGAAGCGTGTAATGAGATGCTTGAAGAGAACATCGTCGTTGTCCACTGGTGCGGTGAGAAAGCCTGCGCTGATAAGCTCGAAGAACTCACCAACTCCTCCCTTCTCGGGACCGGGGTTCGCAGCAAATATGTCGTTGATGACGACGGCCCGTGTATCATCTGCGGAAAAGCAGGCAAAACCGCTCTCGTCGGCAGATCATACTAAACATATCATACATCAGTATCAAAAACATCCATATAAAAACAGAGGATATCATGCAAAACAACGATACATATTCCAAATCAAAAACAGAAAAACCGGGGTCCGCCATGCCGATAGATGAAATGCATGAACTTGACCGGACCCTCGGATTCAAAGAACGACGATATATCGAAGAGCTCCGCATCCTGACGAAATCGACCGCGATCGACTGTATCATCGATGACCGGTTCGAGCGGATCATCTATGTCATCCGTCAGGGTGATATGGGGATAGCGATCGGAAAAGGCGGCGACAACATTAAAAAGATGTCCCGTGTTCTCGGCAAAAGGATCGAGATGGTCGAGTTCGATGAGGACCGCGAGGTTTTCATAGCAAATATGTTCAAACCGGCTGAGGTCGCTTCCGTTTCATTCGGTGAGCGTGACGAGCCGGTCATGGTCACGGTTCCCGAACGGGGAGATTTCGGCCTTGCTATTGGAAAAGGCGGTTCAACGATCGAAAAAGCCCGGATCCTGGTCAGAAGGTTTTATGGGAAAGAGGTTGGAGATATCCTTATACCGAACAGAGGAAACGTATGACCGATGCAAAAGTGTTTGATGAGTTATGGCAGGTGATCTGTGAACGTGCGGTCTCTTCCGGCACCGATAAGTCATATGTCCGCCATCTCCTTTTTCATGAAAAGGGAATCGATAAATCCCTTGAGAAAGTCGGCGAAGAGGCCGTTGAATTCATTCTCGCCGCAAAAAACGGTGTTTCGGAAAAAACCGTCGGAGAAGCGGCCGATCTGATCTTCCATCTGATGGTTGCCCTGAAAGCAGCTGATGTTGATTTCAGCATGGTCGAAGAAGAACTCGCGGTTCGTCGCGCCGGCATGCATCTTCACGATTAATCCGGTGAATCTGAGGGTTCTGCGCCGACTCAGACGCAACCCCTATTAACCCGAACCTCCACATAATATACATGAAACTCTTAGTCAGCCCAAGCTCAATAGACGAGGCAAAGTACTGCCTTGATGCTGACATTATTGATGTCAAGCGTCCTGCAGAAGGATCGCTTGGCGCTAATTTTCCGTGGGTCATCCGCGAGATCAAACGTATGGCCGGTTCAACTCCCGTTTCTGCGGCGATCGGCGATTACCGCCCGACTCCGGGAAACGCTTCACTTGCTGCATACGGCGCTGCATGCGCCGGAGCTGATTTTGTCAAGATCGGTCTGATGTTCAGTGATAAACAGGCCGCAAAGGAAGTCATTGAAGGGGTCGTCCGTGCTGTCAAAGAGCCGTTCCCGGAAAAGACCGTCGTCATCGCCGGTTACTCAGACTTTGAACGACTCGGCGCGATCAGTCCTTTTGACATCTCACCGCTCGCAGCAGAGTGCGGCGCTGATTTCTCTATGATCGATACCGGTATGAAAGACGGCAAAAGCACGTTCGAGTTTATGGACAAGACGGTTCTTTCTGAATTCACCGATCTGAACCGATCTCTGGGCATCGGGACTGCCCTTGCAGGATCTCTGAAGTTTGCTGACATTCCGGTTCTCAAAGAGATCGATCCGGAGATCATCGGCGTCCGCGGGATGGTCTGCGGCGGAGACAGATCGACGATGGTTCAGGAAGAACTCGTGAAAAAAGCGATTCAGATGGTTAGGTAAACAACATGTTTGGAGAAAAACTCAACATCCCTACAGCACTCACCTTCGATGATGTGCTGATTGAACCGGCAGAATCCTGGATAGAGCCAAATGATGTGGACGTTCGATCCAGATTTTCTAAAAATATTTCCCTCTCCATCCCTCTGGTGAGTGCGGCGATGGATACAGTCACCGAAGCAGAAATGGCAATAGCGATGGCACGCGCCGGAGGTATCGGCGTTCTGCATAGAAACTGTACGCCGGAAGAAGAGGTCGCCTTCGTCACCCGCGTTAAATCAGCTGACAATGTCATCGAACGTGATGTCAGATACGTGACCCCTGACACGACCATTGCTCTAGTTGCAAATCTCATGGACCGTTACTCGATCGGCGGCGTTCCGGTGGTCGGCCCTCACGGAAAACTTCTCGGTATCGTCTCACGCCGTGATGTTCGCGGTCTGGTCAATAAAATCGGAACCGAAACGGTTGAGACAATCATGACGCGTAAACCGATCACGGTGAAAGACGATGTCACAGCAGACGACGCCATCAACATGATGTACACGAAAAAGGTCGAGCGTCTTCCGGTCGTCGATGACAAAGGCAGACTGACCGGGATCATCACGATGCAGGATCTTCTGGAAAAACAGCAGTATCCGAAAGCCAACCGTGACAGGAACGGAAAACTCCGGGTAGCTGCCGCCGTCGGACCTTTCGATATGAACCGTGCACTTCAGCTCTCTGACGCTGGCGTCGATGCGATCGTTGTGGACTGTGCGCACGGACATAATATGCATGTGGTCCAGGGAGTGAAAGATATCAAAGGTTCCGTCTCCTGTGATGTAGTCGCCGGAAATATCGCGACCTCAAAGGCTGCCGGGGAACTTGCAGACTTCGTTGACGGCATCAAAGTCGGTATCGGCCCCGGCTCGATCTGCACGACACGTATCGTTGCCGGTGTCGGCGTTCCGCAAATATCTGCTATTGCAAATGTATGTGATGTCGCAGATCCCGCAGGCGTTCCGGTCATCGCTGACGGCGGTGT
Source organism: Methanocorpusculum bavaricum DSM 4179 (assembly GCF_000430905.1). NCBI lineage: Archaea > Methanobacteriati > Methanobacteriota > Methanomicrobia > Methanomicrobiales > Methanocorpusculaceae > Methanocorpusculum > Methanocorpusculum bavaricum. The sequence continues at coordinate 39,415 of NZ_AUMX01000015.1, forward strand.
CAAATACAGCGGCGATGTGGCCAAAGCAATCGTTGCGGGCGCTTCGTCAGTAATGATGGGAAGCATGTTTGCCGGGACCGATGAGGCGCCTGGCAAGACGATCATCGTCAAAGGCAGAAGATACAAACAGTACCGCGGCATGGGGTCTCTTGGCGTCATGACCTCAGGGAACTCAAGCGACCGGTACTTCCAAAAGAAAGGGATCGGTTCAACAAAATATGTGCCTGAGGGCGTGGAAGGGGCAACCCCGTATGTCGGTTCTGTGACTGATGTCATCTATCAGACGATCGGGGGGCTCAAATCCGCGATGGGATACTCCGGAAGCAAGGATATCGAGAGCATGCGGAAAAACGCACGTTTCGTGAAGATCACCTCCGCAGGACTCAAGGAATCCCACCCGCATGATATTCTGATCACCGACGAAGCACCCAACTATCGTACCAATCTTTAAGATTGGTATTTTTTTTATAATTTTTTGTGAGAAAAAAGAAGGTTCGGGTTTATCCGTTTTTTCTGACCTTATACATTTCATAGGCCATCATCAGTGCCAAAACCGCCAGAGATATGACCAAAAATCCCTGTGCGACGTTATGGATCAGCGGCATAAACGAAACCCCCTCCGCCAGAGAACTGCCGGACGCCTGGACGGCTAATAGCTCCGCCGTATCACTTGTTTTCATCAGATATCGTGTTCCGATCACCTGATTCATCGTCTGGGGAATAGCGATAACGAGAGAACACCCGATCGCGATAACACCAGCCATGGTTCCGTATCTCTCGACGATACCTTTGACATCGACGGTCTTTCGCGGAGCGAACACAACGACCTGATCTTTGACCGCATAGATCTTCATCTCACGTCCCTTCTGACTCCACCGGGTATTGGAGATCTCGACCAGCCCTGCTGAAAGCATATTTTCCAGATGATATTTTACCGTTGTCAGGGGCAGACTGGTACGCTCGGCAAGAGCAGTGGCACTTTGCGGATTGCCGGTGAGTGCGTTAAGTAGATCCGCGGATGTGGGAGACGCCATCACCTTGGCAACTTTCTGTGCTTCAAGGGATCCATGTTCCAGCACAATAACGTTCTCTTCCTGCATGATAGATACACTAACAGTATGGACGCGAGGGGTAATAACCCTCTCCTAAACTGCGAAAAAAATGGTAGTTATGACTCTAACGCGGTGCGAATTACTGATTCGGCCTTGAGAAGCGCTTTTCCGACTGCTGAAGGATCTGTTCCCGCTCCCTGGGCGAGATTTTCCTTACCTCCGCCTTTTCCGCCAAGTTCAGCACAGACTTCGCCGACCAGTTTGCCGGCATAGATCCTGCCGTTTCCTGACGAGGCAACAACGCCAAGACCGTCTGCGGTCGTGATCAAAAGAGCCACGCCTCCCCGCTCGGCGATCTTTCCTGCGACCGTGACGAGTTCCTTTCTGGAGACATCGATCTGTTTGATAACGACCTCGACACCGCTAATGTCGATCCCTTCGATCCGGGAAAGCTCGAGTTCGGCGATCTTTGCCCGAAGTTTTTCGATCTCTTTACGCTGTTCTTTCCACTCGGTGAAGAACCGCTCTACAGAACCCGGGAGATTTTCCGTCTGAACAGACAGAGTGTCTGCGGACGTATTCAGCAGATTCTGGATATGCTGCATCGCATCAAGCGCTGCAAACCCTGCCGCAAACTCGATACGTTCGACACCGTCCTGGATATGTTCCAGTTTCAGGATCTTGATCGGCCCGATCTCACCGGTACACTGACAGTGTGTTCCGGCGCATGCCTGGACCTCTGCTCCCATCTGGACAACGCGGATGTCTTTTCCCGGCGGAACGCCACCCTGATACAGGGCAAATCCGAACTTCTGTTCCGCCTTCACCCTGTTTTCGATCTTCACCATTGCGGGGAGATTCTCCATCACCAGACGATTGGCGATAGTTTCGATCTGTTTCAGCTCCTCAGGCGTGATGTGGGTATAGTGCCGGACATCCAGGCGTGCGACATCGGTCGAGAGCTGCGATCCTGCCTGATGAACATGCGGGCCAAGGACCTCCTTTGCGGCGCGAAGGAGCATATGGGTCGCCGAGTGGTGACGCATAAGCGCCCACCGACGGTCTTCATCAAGGACGCCTTTTACTCTGTCGCCGCGCTTCAGGGTGTTCTCACGAACTTTATGAAGGATGACGTTTTCCGATTTGACGACCTCGTCAACACGGACCATCGTCGACTTCGTCACAAGCATGCCGGTATCGGAAGGCTGGCCTCCTCCTTCGGGATAGAACAGGGTAGCGTCCAGCACAACATAGTTGTCAAAGATATCCAGGACCGTTGCATCGAACTCCATATCGGCAGGCCGTTCATAGAAGCTCTTGCGCGTCTCCGGGATCTTGGCGATCCGGTCAGCGTACTTCGCGAGCGGCGAGACCGGTTTTTCCGTCTCGTTTTCGGAGTGCATGTCCGCGATCTGCGAGTCGAAGTCGTCCGGGATCTCGAACGCGGCGCCGGTCTCTTTCAGGATCTTTCCCATCAGATCGACCGGAATGCCGTGTGAATCATACAGCGTGATCAGTTCGGTGAGCGGGACCGGTTCGTTCTTCTTGACATAATTCTGACCTACCCGCTGAACCGTCCGGGTCCCGCGTTCGATGGTCGTATCGTACTTCTCGACCTCACGGTTGATGATGTGTCTGACGATTGCCTCATCCTGCTCAAAGTTGGTAAGACCGATCGTTTTCATCTGGGAAACCACAAGATCGCCGAGATCCTCGTCGAGCTTTAAGTCCTGCATCATCCTTATGCTGCGCCGGAGAACGAGACGGGCAAGATATCCTTCACGGACATTGGACGGGACGATTAAGTCGCCGAGCATATAGGCAAGGCATCTGGTGTGATCACAGAGCGCATACACGCTTTCCATCGGAACGATGATCTCTTCGAGTTTTGCAAGCGAGATGTTCGTTGCGTCGGCCACCTGCTGTCTGAGGTCGCGGATCTTTTCGCCGCGGATATCCATGAGGCCGGCAAACTTTGCGTTCAATCCTAAAATGCGCTCGACCTCGGGATTCTCCAGACGATCCTCCATTCCTGCCGAGGTGAGGATACGCGGGATCATCTCCGGGAAAACCGCGTCGTAAGCGGTCGGTGTGCCGCAGGATGCCCAGGTAAATCGTTCCAGTCCGTATCCTGTATCGACGATCCGAAGCGGCATCTCGTAGTAGTCTTTGCCGTCGATACTGACCGGTGGTTTGCCTGAGTTTTTCCGGGAAAGGTTCATGAAAACGAGTGTGGCAACTTCGAGGCCACCCATTAAGACCTCGACGCTTGCTCCGGCATTTCCTCCGCCGAACCACGGGTTTTCTTTGTAGGTGAGATCGAATATGTTGCCGCCGAGAGACTCGACAAATCCGCTGCAGAGTTCAAGACAGCGGTCCTTCCAGTAGATCGGTTTTTCGTCGGTGTTGAAGGCATGGTGAGCCATCATCTCAAAACAGGTGAAGTGTCTGCCGGATCGGCCCACGTTGTCAAGATCGTTCAGTCGTATGCAGGGCTGGGAGATCGTCAGCGGGTTTGCCGGCGGGGGGCATACGCCGCTCGTTACGAACGGCTGGAAGTCTGCGATGGAGGCAATGGTAAGATAGATGTCGTCACGCCATCGTGCGGCTACCGGGTATCTGTTGATCCTCGTGTGGCCATGCCTCTCGAAGAAGGAGAGGTATGCCTCCCGCATTTCCGTAAGACTGTGTTTTTTGAAAATCGGATTTCCAATGAACTGATAAGGTTCACACGGTGCATCCCCGCAGATCTCCCGGTTTGGGTCGAGGGTCCAGAATGCACTGCCGCATTTTTTACAGATTTTGCGGACGAATCCGTTTTCTTTAAAGTATTCAAGCTGATATTCGTTTTCTAGCATGGGTAAACCTCCAGTAGATACAGTATATATTTGTAGGTTCGATGCGGTTAAATGAGTTTGCGTTATGCTTTTCCATGAAAGGCCGGCGTGCGCATTCAGCAGAGAAAGAGAATAAAACTGCGGCCAATTCTACTCTTCAGTTTTCCAATAGGAGTTACGCGGTGTTATTCTCAACCGAAATAAACTGATGTACTTATGAGATGTCTTCGAGTTCGTGTATGGGATATCTTTTGAAACATGAGAAAAAATCAACCGCGTTCGCAAATCAGAGATTTGCTCTCCGACTCGCTTCGCTCGCTTGAATCGGCGCGAACCGCAAAGCTTCGCTTTGCTCTCCGCTTCGGGTTTTCGACCCTCGCTTGAATCCGCCCTTCTGGCGAGGCGAATCGGATTTGCTGATCCTCACTCTCGCAAGTCTCTCGCAAGGCAAAGCCTTGCTCGCAAACATTCTGTTTGCTCAGCTAAGATCGCCGGCTGCGCCGTCGATCCGCCTCCGCTAAGGTTGTCCGCTTTCAGCGTCCAACCCGCTATCAACACGACGGCTCGTCCCTTCATCGGGAGCGGGTTGGCGACGAAGTCGACGACCTCAGCTGAGCAAATCGTTAGATTTGCGAGACCGTTCGGGCAAATCCTGTCGCCGCCCCAGCGGCTCGCAATGGTAATTTACCTCTCGATTTCATATATAGATTGTCAGTAAATGGCCATTTTCCATATATAGGACTGATCAATACATCTCTCCCTCACGGGAGGCGCTGGGGCGCCGACAGGATTTGCCCGAACGGTCCCGCAAATCTAAAGATTTGCTACGCTAAGGTCGTCCGCGTTCCGCGTCCAACCCGCTCCCGATGAAGGGACGAGCAAGACAGCGAAGCTGGATTGCGAGAGTGAGGATCAGCAAATCCGATTCTTTGAGCAAGCCAACGGCTTGCGGGATTCGCGCCGATTCGCGGTTGGTTTTTCTTCATGCTTCCACACCCAGTAATACCCTTCCCGAATTGGAGCCACACCCACACCGCGTAAGTCCTATTCCAATTAACAACCGAGTGACGCCAGATAATCCATACTTGGCGCGACGTCTTCCAGTCTGAGAACTTCAAGGATCAGGGTCGCGTCACCGGCAGATGCCTGCGTCGTTCATGGATTGCCGGCGTACAGTATCTTCATAAGGGCCGTGATGCCGGGTACGATAACTGCTCCGTTCTCGATGAGGGTTCTGCGAATACGGGTCGCTTCGCCGCCCGTGTAATCCTCACCCTCTCCGAGAAGGTACACCGGTGCAGAGACTCCGGTGAGAGCCTGGAGATTTGCCAGATTGCCGTATCCTACCGGCATGCCGGTGACCACGATCTTATCTGCTCTGGCAAGCATCGTCTTCAGTTTTTGGACAGACCCATCGCTCACGACAGCAAATGGCGGTTCAATGGCCGTCTCAAGCCCGAGTTTCACAGCCGCAAGACAGTCCGAATCGTTTGCCGCGAGCACCCCGGCCGATACGGTAAAACCGTTCAGAGTCAGGGTGTAGAGGACCTCGGTCCCGGTCCCGCCCCCGGAGATCACATGGATGTGTGTGGAGGCGGACGTCGGCAAAACGCCGTATTCCGGAATGAGATGCGGTTTTCCGGTAAGCGGATGGGTCGATACCATCATCCCGACAGAAAAACTCTCCCGGATCTTTTCCGGCGTCAGGACCTCCATGGGGGTCCCGACTGCGAGAATTTTTCCCTGTTTCATCAAAACGATCCGGTCACAGAAGTATGATGCCAGATTCAGATCGTGAAATACGCCGATGACCGTGATCTTTGGCGTAAGGTCCCGGATAAGATCCATGATCTCTATCTGATGATTGATGTCGAGATGGGAGGTGGGTTCGTCCAGAAGGAGGATCTTCGGCTGCTGGGTGAGCGTTCTTGCGATCAGAACGCGCTGACGTTCCCCTCCGGAGATCTCGGTGATCAGCCGGTCCGCGAGGTGGAACGTGTTTGTAGTTTTCATCGCTTCATTGGCTATAGCCAGATCGCTTGGCGATAACGGGGCGAGTTTTCCAATGTGCGGATATCTGCCCATAAGCACGATCTCCCGTACGGTGAACGGAAATGCCACATCGGTTTCCTGACCTACGCATCCGATCGTTTTTGCGAGAGCGCGTGAATCGAATGATTCCGCATCAAGTCCTTCGATGAAAACAGCGCCCTTATCCGGTTTTAAGATCCTGGACAGGGCCCGCAGAAAGGTTGTCTTTCCGCATCCGTTCGGCCCGAGGATCCCGATGAATCCGCCCTGATCAACGGCGAGAGAGAACCTTTCGATAACATGACGGTCACCGTATTTTACCGAAATATTGTCTGCAGAAATGGCAGGCGTCATACGCGTGTCCTCCGGCGGAGCAGGTAAATGAAGAACGGAGCTCCAAGGAATGCGGTGATGATCCCGACCGGGATCTCAACGGGAAGGGTTCTCGCGAATGTGTCTGCCCATATGAGAAGAATGGATCCTGCAAGCACAGATGCCGGAAGAAGGACCCGGTGATCCGGTCCGGTAAAGATCCGCATAATGTGGGGGATGATGAGCCCGACGAACCCGATACATCCGGAAACGGAAACTGCGATGGCAGTAATAAATGTGGAGACCACAAGGAGGATCTTTTTGGTTTTCTCCGTGTTGACGCCAAGATGGATCGCCTCCTCCTCCCCAAGAGCCATAACGTTCAGATCCCGGGAAAAGATGTAGAGGATGACAGCCGCCGCCGGAATGAGGAGAGCGAGTCCCACATCGTCCCAGTAGATGTTCCAGAACCCGCCCATCATCCAGAACATGATCTGGTGAAGACTGTTTCCTGACATGTACATGATAAAAGAAAGCATCGCGGAAAGGAAAAGCGAAACCGCGATCCCTGACAACAACAGGGTCTCGACCGCCATCCGTCCGTTTCTCTGCGAGATTATATACACGGTGACCGTTGACGCGGCGGCTCCGATAAAGGCAAAGAGCGGCATGAATAATCCGCCGAGAAAAACGATCGCACAGGCCGCTCCAAGAGCGCCGCCGGTCGAAGTCCCGATGATATAGGGGTCTGCCATCGGGTTTCTGAAAAGTCCCTGCATCACGCAGCCGGCGGCGGCAAGCCCCCCTCCCACCAGCAGAGCCCCGATCACGCGCGGGAGCCTGACTTCAAAGATCAGTTTTCGGATCATCTCCGAGTCAAAGGTGAGGATGGATAACCCCGATATCCCTATGCAGGTGGTAATGACGATGCTTATCAACAGGACGATGAGGAGCACAGGGAGGAGAAGGACGGGGTGGCGAAGCATAATTGTGTATATGTTGTTTGCGTTAAGAAAAATAAATATGTAATAATCGATCTCTGTTCAATCCCGTCTGCAGATGAAGAGACCGCCGACGATTCCGGCGATGATCAGGAACACACCAAATCCGGGTGAAGCCGCGGTCGATCCTGGTTCATTATACTCGCCGAAGATCTCCGGATGAAGGATCTGGGCAAGCTGCTCTAAGGAGATAACGATCCTGGGGCCTCCGCGATCGAAGGTGTCAGAATCCATAACATAAACGGCCTTGTTCTTCACTGCAGTGATACCGCTGAGCTGGGGGTCTGTCAGGAATGCTTTCTGAATGGTATTTTCACCGCTCTCCCCCATTTTTGAACCTGAATCAACCAGAATGATCTCCGGATCGGTCGTGAGCAGTTTTTCGAGCGTGATCGTGCCCCAGCCTTTCACGTCGGCAAAGGCATTCGTGCCGCCGGCGAGCGTGATCAGTTCGTTCTGGAATGTGTTCGAACCGGAAACCCAGAAGGACTCAACACTCATCGCGTGCATGACCGTGGGATTTTCTGTAACACCTTGAAGTTTATCGGTTATTGCCCGGATCCGGATCTGCATGTCAGATATTATAGACTCTGCCTCGGAGGTCGTACCGGTACAGGCCCCGATCATCCGGATCGCATCATATGTTCCGTCAACACTGTCTGACTGGATAACGATGACCGTGTAGCCGAGCTGGCGGAGAGAATCGATGTTCTCCTGCCCGTTTTTGGGGTTGGCAAAGATAATATCCGGATCTGCCGCAACGATCTTCTCGATATTTACGGTAGCATATCCGCCGATCTTTTGTATTGCCAGGGCTTGTGCCGGATAATTACAGTATTCGGTGACGCCTACGACCTTGCCACCGAGCCCGAGAGCAAAAATAATTTCCGTGTTTGTCGGGGCGAGTGAGACGATCGTCTCAGGATGAGTCTCTATTATGGATGCAAAGCCGGAGTCGTCGGTGATGGTCACCGGGGTCCAGCCAAGAGCAGATCCTGAAAATACGGCAAGGGCCAGCAGGAAAATCAGAAGTATTCGTAGATGTTTCATAGTTGTATATGGTTTGTCTTATATAAGTAAATAAATTATGAGTTGAGCGTCGCGGGAGGGACTTCCGGAGTTACGTTGGCTGCCCTGAAGGGGCGGCCTCCGCTGAGGTCGTCCGCGTTTCGCGCCCAACCCGCACTCGAAAACCACCATTTCCACTCCAAAAAACCACCCAGTCAAACCCCAAAACCATCCGGGTTCCACTCGAAAACCACCATTTCGATTCGAAAATCACCCTCCTCCGATCAAAAATACTCCTCTCCCGACCCCAAAATACCACACCTCAAACAGAAAATACGCCGAATCCTGCCGATTTCTCCGGCAAAACATTAAGACTATATATACTAACACACAGGCGCCTGAAAAAAACGATGACCCCCGACAGACTACCTACCTAGGTAGTGACCTAGAGCGGAAGAAAAAACTCTCATCAATCACTTTTTTTTTAGGCGCCTGGTCTCTTATTATTATTATTTTATGTACAGTACAGAAGAGAGAGAGAGAGAGAGAGAAGGAAAGAAAAAAACCAAAATGAAAATTACTACTATATAAATTAGTAACGCACTAGGTAGGTAGTTATTCCGGGGGTATCGTTTTTTCCAGGCGCCTCCCTATTGATTTATATACTATGACTGCATGAAGGAGAAAATACGCCGAATCCTGCCGATTTTGATTTTTACCCACGAAAAATCATCATTAAAAAATGGTCAAAATTGATCGGCGGAGGGTGATTTTGGAATCGAAACACCTATTTGCGAATGGAAAAATGAAGAAAATTTCGTTGTGAGAGATCATCCCAAAGACGACCCTGACATCCCGGGCCCAATTCGGAAAGAGGTTTGCTGAGTGTGGACACATGAGAATCCCACCGCGAATAATCGCGAATCTCCGCGAATCGCATTTTTCCTGTTCCGCCCTCTTGACCTTCGGTCGCGTCCCTACGCTGCGCCTCATCGGCTCCGCGTGACCGGGACGGCGGAACGAAAAATGCTGGAAAACCCGCGTCGCGGGTTTTCTTAAAGAGCATTCGTTATTCCTGATTTTTCAAGAACTATGAGTTTTTTATTTCCGAGAAAACCCGCGACGCGGGTTTTCCAGCATTTTCCACGCTGACGTTCCGGCCACGCGGAGCCGATGAGGCGCAGCGTAGGAACGCGGCCGAGGAGTGAAACGACGAGGACAAGAAGACAGCGTAAGGAAAATGCGATTCGCGGAGATTCGCGATTATTCGCGGTGGGCTTTCTCATGTTTCCACACCCGACCTTACCCTTCCCGAATTGGATTCGCGCCGATTCAAGCGAGCGAAGCGAGTCGGAGAGCAAATCTCTGATTTGCGAACGCGGTTTTTTTCATCTCATGTTTCCACACCCAACCTTACCCTTACCGAATCTCACACACCAACCTAATCCTTCCGCCCCTGTCCCCCTTTTCGTGATTTTAGTTGGCGGGTCGGAGAACAAGCGAGGGCTGTAAGCCTGAAGCGGAGAGCAAACCGAAGGTTTGTGAACAAGTCGACGACCTTAGCTGAGCAAAGTGAAGCTTTGCGAGTGGGCGGGTTGGACGCGGACGACCTCAGCTGAGCAAGTTCGAAACATTCGCGAGTAAATGCCGTCACGAAGAATCGCATCGTCCTGAACGAAGTGATCTGCGTCCGCTTCCGGGAGAAAAAAAAGGAATTGGTTAAACCGGGAGTACCCGGCGGCCGAAGACGTCATTGATGATGGCTCCGACACCCATATAGAGCGCAAGGGCGCCTGCCACGATACCGGTTACGCCTGCCAGGGTATGGATCAGGTGAATACCGGTCAGGTTTGCAGCCACAAGCAGCACCACCAGAAGGAGGACCGCTGCGAAGGTGACCTGCAGGAGCCGGTGCATCTTCAGAGTGCAGATAAACAGCCCGAAAATCAAAAGACCCCAGACGGAGAGAAATGCTGCGAGATCCACTGCGGTTGGTGCCGCTGCAAGACCAAGCGCCGGCAGAATCGAGATGGCCGCAAAGGATATCCAGAAGAGCCCGAAGCTCCCGAAGGTGACCATCCCGAAGGTATTGTTCTTCTTCCACTCCATGATGCCAACGATGAGCTGGGCAAGTCCGCCATAGAACAGCGCCATCGCGATGATGGGACTTGTCAGATCAGTTATTCCGGCATTGTGGAGACTGAGCAGAATCGTGGTCGTCCCAAATGCACAAAGACCGAATGGTGCAGGATTGGCGGTATTGTCCATCAGGAAGAGATTGTTTCTGTTCTTTTCTTCGATATGGTCCATAAACTATTCACATTCTCCAAAAATGATGCAATAGATCTCCTTATTTTGGAAACCGGCGCACCAACGTACTATCGTTGTGGGGATAAGTATATATTAGTTATGTAACTGGTAAGGTCCTCAATAACAAATATTATAACTCAGACCTGATTTTTGAACCCTGTTTTTAGCAAATATGTTCATAATGCCGATCGCTCCATACTATATCAGAGTAAGTAATGAGGTCAGTGCCTGACTTTGACAGCTGTAAATCGTATCCGGAACCAGATAGGGGTCCAGGAAAACAGGATATCCCGCCGCGTAACTCCTTTGAGAAAAAAAGATGAAAAAAATTCCGCAGAAGCTCACTTTCCTTCGACAAACCCTCTCAGGTCCATCTCAAAAGCAACTGCCTGATGTTCGAGTCCGAACCCGACAAGAACATCCGGATTGATCTCGCCAAAAACGCCGACCTTCTCTCCGGAGACGTAAATATCGCCGCGTCTTCCGGGAATGAACGCATCATCCGACGACTCCCGGACCTCGTATTCGATCGACATCATCTGCGAGAATGCATCCATTACGGCGTATATCTCCGAGAAGTCCGCAGCCGTATGGATAGAAGCCGCTGCCATCTTCGGGGAGGTGACCAGATCCTCCACCACATCCCCGCAGGCAAAGATCCTCTGGGGAAGTTCGCGTGAACGGTTGATCGAGAGCGACTCCATCAGAAGCGGCAGGATGTCGGTCCTGATGATCGTCTGGTCTTCGCTGATCGGGTGAAGAACATGGAGCGCCGCCGGGTTTTCCGGTCTGTGCATCATCTTGTAGGAGAGTTCCCCGCTCGTAAGGGTGAACGGCGTGTTCTCGATATACGACAGCCCGACCATGATATTTCTGACAAGGCTGTAGAGTTTCTGCACCGGGTGCGGCTTTCCTACAGTGAAACTCGGCGGCAGACTCGTCTCGATCTTATCATACCCGAAGGCAATTGCCGCATCTTCATACACATCATGATCATGCATGATGTCGGCACGATAACAGGGTATCTCGACGGCGACCCTGTCCTCATCGATAACCTCGGCGCCAAACCTCATCTTCATAAGAAGTTCGGTCATCTGCGGAGCGGTCATCGGAATGCCGGTCAGTTTACTGCATGCGGAGACGGAAACGATCCGCTTGTCAGGACTGAGGTCGGGCGAGACGACACCGTCGATGTTTACTGACTCGACTGAAGCGCCCATCTCGACGAATGCGGCGCAGAGGATTTTCACTGCAACGCCGACGGCACGCGGCTCGATGCCCGTGACATCCAGAAGGATGTTGTGCGTGTTTTCCGTAACTCTCGTCAGTTCCCCGTTGATGATCGGCGGGAAGGAACAGACCCTGCCCTTTGCATCGGTGATCAGCGGGAACCTTTCGAACTCCTCAACGATCTTTGCGTAGGCTTTTCCTTTCGGATGCTCGAGAAGGATCTCTTCCATCGTCATTTCCCTCTCGTAATCGAGCGGCACGAATTTTGTCTTACGGTCCGCTGCGATGTACGAGAACGGTGCTTCGATCCGGTCGAGATCGTGCACGCCGATCGCCACCTTTTTGCGGCCGCGGCCGACTGCCCAGTGAAGAGACTCCTGCAGACCCATCAGGGATTCGATCATCGCATTGTCCATATGGACATTTCTGATGACCGCCGATCCAAGATACGGGCGGATATTTGCAAGCTTCGGATCGACTGAGAAAGAAATGCCTGACGGCTTCACTTCATACTTCGGCAGACCCGTTTCTATGCCGAGATATCCCCGGAGAGCACGCGCCGTGCCTTCAGCGCTGTACAGATCAGGACGGTTCGGGAAGAACTGGACATCAGTCTGCTCCTCCTCCTCGCGTTCCACCTCGGATCCCATCATGGGGAGGCTCGCACGGATCCTTTCGATATCAGTACCCGTCAGGCGGGTCAGATATGCATTGTTGAGTTTTACGATCGGCATCTTCAGCACCTCCTTACCGGGCTTGCGCGTATCCAGTCAATATCGCTCTTATACAGCTGACGCAGGTCTTTGAGACCCATTCTGAGCATGGAGACACGGGAAACCCCGAGTCCCCAGGCGAGGACCGGGCAGTCGATTCCCCAGGGAGCAGTAACTTCCTTTCGGAAAATACCGGCTCCGCCAAGCTCGACCCAGCCGAGCCCGTCGACCCATACCTCAGGTTCGACCGACGGCTCGGTGTAGGGGAAGTAGCCCGGACGGAACCTGACTTCTTCGAATCCCATCCTGCCGAAGAACTCCTTAAAGAACCCGAGCAGGTGGCCGAAGTGCAGATCCTTGTCCATCACGATACCTTCCAGCTGTTCGAACTCAGGCAGATGGGTCGGATCGATCGTCTCCCTGCGGTAGACACGGGAGATCGAGAACGCCTTCAGCGGCGGGTTCGGGTGCTCGGCAAGGTACTGGATCGAAAGCGAGGTGGAGTGGGTTCTCAGAACACACTTCTTTCCAACCTCCGGGCTCCACTCCCCGCCCCAGCCGGTCGAACCGGTGTCTCCGCCGAACTTGTGGATATCTCTGATCTTTTCCCATCCGTCCGGGAGCGGCAGTTCCTCGGCGAGATGGAACGTATCCTGCATCTCACGTGCCGGGTGATCCTGCGGCTGGTACAGCGAATCAAAGTTCCAGAATGAGTTCTGGACGATCGATCCGTGGAACTCGGTGAATCCCATCTCGAAGAGGAGATCGCGGATCTCATCGAGGATCTGCTGGTTCGGGTGGATCCGGCCTCCGAAGATCTTTTTCGGGAGCTTTGCGATGCTGTATTTTCGAAGCGGCAGACTCTTCCACTCGCCCGAAAGGATCTGTTCGCGGGTGAGGGTAGCTACCTCTTCACGCAGATCAAGACCGCCTTTGGCGATTTTTTCGCCTTCCGGCGTCAGCGCGATCTTCCATTCGGTATTTTCCACGATCTCGGCGAGTCCGCGTTTTACGAGTTCTTTACAGGCCGGTGTACCGGGAACCGGGTTTTTCAGCGCCAGTTCGTCCTCGCCGACGGCGGTATTTTCGTTAACGAAAACGATACCGTCTTTGATCGTGACCCAGTTCTTCTTTCTCAGCCAGCCGATCGCGATTTTGGAAAGAGGATTCTTGGTCAGCTCGGCAAGCGGAATGGAGCCGTCTATGCCTGCAAGGATCTGTCGTTCCGGCAGTCCCTCTTTCGCATATTTCTCTCCTTCCTCTGTGAGTTTTGCCTGTTCGGTGACGGTTTTTTCGAGGGTCACAAGACCCTTGTCCGCGCAGAGATGGGCCCACTGGATCACCGATTCAAGCGCAGCGTCCATCTTTTCTGCGAGAGCCTCCGCGTTCGTCGGCCCGGAGCCGGTCAGGGCTGCAAGAACCCGTTTTTCATTTATTGTAAGATCCATACATTACCACTCCGCCATGTGAGATACTTCATCACGTTTTTCTTTGAATTCTTTGAGGAAGGTGAGAACACGTTCCAGTGTTTCCTTCTTACAGGTCCCGCACATCAGCTCACCTGCTTTGCAGGCTTCGCACATCTTTGCGAGCTCCTTATCGTCTTCCTGCATATGGAATTTGTTCAGCTGATAGATCGAGCACTTCTCCGGCTCGCCGCCGAGTTTTTTCTGCTCTTCAAGGGTCTGTCTGCCGCCTGTGAGAGCGCCCATGATCTTTTTCTTTGCATCCTTTTCCGTGTCATCGAACCAGACAAGACTTTCCGGGACCGATGAGGACATCTTTCCGCCCTGCAGACCCTGCAGGAAACTGTGATACGTCGAAGAAGGCAGCATGAATCCAAATCCGCCGAACTCCTGCTCGATGGACCGGACGATCTCATCGACCTCGGCCGCGTTGTGTCCTGCCGGAAGATCGATGTGTCCTTCGTATTTTTTCGCTCCCTTGAAGCGTTTTGCGACCGCATCTATTGCCTCCGGCGTCGCTTTTTTCGCCCGGATGCTGATATGCGAACCTCTGTCTTCGACAAGGAACATCCGCAGGGCTTTGGTGACATCGCGGGTCAGTCTGATATGCGGATCCTGATCGATCCCGACCGGAACGATCGTAGGGGCTGCTCCCCCGACAAGCTGCGGGTAGAGGATATCTCCCACTTGCATCGCGACACTCATCGCGTGTGCCAACTCTGTATCCGGACCAAATCCGTATATTGCCGAGAGTTCGGAGAAGTTTATCTTCGTCGCCGCTTCGAATGCAAGATCTTTGAGGAGATTATTTTTCCGCTGGGAGTAGATCTCTCCTTTGAATCCGAGTGCATAGAGGCACTCCATATATTCCCGGGCGTATTTGTCACAGACGTCCCATGAGAGGCCTCGAACCGCGTGGGCTTCTCTGTCCGCCATCGAAATGAACCCGCGTCCGCCCTGATCGATGTGCCAGACGACCTCTTTCATCACCATCAGGTGCCCAAAGTGCGGATGACCTGAGGGCATGAATCCGGTCAGGACATGGAACGGTTTTTTCATTCGTATTGCTTCGGATATCGCCTCGTATCCGCGGTGGCCGGCGACGATATCTCTTCTGATAAAGACCGGCTGATCTTTTAGGAGTGGTTTCTGGGCAGCAAACGATTCGATCCCGAACTCTTCAAAGAGCCGGTTGATGTCGACTTTCGGGGCGCTTGACCAGGGGTTTATTTGTTCTGCCATATATTTTCACATCACATTTTCATTCTGGCGAATTCGACTTCGGTGATCTCTGTTCCGGAGATGGAAGCAAACAGCATTTTTTTCCGTACGCTGTGAGCGAGACGTACCGACCTTGAGATCGTACTCATCGACATGAGCGTCTCCAAAGGTACCGCGTGGGCCAGCATCTCGGAGTGTTTGCCGCTTTGGGTGTACACGCGGAAGTGGTGACCATACTTGTACCCTGACCGCGGGAAAAATCCGAGACCCTTCAGGTACCGGTACAGGGTGAGTTTGTCCATGAACTCGCCGTCGGCTGACGCCGCGAGGCTGATGTATTCTTCAGCGGTCATGGAAGGTTCCGTTTTAAGATGTCCGGTTTCCAGAAGCCACGCGGTTTCCAGAGGTGAAAGGAAAAGTCTGACCCCGTCCAGCATCGTGCCGAGCCAGAGAGTTTTCAGTGTCTCGGTGATACCGCTTCCATCCTCAGTCACGTATGAGGGGATCCCGGCGATCTTAGCATGGATCAATGCAGGGAGCTCTAACCGTTCATCGGCTTTCGGCTTCCCGATCCTGATCTCATAATACGTGAGTTCATGCTCGTCGTCCAATACTGCCAGGACAAACTGTTTGCGCATGTTTGCCGAGGTGACCGCATCGCTGATGATCGCCGCAAGGTCGACCATATCTCTTTCCGAGAGCACGCGCATCAGATATCTGGACTGACCTTTTCCGGGTCGAAGGCCCCGGGGAAAGACACGGAAGTCCTGAGGCCCGGTGGTCACCACGTAGCCGCGTTCCCTGATGTCCCGGTAGACAACGAAGTTTCGTAAAAAGCCAGGTGTTTTTGCACATTCCGCAAGGAGTTCGTCAAATGAGAGGCCGGGGATCTCGATTTTTCCCCGTGCCATCAGATAGAGGGCCTCTTTGGGATCGAGACGGAGGGTTCCTGATTTGTCCGGCCGGCCGTAGCCGCTCTGCTCATAAAGGGAGAGGGCTTCGGATGGGGCGATTACCTGGGTTCCGTCGAATTCTGCTTTCACGCGGAGTTAAGGTTTGTTCTCTATTATCATTAATGAGGGGGGTGTGTGTCAGGGAGAACGACAAAAGATACTAACAAGGAACGTGAAATATACTTCTATGTCCCGACGAATACATGCGGTTCTCCTCCTCCTTCTTGCGGCTGTTCTCTTCTCTGGCGCAGGTCAGGCGGCGGTCACCGAAAATCTGAATCAGACGTATCATATTGGTGATCTGTACACTGACATCATGGCCGTGTCAGGTACCGGCGACGGAGGGTATTATCTTGGTATCCTCCATGACGGCGTTTTATCTTTGATAAAGACCGATGCCAAAGGAAAAGAGCTCTGGTCGGCCAATGTCACCGGTTCTGAATTCCGGTCGATCACGCTCCTGTCAGACGGGGGCTGTGTCTATGTCACAGCTCTTGGAACCGACACTTATCTTTGCCGTGCTGATCAGACGGGAACGATCATGTATGAACTTCCGCTGCCCGGTATCGGCGCAGGTGTTCAGCCTGTTGTGGTATCCGGCAGTACGATCAAATTTGCCGGCTGGTTCTGGGAGACCGACACCGGATTTACCCAGAGTTTTCTGTTGAGCGACGGCACACCTGCAAACGATCAGCTGTCCCTTCCGGAGGGCAGGATCCCGGTTTCCATGATGAAGAATGATGACGGAGCCTATGTTCTTGTCGGCGGAGCAACTTCCAATACGTCTTCCACCAGCAGCGAGGCATGGATCATGCAGATAAAAGACGGCGGAACGGTGGTCTGGAACACGGTTATAAAAACCGACAGCCTGCAGACAGAATACTACGGTCCCGGAAGTACCGCATATGCTCTCTGTGAAGGAGAAGACGGCGGATACTTCGTTGCCGGCACGGCTGCTCCGTATAATCTCTCAACTGCGTTTGGTATAATCTGGGCATCGATGGTCACTTCCGACGGTAAGGTCGTCTGGGAAAAAGAACTGCGCGGCGCGGTCCCGTACGGCGTTGCAAAACTTGGAGATGAGTATCTGATCGCCGGCACCGGATGGAATTCGCCATTATGGATGACCCTTACCCCGTCCGGAGCATTACTGGATATCGTGTATCCTGAAGAGGTTCCCGGTCAGTTCAACGCGGTCGCAAAGACCTCGTCCGGCAGTGCGGTCCTGGCCGGCTGGAGTTTTTTGACCGGTTCTGCTGACGGATATCTGGCGGGTCTCACCGACGGCTCGGCTGCATCGAGCCCGGTTCCGTTGGCAGGAGGCATCATCGGCCTATTCGGAGCTGCCGCCTGCCTTGGTGCACGACGCCGGTAAAACCGCTGAGGAGTCAGCAAGGGATCCCCGGATCCTCTTTTTTGATCTAAGATATACGCAGGTCTCCTTACAGATCGTTGGATTTTCCGGACAGGGAGGACCAAAGAGCTTTGCCAAAAAGGCAGGCTGGAAAGGAGGGAGGCGGACTTGCCGAAAAGAGCGAGTTGTTGACAAACGGGTTGTCAAGTGTCTGCGGGCGTATTTTGGCAATCGAAGCAACATTCTCAGTTTGATTTTAGTATTTGTCAATTTGCCCCATTTGACAAAGGTGTGGAAAGAGAGAGGAACGGATGGTCAGGTTTGCCGGGAGAGAGACACTGCGGGCCTTTCTCTCTCTTTTGCGTAAAATAGTAAAATATAATAATTATTATTATAATTAAAGGTATTTTTGGATTTAAAGGATGATATGAGGTTTGTTGTGTTGTCAAACGATTCGACAAGTATCTGACAAGTCGACAAACAGGCATGTGCGGTCAAACCGGTAAACCATCTCAACCATATCTCAGAGCTCTACTGAGATATCCTCATTCCAGACAGCAGGATTCTCCTCGACATACTCCTTCATCATACCAATCAGCTCCGGATCATTCAGGATCGTGACCTTCACGCCCCGTGAACGCAAAAAATCGACCTCGCCCGGATAATTCACATCCTCACCGATAACGACTTCCGGGATCCCGTACAGGACGATCGCGCCGGAACACATGATACACGGAGAAAGGGTGGTGTACAGCGTGCATTCTCTATAGAATGAAGCGGAACGGCGGCCGGCGTTCGTAAGAGCATCCATCTCCCCGTGCAGGATCGGATCGCCTTTCTGGATCCTTTGGTTATGACCCCGGGCAACGATCTCTCCGTTTCGAACGATAACGGCCCCGATCGGGATCCCGCCCTCGCTTCGCCCGGCGAGCGCCTCCTCATACGCGGCCTGCATATACTGATCCATCGACTCCTTCTTACTGAGTTCCGACATATCCAGAAATGGTATTGGAGAAATGATAAACATACGTTTTTCTGCCGGAGACCGCGGACCCTCCCCCAGGAAACTCACTTCAGACCTTTCCTGTACCGAAATACATATGCCTTGCAAAACCAAACCTGTAAAGAATATTTAGATATGACCGTACCCGGGAAAAAGCCCGGCAGAACCATATCTGAATGCCGTAAATAGAGTTGGAAAATACGAGGAAAGGAAGGAATACATGAAAGTTATTTACAGCGACGGAACAATCGGCGAGTGTCAAAAAGAAGAAGAACTCCACGTAATACGTCATACTGCAGCCCACGTGCTGGCCCAGGCGGTCAAACGCCTCTACCCGCACGCAGCGTTCGGCTACGGTCCGGCGACCGAAAAGGGCTTCTATTATGACGTAGACCTCGGCGACACAAAACTCTCCGACAGTGACCTTGCCGCGATCGAACAGGAGATGCGGGAGATCATCAAGGCCAACCTGCCGGTAAAACCGTTCATCCTCACCCGTGATGAAGCGGTCAAACTCATGACGGAACGAAACGAGCCGTACAAAGTCGAGCACATCGCCGACCTGGACGAAAACGTGCCGCTGAGTTTCTATGAACAGGGCGAATACATCGATATGTGCACCGGCCCGCACCTCACCTATACCAAGACCCTCAAAGCCTTCAAACTCACCGGACTGTCCGGCGCATACTGGAAAAACGACAGCAAAAACAAAATGCTGACGAGGATCAACGGCACCGCGTTTTCGAGCGGAAAAGAGCTTGAGGATTTCCTCAAACTGCAGGAGGAGGCGGAACGCCGCGACCACCGCAAGATCGGAAAAGATATGAAGCTCTTCATGTTCTCCGACGAGGGTCCGGGATTCCCGTTCTTCCTGCCGAACGGGATGATCGTGAGGAATGCTCTGCTCAATTACTGGCGTGAACTTCATGCAGAGAACGGGTATCAGGAGATCTCGACACCGCTGATCATGAACCGCTGTCTCTGGGAAACCAGCGGGCACTGGGATCATTACAAGGACAATATGTATGGAACGAAGATCGATGACGAGGATTACTGCATAAAACCGATGAACTGTCCGGGCGGCGTGATGGTCTATGCAAACGAGCCGCACAGTTATCGGGAACTTCCGATGCGCCTCGCCGAGCTCGGACTCGTTCACCGCCATGAGCTGAGAGGCACGCTGCAGGGACTCTTCCGTGTCCGCTGCTTCACGCAGGACGATGCCCACATCTTCATGAGGAAGGACCAGATCGCCGACGAGATCGCAGGCGTTGTCCGGCTCATCAACGAGGTCTACACAAAGTTCGGCTTCGAGTATTTCCTCGAACTCTCCACCCGCCCGGAAAACAGTATGGGCAGCGATGAGGACTGGGAAGCGGCGACCAACGGTCTGAAGGATGCACTCGACCAGCTGAAGCTTCCCTACACGATCAACGAAGGAGACGGAGCATTCTACGGTCCGAAGATCGATTTCCACTTAAAGGACTGTCTCGGCCGGACCTGGCAGTGCGGCACGATCCAGCTGGATTTCCAAATGCCGATCAACTTCGATCTTTCCTATGTGGATGAGAACGATGACAGACAGCGGCCGATCATGATCCACCGGGTCTGTTTCGGTTCGATCGAGCGGTTCATCGGCATCCTGACGGAGCATTTCGCCGGCAGGTTCCCGGTCTGGCTCGCGCCGATGCAGGCAAAGGTCCTTCTCGTTACAAAGAAGAGCGAAAGTTACGCAGAGGAGATCTATGCGATGCTGAAGGATGCGAAGATCCGCTGCGAACTCGACAACCGGAATGAAAAGATCGGGTATATGATCCGGCAGGCGCACTATACCGAACGCGTCCCGTATATGATCATCATCGGCGAGAAGGAGCTGGAGGATCACACCGTTTCGATCCGCACCCGCGATGGAAAGACGGTGACGATGACGCCGGAAGAGTTCCTGACAAAGATCAAATACGAGATCGAAAACAGAGTCTAGACTCTGAAATTTTTCTCACTTTTTTTATAGAGCTCTGAACACCCGCAGTCGCAGACCTTCGGTTTG
>NZ_AUMX01000016.1:0-58322 GCF_000430905.1 Methanocorpusculum bavaricum DSM 4179
TTTCTTTCTTATAGGCACACAGTTGTTTTTCTACGACATAATCACAAAAACACAACCGTATGAAAGGAATCAGCGGTCATTTCAATGAATGTCCGCATCGCCACAATACCAACGTCAGGACCAACAATCACTCCGGGAAACCCGGATGATTCGCGTTTTGTCCTCCACTTAAACAGCTCTACTATATCAGCATCGAATGCTTATATAGTCTTCGAACCGCATTCCGGAAAACTCAGGCATCAGAAGCCGGAGAACCCAAAAGGCAGTTCGAGAGCCTTGCGAGGTAACATAGTTACCTCCAATCACTTATAAACCCACCGAATCAAAGCAGGCATGCCCCGCCGGAAGAAACCGGCAGGACAAGGCTTGGATCGTGCGTCTTGTGAGGTAATAATGTTAGGCAAACATACATATAAACACACCGAAATCACACCCAAAAACCCAGTGCTGAAAGCACGATCGAACCGAGCATCAGAACAAACCCGATAAGACACAAAATCAGCAGAACATCCAGAACTATGATCCAAAAATTACGCTCTTTTTTAACTCTTCTCTGCAAAACCATCTGAAATCACCACCCACAAATCGCCAAAAAATTCATCCTGCTCCAGATCGACCCGTCCGCTCTGAACGAGAAAAAGGCAGGGAAGATATACAAAATACAACGGCCAGTGAAGGACCCCGGTAAGTTCAAACAACGAAACCCCTGGATCGCGCGCATCAGGATGCGACCTGACGACCTCGTATATCCGCTCCGCCATATGCTCATAATCCTCATCATGCGCGATACCCACAACCTCTTCGGCATTCGGCTCCTCAAACAACTCATCCTCGGAATCGATATACCGCCGCCGCCTCAAACGCCGGCGCTCCGCCTTTTCTGCAAGTTTCAGCTGTTTGATCAGCTCATACAGCGTAACCGGACGCTTGCGCGCATCCTTGCGCTTAAGCCTGCGGTCGATCTCACGCTCGAGAAGCTCGATCGGACCAAGCGCCCGCTCCAAAACGACATCGCCCTCCGAAAACGGATCTGACCCGTCATCAGCACACACATCTTCAAACGCCGCTTCATCCTCCTGCCCATCGAGCAGCTCGGACTTCATCCGAAGCAGAACGGAGGCGTAAAAAATCGTCCGGCCGGAGATCATCAGATCAAGCTCCCGCCGGTGTTCGAGCTCGCTCAAAAATCTTTCCGTAACCTCAACAATATCAATATTCCATGGATCGATCTCCCCCCGCTTCGCCAGCTGATACAAAATCTCCACTGGCTCTTCAAGCTTCCCTGCAGAAATTTCTTCAGCCATTCACCTTCACACCAGTTACAAGCGTACTCTTATCACTCATACGCAGAGTCACGCCCACCATCCGGTCAGCCGCCTCGATCATCGGTTTTCTATGAGAAACTATCACAAACTGACTTTTCGTACAGATATCACGGACCATCTGGGACAAACGCTCCACATTCACCCCATCCAGATTGGAATCCACCTCATCCAGCGCATAGAACGGAGCCGGCATAAACTGCTGGATCGCAAAAATAAACGAAAGGGTCGTCAGCGACTTCTCGCCCCCAGACATAAGATTCAGCCGGGTCACCTCTTTACCCCGCGGCGAAACCTCAAAGGTCATGCCTCCCTGAAACGGATCTTCATGATCATCCAGAACCAGATGACCCGCACCATCATTCAGCCGGGAATAGATGTCCTGAAAATGCAGATTTATCCCGGTGTAAGCCTGCATGAACGCATCGAACTTCATCTGCCGGAAACTGTCGATCTTGTCAAGAAGCGCCTGACGTTCGCGTGAAAGGGTTTCCTTCTTATCGGTCCGCTCGGTAAAACGCTTCTGGACCTCATCATACTGCTCGATCGCGCGCATATTCACATTTCCAAGCTTTCTTACCGCACGTTCCGTCGTCGCGACCCTGTCGAGGATCTCCTCCATAGAAAGATCGCAGACGATCTCCTCCTTGATCGAGCCCTTGATTTCAGACATTTCCAGTGCCAGAGAGGCGGATTTCTCATCGAACGCAGTTATCTGCACATTGCATCTCTCCTCATTACCCTGCAGGGTCACGATCCTCATCTGTGCTTCATCCGCTGCACGCTGAACTCGGTTCCGCTCTTCGGTAAGCTGCTCGATCTCACCGGTGAAAGCCTTCATCTCGGCCTCGAACGCCGCGATCACAGATTTGGCAGCATCGGCCGCGGCATAACACCCCGCGACCTCCGTATCGATCGCCGCATTCTTGGACTCGAGAGCGGACCGTTCTCGCGTAAGCTGCTCCACATTCTGTTTGAAATGCTGACGCTCAAGATTCAGGCCGGCAAGATCGTTCAGCTTGTTCTCATACCGGCGGGACGTATCATTGTAACTCGACTGCGCCTTCTGCAGTTTATCAGTAAGAAGATTGAACTCATCCTCATTCAGAACCGAGCGCAGTTCACCCACCCTCCGATTCAGCACCTCAAGCTCATCAGAAAGAGCATCGACGCGGGTCTCCAGTTCTGCTACCTGATGCGCCGTTTCCTTCTTATCACGCTCCGTCTCCTCCAAAAGACGGGAGGCGCGGAGCTCATCATCAGCGATCTTGTCAAGGATCCGGTTGCAATCACTAATTTTAAGTTCGAGCTTAACGATCGCTGCATCACACTCGTTTCTTTCGGCACGGAGCCCTTCGGCAACCGACCGGTGACGCGACTCCGCGGCGGCAAGATCGGCTTCATCATTGCGCAGATCGGCAAGTTTGGCAGAGATATCAGCAGACTCACGATCGACGGCGACGCCAAACCCGCGAAGATCCTTACGGATCGAGCCGCCCGTCATGGCCCCGCCCCTCTCGAGCAGTTCGCCTTCCAGAGTAACCATCCGGTACCTGCCCATCAGCCGGCGTCCTGCGTCCAACGTCTCAACAACGACAGTCTGGCCAAAAACCAGATTGAACGCATCACGATATGCCGGATCGAAATCGATCAGATTGATCGCATAATCCACGACCCCGTTACCGGCGAGCGGAGAGAGAGGGGGCTGAGGCTTCATCTTATTGAGAGGAAGAAGAGTCAGACGGCCAAGCCGTTCATCCTTGAGATATCTGATTACATCGGCCGCTGTCTGATCCGAGTCGACAACCACATTATTCAGACGGCCGCCAGCGGCGATGTTCAGCGCCAGTGTGTATGCAGAGTCGATGACTTTTCCAAGGCTGGAAACGGTGCCAAACACACCGTCCATACCAAGAACCGCTGAGATGGTCCGGTCCGTAGCACCGGAAACCTGCTGATGAGCCTCGATCTGCATCTGTTTTTTCGTGAGTCTGGCGATCTCTTCCCTAAGAGGTTCGAGAGCCTTGCGTGCGCCAAGCATCGCCCGCTCTGTTTCACCGATCTGTTTGTCAAGGAGCCCTTTATTTTTTCCGGCTTCCAAAAGATCGCGTTCAAGAGCTGCGATCTCGGCCTGTTTCTCGGAACGTTCTTCTGCCAGAGAACCCTGCTCCCTCTGCAGCTTTTCCAGTTCCTGCGCACGGACCCGGCTGCGTTCGATTATGCCGTCCCTTTGAATGACGATCGAACCGCGCTCCTCTTTCTTCCCCTCGACCTGCCGCATAAGATCGACCAGTTCGGCCTGGGCACCTTTTGAGTCGCGGCTGCATTTACTGACGAGCTCGTGGGCTTTTTCAAGCGTCTTTTTCTGTGCCTCAAGCTCCATCGCCAGATTTGCTTTGTCGATCTGGAGCGTCTGGGACTCGCGGATCTTGTCATTGAGAGTGTTCTGGTTCTTCTGAAGTTCGAGATAGAGACGGTTCATCTCGGCAAGATTGCTCTCTTTTTCCTTTTTTCTGCGGAGGATCGTCTCTTCAGCAACGCGGATATTGCCTTTCTCTGCCTCGATCCCGCCGATGATCCGCATATAGGCAGGCCCCTGTTTATGACTGATCTCCTTATCGATCTCGTGAACATCTTCGAGACGTGCATTTTTCTCGTTTTCCTGCAGGGAGATGTCATTGCGGATACCCGCACGTTTTTCCTCCTGCTCGGCCCGTGAATGGGCGATGAGCCCAAGTTCACGTTCGAGATCACGGAGGCGGACGATCTGCTTTGCAGCCCTGAAATACTCAAGTTCCGCCTGAAGTTTCTGATATTTGACCGCATCTTCACGGGCATCGGCAAGCTCCTCCAACTGTTTGGCATAGGAGGCAAGAAGGATCTCTTCGCGGTCGATACTCGCGCGAACCTGTTCAAGCTCTACGAGGGCCTGTTCCTTTTTATCATCAAACTCAGCAACGCCGGCGATCTCATCGATGATCTTTCTGCGTTCCAGATCGCTCATGTCCATAATCCGGGAGATATCCCCCTGCATCACGACATTGTATCCATGGGGTTTTATGCCGCGTTTCGAAAGATACTCAAGGATCTCCGTCTGAGAACAGGTTTTTTCATTGAGATAGTAATAACTGTAATAGCCGTTTGCCGTCCTTTTGATCCGCCGGCGGATCCTTGTATCATCCGAAAAGGTGAGGGTGACCTCAGCGGTGTTTTTGCCGGACATCGTATTGATAAAATCAGTAAGCTTTTCCGCACGAAGATTTCGTGAAGTGGATAACGACAAAACAAAGAGGATAGAGTCGATGATATTGCTTTTTCCCGAACCGTTCGGCCCGGAGATTACAGTAAATCCTTCATAAAAAGGGATTTTGGTCTTTCTGGAAAAAGACTTGAAGTTGTCGATCTCAACCTGGACGATATGCACGAATGAACTCCGTTAACGTTTGATTTCCACAGTATCATCATCATCGGCTTCTATTACTGCTGACGAGTCGGCACGAATCGATAATGAGTGGGAAGAACGGGACGGATTGTATCCGGTACCTGCGATGATAACACTGTGATCAGCCGTTTTCTTCCTTTTCTGGATGGTGCCGTCCTGCTGCATGACATACTCAAACTCACCGGGTTTCAGATTTTCTACCGGGACTTCAGGAGCAGAAGGAGCGGCCGCCCGTGTCGGCTCGGGAGCGGGAGAAGGGGTCGGGCGGCTCATGCGCGGAGCTGGAGCATCCGCGACCGTTCGTCTGACCGGGGATGTGATCCGGGAGGAAGGTTCCGCCGCACGGACCGGAGCAGGGTCTGCCATCGGTTCGGCGACGACCTCACCCCTTTTCACACCAAATCGGGAACTTTCGGGATGACTTTTTACGGGAGTTCCGCCGAGTTTTTCCACCTGGGCGCCAAGTTTGCGTGTAACTGACTTCAGATCCAGCAGCTCTTCGGTAAGTCCTTTGACCATGATCTCAAGTTCACGGATCTTTCGTTCAAGTCCCTCGATATTTTCCGATTTTTCCACCATGACCTGGGCAGACTCCTGTTTGCCGGCGAGCCCGCGTTCCTGCTCGGCAAGTTCATGCTCTAAGAATTTCATTCTGGTATCCATGACTACATCTATCCTGTAAAATAATTAATAGGTTTTTCAGTGCCCATTGTATAATACACTTGTGTATCGACCGGGCAAAAAAACACAGATGAAGAACAGAATCAGAAGATAGCCGAAAAATAGGAGTGATCCGGGAGACGCATCAGACCAGCCGGTATGTCTCAAGGTTCTGTGGAGACACGGTCTGGATATGGAATTTTTTATAGATGGAACTCGCGAAGTCGATCGTCTTGGACTCTTCGCCATGGATCGTAAACACACGCTCGGGTTTCGGCTGAACGTACTGAACATAGTTCATCAGCTGCTTGCGGTCAGCGTGACCGGAAAAACCCTCCACCGTCTGGATCTCCATATTGATAACGATCGTGCCGCGTTTGCCGATCGGCACTTCACGCCAGCCTTTCTGGATACGGCGGCCGTAGGTTCCTTCCGCCTGATAGCCGACAAAGATGATCATATTCTTCGGCGACTCAGCCAGGTTGCTCAGATACTCGATGACCGGACCGCCGTTCATCATACCGCTCGTGGAAATGATCACACAAGGATCTTCCGAGAAGATGACCTGCTGACGTTTATCATAGGAGTCCACCTGCTCGAAACATTCCGCGAGGAACGGATTATAATTGTCCCGGAAGATAAGGTTGCGAAGATCGGTATTAAGGTACTCGGGATATGCCGTGTGCATAGCGGTTGCTTCCTTGATCATACCGTCGAGATACACTTTGCACTTCGGGATGCGGTTGTTTCTCATACCTTCTTCGATGGCGAGCATAAGTTCCTGGGACCGTCCGACGGCGAACGCCGGGATCAGAACTTTCCCGCCGCGGCCGAGCGTCTCGTTGATGACCTCATACAGACGCTCTTCCGCCTCGACCCTTGACGGGGAGAAGTCGTCCGAACCTCCGTAGGTACTTTCGATGATAAGTGATTCCAGACGCGGGAACTGGGACACGGCAGGATTGAACAGCCTGCTTTTTCCATAGAACAGATCGCCGGTGAAAGCAACATTGTACACGCCGTTGCCGACATTGAAGTGAGCGATCGCCGAGCCTAAGATATGCCCGGCATTGTGCAGAGTCAGTTTCATGTCAGGGGCGATATCGGTGACATCCCCATAGCCTAAGGCAATGGTATGTTTCACAAATTCACGGATCTCGTTCGATGAGTAGGGAGGAGCACGATCCTCTTTGTTGTTCACATCCAGATAATCCAGCTGAAGCATCGTCGCAAGATCACGGGTGGCGGGCGTTGTGTAGACCGGGCCGTCATATCCGTATCTAAAGAGGAGCGGGATAAATGCCGAGTGATCGAGATGGGCGTGGGTCAAAACAACGGCATCCAGATTATTGAACGGATAGATCTCCGGAACATTGAGATACGGAGACGAGGCGGCGCCGGTTGCGCCGGGAGATTCCCCGCAGTCGATCAGGACTTTGCTTTCCGGTGTGCTCAGCAGGAATGCCGCACGACCGACCTGACGGCAGCAGCCGAGTGTTGTCATGCGGAGCCACTGGTCGTGGTCTCTGCCGGTATAAATTGAATCGCGATGGATCCGTTTTCCGCAGCGACGAAGGAACTCCTTTCTTTCATCACGCGATTCCCTGAGATACTGACGAACCTGTTTGATGGTCACGGAAGGGATCGGCGGGGTCCGGGCAGCCTTCGGCGTCCATCCTGTTTTCATCGTAATGTCGCGAAGGGTTGAACCGTTTTTGCCGATGACGACACCGGGCTTTTCGGCCTCGATCAGGACCTCGCCGGTATCGGTATCAAAAAAGATATCCGTGATCCCTGCGGTCTCCGGCACAACGGCCTTGATCATGTCATATGCTTCTTCCGTATCTCCCAGGATATTGGGGCGGACAACGATACGTTTGCGTAAATCGCGGGCAAGCGTTTTTATGAGATCATGATCCTCAGCAAACCGTTTCGGGTCATCAGTATAGATGACCATCTCCGGACCTTCAAATTCAACATCCGTTACTGTAACTCCGCGTGGAACTTTTTTATTAATAGTTACTTTGAGTTCTTTGAGTCTGTCTTCAACCTGCATAAAATTCGTTTCCAAAAAAGTAAGATTATTTTGCCGGGGGCAGATACCCGGCTATTTTATCCTCCGGAAGATACTCGAACTTCTCCGGGGTTATTATCACCACATTGTATCCCTCTCCGGAGGCCGAGTCACGAAGCATTGCCGCACGCAGAGCGCGGACAGCGAGTTCAATAGCTTCATTTTCGGTCATACCGGGTTTGAACCGATCTTCTAATACACCATACGCAGTCAGAGATCCCGAGCCGGTAGAGACAAAGTGCTCCTCAAGCGTTGCCCCACCGGCAGCATCGACGGAGTAGACCGAGGGTCCGCCGGTATCGACGCCGCCGACAAGGAGTTGAACATAGTATGGTGAAAAGCGGTTCTGATTCAGATAATTGGAGAGGATCGTGGCTGCTGCTCCGACACTGATCTCCTGACCTCTGCGGATCTCATAGAGGTTGCATTCAACGTTGATGATTCTGACAAGCTGCTGGGCATCCCCAACCCCACCGGCGATTGTCATACCGATCTTATCAGTGATGGCATGTACTTTCTTTGCTTTCTTGCTGGCGATCAGATTACCCATCGTTGCCCGCCTTTCGGTAGCAAGGATGACGCCGCCATCAAATACAATACCCACTGTGGTGGTTCCCGTTTTAACGTCCTGGTGTTCTTGTGACATGAGAAACCTCAAATTAAGGTACGCTGCAAATTCATAAAACGC
The DNA here is from genome assembly GCF_000430905.1 of Methanocorpusculum bavaricum DSM 4179. NCBI lineage: Archaea > Methanobacteriati > Methanobacteriota > Methanomicrobia > Methanomicrobiales > Methanocorpusculaceae > Methanocorpusculum > Methanocorpusculum bavaricum. Next base: position 8,187 of record NZ_AUMX01000016.1, read on the forward strand.
TGTTTACATTGAAACAGCTAAAAGCGCTAATACTTAAATGTACGCAAACTATGATAAACTTGCCGACTGGGAACAAAAAAAATTACAGAGCCCAGGTCTGCATGTCGCGGGCGGCATGTTCATAGTCCCAGGGGATCTTATGACTCATATGGACGCACCAGAACTCTTTTGGCGCCAGATCACCGGCAAGTCTTTCGGCATCTTCGATGTTCATATGTTTGGTGATGTTCACTCCCGGCGGGAAAATCCCGTCAAGCAGTAAAAGATCGGCGCCTTTCATTTGTTCAAGCGATGCTTCGGAGAGTTCGGCACGGGTGTCACAGGAGTAGACAAATGTTTTGCCGTCTGCAGTGATCCTAAGTCCGTATGTCGGCGTGTCGTGAACGACCGGAAAGAGCGTAACTTCCATACCGCAGATCTCTGTCGGCTCAAACGGGGTGACCGGGTGTTCTTCATGAGGAATGAAGGAGAAGATACCCCCGCAGTACGCCAGAACCTCGGGCGCACCATACACCGAGATCGGCTCCCGCTGGACCCGGTAAAAATCACCGAATCCCATGAAGTGATCGTAATGACCATGGGTCCAGATGACGGCATCGATCCGCGGAGAGCCGGCTGCCAGCAGTTGGGCACGCATATCCGGGCCTGTGTCGATCAGGAGATGAAAACCCTTATGCTCGATGAGGAGCGAGGTCCGAAGCCGCTGTTTTCCGGCTGCCTTTGCCTCGCAGCATATCGGGCAATCGCAACCGATCTTTGGCGTGCCCACAACATCCCCGGTTCCAAGCGCCGTGATCTTCATCTCAGGCACACCCGCTGCGGACCAGATTTCTGCGGTTGACCAGTTCCATTCCCGCATTGACGTCGGCCTCATTGATCTCCTTTCTTCCTGCCAGAAGGGCTGAAACGATCGCTTCGGTGAGCATCATCCTAAGATCTGCACCCGAAAAGCCCTCGGTCCGTGCCGCAAGCGTCGTAAAGTCGATCGTGCAGGGAATATCTGATGCCACATGATTAAGGATCGCTTCCCTCATGCCTGCATCGGGCAGGGTGAAGGTGACGACCTCATCGAACCGGCGCCAGGCGGCCTCGTCGAGCATGCCTGCGTGATTCGTTGCGCCGATCAGCAGTACCTGATCTTTGATCAGATTTATGTGGTCGATACATTTGAGAAGGGTGTTGACCCCGCGTTTCATCGTGCCGTTGTCATCTGAGATACGGGTCTTTGCGATGTAGTCGAACTCATCGATGAAAAGAATGCACGGGGCAATCTTCTTTGCGAGATCGAAGATCCGGTCAATGTTCTTCGAGGTCTCACCAAGATACTGGGAGGTGATCATCGAAAGACGGACTTCAAGGACCGGCATGTGGACCGACCGCGATAACGCGAGGGCAAATGAGGTTTTTCCGGTTCCCGGCGGACCGACCAGAAGGATCCGGCCAAGTTCATAGATGCGGTGGCTTCTGAGAAAATCCTGATTTTCAAGAGATATCTGAACTTTTCTCACGATGCCGAGCTGATCAGGGGTGCAGACCAGATCAGAAAGGGAGAACTCGATCTCTTCCGGGGCATACGGGACCACAAGATCTGCGGCCTCCTTGAACGACTCGGACTTTTCGGTGATCGCGGCAAGTTTTCCGGTGAGGTAGGCAGCTGTATCTTCAAAGAGCGGGATATTGGCACGGGCTTTTTTATAATTGACATCCTGTTCGCCTGCCGTCTCCAGAGCAAGGGTAAGCGCCGGATTCTGCATAAGTTTTGCCGGACCAACATGCCGGTAGTACCATTTCAGTGCCGGCGTAAAGGCAGTGACCGAAAACTGCCCGAGGTCATTGCATAAGAGATAGGAGTTTTTCTCATCCTGAATAATACGGCGGGCAGCAAGGGTCGGGAGATAGGATTTTAACACGCCTTCTTTTATTACAACCGGGCGGGCGATGACTCCCGGAGATTCGGTGCAGAACATCTGCCGGATCGATACGGGGAGATCATTGACTTCTAAGGCAGGATTGGTGTTCACCACTTCTGCGGTAAGAACGATCTCGGTCAACTGCAAAAGTCCGGGGTCTATTGATATTGGATCCATGATATTCCATATATATGCGTGTGAAAAAAGTATAAGCCTTCGTGTGATGGACACATCTGAAAAGAAAACCCATACACCGGATTCAGAATAAACGGTATGTATTCAGGATGAGGGCATACTATTTCACCTCAGGCAACCAAACTCATAGAATAATGAATGAGCATCCGCGTGTTTCTGATATCCTCAATCAGGTAAGGGATGGAATACTTGATCCTCAAACTGCAGAAAGCAGGCTCACCGCCATGGCAGTGACCAGGGTCGGCGATGTGGCAAATCTGGATATGGAACGATGCAGCAGGTGCGGGATGCCGGAAGTTGTTCTGGCAGAAGGAAAGGATACCGACTCGCTCGTTAAGATCATGCATAGTTATGTACTGGCTTCAGGGCGGTGTGTAGCTTCACGCATAACGTCAGACCAGGTGAAAGCAGTGTGTCAAAAACTCCCTGACGGCATCACCGCAGAAATCAGGGAACCGGGGGGTATCCTGATACTGTCGGATGGTACCAAACCCATCCCCTCCGGTGGGACCGTCGGCATCATGACCGCCGGAACATCCGATATCCGGGTCGCTGAAGAAGCACGGTCGATCGCGGAGGAGATGGGTGCACGGGTCATCACCTCGTTCGATGTAGGTGTCGCGGGGATCCACCGGCTGATCCCGGCTCTGGAAAAACTTCGGGAGGCCGATGTGTATGTGGTCTGTGCAGGACGGGAAGGAACACTGCCTTCAGTGGTTGCCGGACTGGTAGACAAACCGGTGATCGGCGTTCCGGTAAGTACCGGATACGGGTATATGGGACAAGGGGCGGCCGCTCTCGCCAGCATGCTTCAGTCCTGTGCAGTAATCACCGTGGTAAATATCGATGCAGGATTCACTGCAGGGGCATTCGCAGCCAGGATCGCGGCACTAATCGGTGAAAAGAAATGAAGAGAGGATTGTATGTCGGACGATTTCAGCCGTTCCATAACGGTCACAAAGCAGTGATCGACGGCCTCGCGCAGGAAGTGGATGAGCTGATCATCGGTATCGGCAGTGCAGATATCAGTCACGATATTCGCCATCCGTTTACTGCAGGAGAACGGGTGCTGATGATCACCCGTGCCCTGAACGGTCTTGAAATCCCTGTGTATGTTATCCCTCTTGAGGATGTGAAGAGAAATGCTCTCTGGGTAGCTCATGTCAAGTCGATGGTCCCGCCGTTTGATACGGTGTACACATCCAATCCGCTGGTGATCCAACTTTTCAAAGAAGCCGGTATCCCGGTGTTGTCCCCGCCGATGTACCTTCGTGAAAGTTTATCTGGAACAGCGGTCAGAAATAAAATGTATCAGGGTGAAGCCTGGGAAGAATACCTGCCCGCGGAAGTTGTCTCGGTGATCAAAGAGATTCATGGAATAGAACGGATGCAGCAGATTACAAAAAGTGATTGAATAATTTTTTACAAGAGTATCGTGCGGTTCGAAGAGTAATACGAATGAGAGCGGTATTAGAGTGGTTGTCACCCCGCAAAGCCCTCATAAAAGATGCGTTTTATTCAGTCACTTTTATCCATAGATGGAGATCACGGTAAGCAGCCGCCATTTTAGCCTCTGCCGACGCTCCAATATCAGGTACCGTCTCATTATACAAAAGGAACTCCAGACGGTTGTACCCGGGATCGTAGATCGTAAAATTATACATCTCCAGATACGTCGAGTTATCGGCGACATCTACCGAAAAGCGATCAAGGACCTTCGACGAATGAATGACCGATGAGTTCGTTGCCGAGTCCCACTCAGCATTCAAAAGCAGGGTTTCAACCGTATAGGTCACATCCCGATACTCATGATTTCCGATACCGACCCAGACAAACTGTTCTGAGCCGGCAAAAAACTTCTCAGGATAGTCGTCAGCCATTTTATCCGCTCCCAGGATATAGAACTCAGTAAACTTCTCACCATCCTTTGGAAATGCGATCACATAGACAGTTGTCACTGCCGCCACAACAATTGCCGCGATCAGGATCCAGGAGAGCGCCTTATCCAGCTTTGAACTTTCCTTTGGGAAAAACTCGGATTTAAGAGCAGGTTTTACCTGCTCAAAAGGCACAGCAAACCGCTCCTCTTCAGGAACCGCGGCGCGCCGGTATATGGTGATGATCATCATAACGAGAATGAAGATCACCAGGGAGGTAACGATCGGATCGAGCCGGATCCCAAAGGGAGTATAATTTAACACAAGACCAATCAGCGGGACTACTGCAATCGAAAGACCGACCGAGAGAGCAAACCGTTCGATACCGTCAATCGACTTTTTCTCAGGAAACAATGCAGCGATCAGAACATAGCCCGGGATGAACAGGATCACCGGCACAGAAAATATTACGCGGAGAAATGTTTCGTTGAGGACTGGAACATAGATCATAGCCACAGTAAGCACGAGCCAAACCAGAATCACCGCCAGATCCTTGGGGAAGTTCTTCGGGTCTGCCATACTGGCAAGTGTCGCAGCTAGATCTTTTTCCGGCATATCTGGATGTATTATTCGTGGTAGAGTATTATGAGGCTTGCGGGACGCCTCAAAGGGCGAGATCCCAAGCAGACGCACGTCTTATCTGGTCGTCAGCTATTTCTCGTAGAAATCATAATATCTACTATAATGTCAGACGCTTCGCTGGTTTTGGCCGCCAAAGAAAAAACGGCCCTTCATGAGTATGATGCAGCCGAAAAACTGTATCGTGCCTGTCTTGAGGAGAATCCAACAGATCCGGATGTATGGATACTCCTCGGCGATGTCCTCATAACCCAACAAAAATATTATGAAGCGATTGAAGCATACGGCTCTGCGGTCGATACCGATATAGATAATCCTCGGTATCTTGCAGCACTCGGTGAAGCCTATGCAGAAATTCATCAGTATGCTGATGCCAAAGATCTTTTTGAGAGAGCAGCAACTCTTTCGAATGATTTCCACTATCAGTACAGAGTCGCTGATATGCTTGGCTACATGGGAAAACATGATGAGGCGCTCGTCATCTACTCCCTTCTCGCATCAAAATATCCCGAAGAAGCCGGCCTCTATAAACGAATGGCAACGGTCCATATCTATCTGAAACATTCAGATGAAGCTGCCGCCAGTACAAAAAAGGAACTTCAGCTCAGAGCTAAAGCTGTTGAAACGTCACCGGGTGCCATTAGCTGGTTCACGTATGCTGACGCTCTTTCACGGAGCGGTCAATGGAATGAGGCAAAAAAAGCATTTGACAAAGCCTTGTCCTATGAAGAGAATGCACAGACCCATTTGAGAATCGGAGACGCTTTGATAAAACTCGGCGAGACTGCCGGAGCTTTGGAGGCGTTTGCAAAAGCAGCAGCATTTGATAAACGTGATTTTGCCTTTCTGATGGAGCTTGCAGATCATCTGACGAAGATCGGACTGTATGAAGAGTCGATCCGATACTATACAAAAGCACTTGAACTTCGAAGCGTGCATGCGGATGCATGGGTCGGAATCGCCTATGATCTGCTTAAACTGGATCAGCACGATGAAGCGAAGGCATTTTTTGAGATGGCAAAGGCAACCGCCGCGATCCGTGAACTTCCCTGGGCAGACAAACTGCACAAAAGTGAAAAGACAAATGCTCTGGACACTGCATTTGCATAATAACAACCCAATAATTTCGAACAGCGTGATCCGGCATCGATCCCTCAGATGAATCGGTGAGATGCAGGAAATGCGATCTGCTCATGATCTTTTTTATTATCAAATGCGGTTGGTTCACGGCTCCTTCGAATCAGAGTATCTGAACACTATTCAATAATGTGACATCGTGAGGAGGTTGCATATTTTAGAATACTGACGAACGAAACCTGAACCGGCGTTTTAGACAAACAGGATCAGCATCATAACGATAAGCGCTGTTGCACCGACCAGATCGATCGAACTTGTCACCACAGGGACACCAAAGTTGTCCGGATCATACCCAAGGCGATAGGCGAGTGCTGCGGTAAAGTATCCCAGAAGATTCATCACTGTTATGACGATCATACCGGCGCTCAGAGACAGAAGGAGCATTGGAACAAGACCTGGCGTGGTGATCCCGCAAAGAACCGCGGCATAATGCGAAACGAGCCCCATCAATGGAAGAATCAGCAGGGCATACAGATAATTTTCAACGAAATGTTTCCAAACAAGACCCTGAGGAAAAACCTTGGCATCCACCAGACCCATATGCATCTCAGTACCTATACGCGATGTCAGGATCCCGCCGATCGAACCGCAGCCGTTCATGAAAGGCGAGATCAGAATCAGCACCGCGGCTGCTGCGATCAGGCTTTCAAGTCCGTTCGTGTACAGAACACCGGCAATTATTCCCAGAAGACACAGCGGGATCAAAAGAGGCAGACCTTCACGAAGAACATCCTTCATCGTCTTAGTAGCTCCGTGCATTGAGAATACTGCCCACATAATCAGAGCCAGAACTATGAGACCAAGAACTACTATTCCGATAACAGGCAGCTGCATGACGATAACGGCAGTTACGACCAGAAACGGGAGAGTGACAATATCGCCGAACGTGGTTACGACCGGAGCGCCCACCATATCAAGGTTCCAACTCTTTCTGTAACAGACAACAGAGATGAGTACACCAATCGCTGTGACGATCAAACCAGCAAGTGTTCCGGAGATTATAGAGATGATGATCATCTCAATGATTCCGATCACTTCTGTTCCGGTCAGAAGACAAATGAGTTTCCCAAAGCCGGCAAGAACTGCTGATATGATCACCGTAAGGATGATCGAGGATCGGAGATTGTCTCCCAGCTCCGTATCCCTGCCGAATTTAGCCTCGAACGCACCAAGGTGCATCGATGAGGAGAGGCGGGATGTCAGGATCCCGGCAATGGCTCCGCGCATATTGATCGACGGAGTGACCAGCACCATAAGGCCGGGGATCAGGATGAGGACCTGACTGACCGAACCAAGATAAATCCCCGCAATGAATGAAAGACCGACGCTAAGCAGCAGAGTCCACAGACCGGTGAAAAACTCGTCGTGCCCATGAAGGAAGTAACCCTTCACCTTCCCGGCTATCACCAACTTCATCCGGGTTCACCTCTTCCAAGCACATAATACTGTATTCATTGGTTTTTGCTACGTATGAAGGCTTTGCACCCTTCTCCTCATGCAAAGAATCTGCAGACCATGGTGTGAGAAGCGGAGCACACGCATGATACACACTCTATGTTTTAACATATCCAACAGCCTACAGATAACATAATGGCAAAAAAGCTGCGGATGAATATGTTTCTTTTCTGCTGTGCCCTTCTTGGAGCACTGCCTGTCGGTCTGATCCTTCTTGCCTTACTGAATATAACTCTTGGACAACTTTCGGATCCTGCATTTTTATGGCTGGTCGCGACAGAATCCGAGGTGATCGGGACGATCCTTCTGACCTTTTTTGCCGGGTTTTGTGCCGTCGTCATCCTAATGATCGTCGGAACACCGCTCGCATATCTTCTTGCACGATCTACTACCCGGACCGCAAAGCTGATCGGCACGATCATCGATCTGCCAGTAATGCTGCCACACACTATCGCTGGTATTCTTGTGTACCTTCTTTTCATGCCTAACGGCTGGATCGGAGCGCCGCTCTCGGCAATCGGCATAGCATTTCAGGATGCATTTCCCGGCATCGTAACTGCGATGCTGTTTGTTGCAACACCGTTTTATGTCAATACCGTCCAGGAGGGATTTGCAAAAGTCCCGGTCCATCTGGAAAATGCCGCACGGACATTGGGGGCCTCACCGTTCACCGTTTTTCGCACAGTAACACTGCCGATGACGCTGAGACACATCTCCAGCGGATCAGTTCTTGCCTGGGGACGCGGAATCAGCGAGTTCTCAGCAGTAATAATGATCGCCTATTATCCAATGGTTATCTCAACACTCATCTACAACAGATTTATGACCGGGGGACTGAAGGAAAGTAGCGCAGTCGCATTCACGATGATCGTCTCATGTCTGCTGATCTTCGGCATTCTCCGTTTCGCGGCCGGCCGTATCGGAGGGAAATATGATAGAGTTTGAGGATGTATCGCTTTCTCTCGGCGAGTTTTCCCTCAAGAATTTATCTCTGACGATCGATGACGGAGAGCTATGCGTGATCATGGGTCCATCGGGCGCCGGTAAAACGATAATTCTGGAGCTGATCGCCGGCCTGCATGATCCGGATACGGGTGTTGTCCGGATCAACGGAGTTGATGTGACAAATACACCTCCTGAGAAAAGGGGTATCGGCATAGTCTATCAGGATTATGCGCTCTTCCCCCACATGAGCGTGGAGGAAAACATCTGTTACGGGATGCAAAGGAAAAAAGTTCCGCCAGGGGAACAGAAAAGCGTGTGTCAGGATCTTGCCAAAACATTCGGCATCAGTCATCTGCTGAAGAGAAGACCGCTGACTCTTTCGGGAGGCGAAGCACAGAGGGTGGCACTCAGCCGGGCGCTTGCGGTGAAACCGTCCATCCTCCTCCTTGATGAACCCTATGCCGCGCTGGATAATGAAACACGCCGCGAATGTGTCGCCGATATGAAGAAACTGCATAGCGAGGGATTGACGATCATACTGGTTACCCACTCGCTTGAAGAGGCAAAGTCTCTCGGGACACGGATCACTGTAGTGAGGGGAGGGGAAGTGGTACAGACAGGAACTGCTGATGAGGTGTTTGCATATCCAAACGACGAGGCCACTGCAAGATTCCTCGGATTCGAAAACATCGCTGACGCGAAATTATTCGGTCTTGAAGGGAGGGTCTGTATACGAAGCGAGGATCTGATTCTTCATCAGAAAGAATCCAAAAACAGTTTGCCAGGAGTTATTCTCTCGACCGAAACCCGGGGGGCGCTTCGAACATGCCTTGTGGACACGGGCAGTGTGATTTTGACCGTAACTTCTGGAAAACGCGAGGGAGAGTATTCGGCTGGTTCACATGTCTTTGTGGAGATCCCGCCAGGGGCAGTTCATCAGATCGGTTTGGAAAACGCAACAAAAAATAGGTAAAATCTAGAGAGGGGCAGGATATCCTGTCCCGCCTTCTGCAAAAGCATCAAGCATAAACGTCAGGAATTTTTCCGCCTCCTCACGCTCCGGTGCATCGTATGGAATTGTAGCGGCATATACGACCGGGAGGCCGGTCCGTTTATTTCCAATTGTGGCAAACCTCTGGAAGCCAAGATAGACGACTGCATCATCATACACTGAAGCATACGCTTCATCACCCAGATTCACCTCAGGTTGAAGTTCCACATATCGCAGACCCTGGCCGATCGCCACACTTTTGTAATCAAACGCATAGTCGATCCCTCCCGACTCAAGAAGACTCATAAGAAACATACTCGCATCCCTGATCAACACCTTGCTGCCGCCCTCAGGCCGCAGAAGGACCGGAAGTTCAAGTGTCATGTCCCCGTCAGTCTTATTGATGATCAGATCCGGATTAAAACTCTCTCCTATCACCGAACCGAATAGACCTGGAACATCCAGCTGCTCTTCGGCAAGCATCATTACAAGAAGCGCCCGGTATCCTGCGGCATCAAGAGTCGGATTAGAGAATCCGACCTTCACATCGTCTCTTGAGAGTATCGAATACCAGTTCTTGGTGGTTATCTCATCAGCATAGGCACTCGCATTGGTGAATGCAAGAACCATTTCATTACGCGCAAAGGGTGTGTACCAGTCAGTATAGTTCACTCCGTTTGGCCCTTCGCGATACATCATATCAGGAATCAATGACTCATCAGCCACGACGATCAGATCGATCGGCCGATGAAGATCAGTTACCTGACGGATCGCCTGAATACTGCCGTGACCTTCGATCTGTATATCTATATCCGGATGAATGGCCTCATATTCCTGCTCGATTTCAGCAAGCGGAAGAAGGAGGCTGCCTGCAGGGACCACCTTCACCACGGTGTGTTCATCTGAAATACAACCGGAACCGGCCGTAAACAGAATGATCAGAAATCCAATTGCCAGATAACCGCGTTTATCCATGGATCTCGATCCGGTCAACCCATTTCACCCAAAGGCTCCCTTCTGTAATTACATCCGGTTCGGCCGTCATAGTCGCCACACGCAGCGGACCGCCGTCATCATACGGATACGGGGCGCCGTCAGCGGCATACATCAAAATCGGCGTCATGGTTGCCGGATTTTTCATCTCCTTCAGGTTTGCATCCAGACAGAGGAGATCCTCACCCAGCAGCTGTTCATAGGAGAACACCCAAAGATAACCGTCAGCTGCGGATACATGCACAGTCTGTCCTTCATGAACGCCTCCGACCTGATTCAGCAGTTCGATCAGCGGCACGCCGGTTATGTTATAGGGTCCGTATTTTATCCCGACTGTGGAAACAGCATATCCGTTTCCGTTTACTGAGGGTAGGGAAGCGATCTCTGAAACCGTCATCACCTTTTCGTTACCGTCCGCACCAACAAGCGTCAGCGGCCAGTCAATTTCTGCATAAGGATCACTGATGCATCCTGCCGCACATATGCATGCAAAGATCACAAGGATCAAAAGAAGGTTTCTCATGAACGCCTCCTGAGAAGGACTCCGCCAAACATTCCGGCTATAACTGAGCCAAAGAAAAGCGGAGAGGATGCAGCCTTAGTTGGAACTGGAGTCTGAGTCGTCATAGACTTCGCCAGAACCCCGGTCTCACCAGTATAGCCTCCTTCGTAGACCCGAATCTCACTGACCCATTTGACTGTCAGACCGCTGGTTGAGGGATAAAGACCTTCATAGAAATATACCGACTTTTCCGGCAAAGTCTCACGCATATCATTGTTGCCGAAGACATGAAGACCCTCAGGATTCACGGAGTCATCAGCAAGGAAGACGAGCCGCATTCCCAGAAAATAACCTTCTTTTCCAGGATAGCCTACACCTTGACGCTCACCGACGCCGGAAACATCCTCACCCACATACCAGCAGACGGTGGCCGGACCCTGGCGTGCCGGAGGTTCATAGATCGTTGAGTAACCATATTCAACATGGTAACCATCAACAGCGACGATCATAACATCATCATTCTCGGTCATACCGCCGATGAGATCACAGAGATCCTTAACAGCAGTACCCTTCACCGCCCCCCGATCCTTGAAGTTCCCGGTTTCATTCACATCCCAGCGTCCCTCCAGCTCGTCAGTAAATACCGGACCCTGATGATAATAATGTGTGGAACCGTCGCCCTGAACAGGGAGATTGGCTTCCATCCACTGGTAATCAATGGTTTTTTCCTCAAGAACGGTACCGTTCTCTGCGATGCGAAGCAGATGCAGCTCAGTTGTCGCACCTGAAGGACCTGCTGCGGCAGCTGACACGAGACAGAAGACGGCAAGCAGGGTTAGTAGAATTATTCTGAGTTTCATGGATTTCTCCTGATAATAAAAATGGATACACATAGAAGTGCAAGAAGGGCACTTAGGCCGATAGGGGAGGAGACTTGAGCTGCAGTGCCAAACCGATCACCGATAGTGCCTTCGGGAAAGATCTTAGTTAAGGCACTGTTGTCTTCTGACGCTTCAGCGACCTTGAAAAAGGTCGAAGTGAACTCCGACCCTGAGACATCGACACGAACAAAGCCAAGCGTGTGGTAGATCGCTGCGATCTGCTCTTCAGCCGGTTGAGTGACCGGCGGATACAAAGGTGCCCCCCCAGCACCATTTGTCACATAAGTGACACCGCCGGAAACGTAGCGTTCATATGCATGCATATGGGCAGAGTATGTCGCAGCAACCTCTCCGGTTTCAAAAATTTTCTGCCAGATCGGGATCTGGGCAAGGGTCAGCCCGGTACGTTTTTGATCTGTTGTGTAAAATGGATGATGGAAAAAGGCAATCTTTGCCCCTGTATCTGCAGTTTCTTCAGAGAGCCAGACAGTCTGATCCTCAAACCTGGTCTGAGTCCATCCGTTCGTGTTTAACACAAGAAATCGCAGAGATCCGGCTGAGAACGCATACCAGTCTGGCATACCGAAGATCTCGTCATAGAGGGAGGAATGATCGTGGTTTCCCTGAACCGGAATGATAATCGTATTTGCATACAGATCGTGTCCAGCAGAAAAAAACTGATCCCACTCCTCAGGATCGTTTGCTTCGCCGGAGAAGTCTCCTAGGTGAACAACAAAAAGCGGGTGTTCTTTTTCGATAGCTAAAGCAACGACACCGTGACGTTCGATCTGTGTAAACGGCGGCTCGCTTCGCGTATCCCCGGAGACCACAAAGGTGTAATTCTCAGCACCAAATGTCCGAAAAGAGTAGGCTTCTGACCAGGAACCATTTACAAGAATCCTGTAGGAATAGGCGGTATCCGGGGTCAGATCTTGGATGCGGATATGATGATATGCTGCCGGATCCGAGGAGAAGAGCGAGGTAATTTCTCCCGAGGTGATCGCGACACCGCCTGATGCGTTTTCATACAAACAGTAATGAATCGTTACTGTCTCCTCATCCAGCGAAGTGATGTACGGACCCCAGCGGGGAAGTTCCGCAGCGGAAACCGCAGGAACCAATAGGAGGAGAAGCAGGATGAGGATGCCAAACCGTTTCATTTTATAATTTCCTGAAGAGAAGCACTGCACCAAAGACGCCAAGAATACAGATCAGCAAACTAAAGGACGGGGAAGGAACTGAAGTCGTCTCCGGCTGACCCTTTGCCTGTACGGAAGAAACAATTGAGATGGTCTCGATGTTCTGAACTGAAAGACCTGTGGTCGTCGGATACTTGCCTGAGTAATAATACCAGTCCTGCTCATCCATTGTTGCTTTTTCATCGGCAACGCCGAAGACATGATATCCCCATGGATTCAGACTGGTGTCTCCGGTGAACATCAGACGTATCCCGGTGTAATACTCAGGAACATACCCATCCTCTTTGCTGTACCATGAGAGAAAAACAGTGCCCATCGCAGGTTCGGGATGATAGATGTACTTCTGCGGAAAGGTCTTTTTAAGTCCGTCGGCAGCGATAAAGGTGATCTTATCCCCCTCGGCCGCTCCGCCGACAAGTTCACAGAGATCTTTGACAGCAGTTCCTTTGAGTGCACCCATATCTTTTGTCTCAACGTTCACCGACTCGGTCGGATCCCAGAGATCACCTTCGAAAACCGGGCCCTGTAAATAATAATGCGTGATACCGTCACCGACAACCGGGAGATGGGCCTCCATCCACTGGTAATCTACTGTAGTTGTGTTAAGAAGAATACCTTCTGCGGTGTATTTTTCGATCGTGACCTCCGTTGTCGCAGCACTGGCAGCACCGAAAAACAGACCGATCATCAAGACCAAAATAAGGACCTTGCCTAAGTTGTACAATAAATTCATTTAACTTTCCTCCAAAAATCCAAACCACGGGGAATGAACACAGATGATTTTCATATCCATTGACAAATGAACAATGAGATTAATTGGTATACATATATTTTGGATATGTTAATTAGTTAATGTTTCCTTTTTTTGATTATGGAAAAATGAGAGGCAAACCAAATATGATAACATCGGAGGATATTACGGGGTAAGCACATTCGAATCAGCTGCTGCCCAAAAAAAGAGAGGCCCCTCAGTTTTTGAAACTGTGGATAGGCGCAGGGATCCTGCCGCCGCGATTGATGAAGTCCGCACAGGAGAATTTGTTCACCGGCTGGACGGGCGCATAACCGAGGAGACCGCCGAACTCGACGACGTCGCCGACATCCTTCCCGATCACGGGGATAAGACGTACGGCCGTTGTCTTCTGATTGATCATACCTATCGCCGCTTCATCTGCGATGATCCCGGCGATCGTCGTTGCGGGCGTGTTTCCGGGAATGGCGATCATATCGAGACCGACCGAGCAGACCGAGGTCATAGCCTCGAGTTTTTCGATCGTGAGAGCTCCCCTGTTCACGGCATCGATCATCCCCTGATCTTCGCTGACCGGGATAAATGCGCCGGAAAGGCCCCCGACAAAGGAACTGGCCATCACTCCGCCTTTTTTGACCTGATCGTTCAGGAGAGCGAGGGCAGCCGTCGTTCCCGGCGCGCCGACAGACTCAAGACCCATCTCTTCTAAGATCTCAGCCACACTGTCGCCAACCGACGGAGTAGGCGCAAGGGAGAGGTCGACGATCCCAAACGGGATCCCCAGTCTTTCCGATGCCTCGAGAGCCACCAGCTGCCCCATTCGGGTTACTTTGAACGCGGTCTTTTTCACCGTTTCACACAGCACCTCAAAGTTCTTTCCGCGAACCGCTTCCAGTGCGTGCTTTACAACTCCGGGTCCGCTGACTCCGACATTGATGACCGCATCTCCTTCGGTCACGCCGTGGAAAGCCCCGGCCATGAACGGATTGTCATCAGGAGCATTGCAGAAGATAACGAGCTTGGCACACCCGAGTGAGTTCTGATCCTTTGTTGCCTCGGCCGTTTTCAGGACGATCTCACCCATAAGCTTGACCGCATCCATATTGATCCCGGTCTTTGTGGATCCAATGTTGACAGAACTGCAGATCCGCTCAGTAGCTGCCATCGCCTGAGGTATAGACAAAATGAGATCACGCTCGGCTTTGGTCATCCCTTTGGATACCAGCGCCGAGTAGCCGCCAAGGAAGTTGACGCCGACTTCTTTTGCAGCCCTGTCGAGAGTCTGAGCGATCGTGACGAAATCTTCGGGTGAATGACATGCCTGTCCACCGACAAGAGCGATCGGGGTAACAGAGATCCGTTTGTTGACGATCGGGATCCCGTACTCGAGTTCGATCTCTTTGCCAACCCTGACAAGATCCTTTGCCGTACGGCATATTTTTTCATAGATTCTGGTGTTGAGCCGGTCCAGATCAGTATCACAGCAGTCGAGAAGGCTGATACCAAGCGTGATCGTTCGAACATCGAGCATCTCCTGCTCGATCATTTTATTGGTTTCGTTGACTTCGAGAATATTGATCATGCGTGCCTCTTACTTAGATACGGTGCATTTTTTCGAAGATCTCTTCACGCTGGCATTTGATGTGAACACCGATCTCCTGACCGATCTGTTCAAGATCGCGGGCCATGTCGCCAAAAGGCACGCTCGCGTTTCCGGTATCAACGATCATCATCATATTGAAGTATCCCTGAACGATCGTCTGGGATATATCCTCGACATTGATCTGATTATTCGACAAATATGTACACACTTTTGCGATGATGCCGACGGCATCTTTTCCAACGACGGTGATGATGGTTTTGTTCATGCTTTTCTCCTTATGTGTTATCCAAAAAGGTACTTAGTTATTCTATGCGAATCGACAAATAGCTTTGTTTGTTGCCGGAGTAATCAGCACCAGGAGGCAAAAGTAGTCTGACGCGTGCGGCTCAGAGATAGGTAAGGCATTGCCCGTTTCATGATGACGCCGCATTCACGAAGGGTTTCAGGCTCTCTGACGTTGTGAAGTTCCCGGATTTTCAGAATGTTTCCGGCTGATACCGGACCTATGCCCGGTACGCGAAGAAGTTCGGCATATCCTGCGGCTGCCGGGTCGACTGCCGGGAGATCTTTTGCGAGAAGGATCTTCGGATCAGTGTTCGTAAGCATGCCGTTTTCATCAAAAGCGAGGGAAGCTTCAGCCCTTTCATATCCATAGAGCCGAATAAGGGCATCGACCTGATACCATCTGTTTGCACGCCAGAGAGGAGTATTTTCATGGTTTTCCAGCGGTGTTCCGGTGACAGCATAGAATGCTGAGTAGTAGACCCTTGCAGGATCATATTTTTCATAACTTGTCATGACCGTCTGAAAGATGTCAGCATCCGATTCGCCGGCTGCGCCGACCACAAACTGGGTGGAGTGTTTTTTGGGCATGATCTCGGCAAGCCATTTATGCCGGGTGAGAAGGTCGGATGTGTAGTTTTTTACACTGGCAAGTTCGGAGAGGTATGACGAGTTTGGCGCTTCGAGATTGATACTGAGACGGGTGGCATACTTTGCCATTTCAACTATGTCGGTCCGGCTGGATCCCGGCAGAACTTTGAGATGGAGGTATCCGTTGTATCCCGAAGTCCGAAGGATCTTTGCCGTCTCGGTGAGTTTTTCCATGCCAAGGTCGACATCTCCGCGGGGGATCCCGGTACTCAGGAGAAGGCCGCCGGCTTTTCCCTGACGATGAAGTTCCAGGAAACCGTGAGCGAGTTCTTCAGGCGTGAAGGAAATGCCGGTTTTTTTCGTGCAGATCTGACAGTAAGCGCAGTCAAAGGAGCAGGTTCCTTCGAGAAGGATCCTCATCGGGGTGCATTGATGGATTTTTCCTTCGTTTCGTCCCGTCTGGTCAAAAAATTGCGAGCTGGTTGCCCGCTGGATCTTTTGCATTAGTTCCGACATTCCATGTAATTATCAGCACGGGGAGTTATAAACCCCTGACCGCGCGGTGCGATAATGCCCCGGAAAGCTGAAAAAACAGGGATCTCATTGAGAGAGATGGGTTACGAAAAATAATAAATTCAGGATCCGGGCTGACTTGGAGACGAGGATTTCGATGCAAAATGCCAATTCATTCGACCCGCATTACATGCCATCCCAAAAATATAATTCCGCAGCAGGTGCACGTTCTATTCACAAGGGAATATCATGAGTACACTATCGATCATATCATTTTTGACTGAACATGCAGACAAAAAAACCGTCTCCTTCCATATGCCGGGACACAAAGGCTCCGCTGTCTACAGGCGGTTTGGTTATGGTGACTTCCTCAAAAAGATGATGGACTGTGACATCACCGAGATTCCAGGTGCCGACAACCTCTTCCAGACCGAGGGTATCCTCAAAGCAGCTCAGGAAAAATATGCCAGACTTTACGGCGTACAACGCTCCTATCTCCTCATCAACGGTACAAGCTGCGGTGTCATTGCCGCAGTCATGGCCTCCGTTCCCAAAGGCAAAAAACTCATCATGGCACGCAATTCACATAAAGCGATCTTCAACGCTCTCGTTCTTGCCGATATCCAGCCTGTTTATGCCTATCCCGAGATCATCAGTGAATACGGCATATCCGGCGGGATCACAGCTGATGAGATCGAACGGTGTCTGGATGAAAATCCCGACGCCGAGGCAGTTATTCTCCCGTCCCCCAACTATTACGGGATCTGCTCCGACATCCGGGCGATCGCCGAGGTCGTTCACAAAAAGGGTAAGACCCTCATTGTCGATCAGGCGCACGGGGCACATCTCAGATTTTTCCGCAAAGCCGAATTCACCGACATGCCCGAATCCGCCGAGGAGCAGGGAGCCGACATCGTCGTAAACTCCATCCACAAGACCCTCGCCTCCTTCACGCAAAGCGCTGTGCTCAATCTCAATTCAGACCGGGTCGATCATTACGTTCTGGAGGACAAACTCCAGATGCTGGAATCCACCAGCCCTTCCTATCTCCTCATGGGTTCACTCGACATAAACGCTCACCTCCTCGAAGAACACGGAAAAACGCTCATGACCGAGTGGTATGAAAACCTCATGTATTTCTATAAAGAGGCGGACACTATCAAAGGTCTCCGGATCATCGGCAGTCCGCTGAATACTGACGCAGGTATCAGTATGGACATCACAAAGATCAATCTCGACATGAGCACTGCCGGCATTGACGGCTCACGTCTCGAAGAACTCCTGATGGAACGCGGGATCTTTGCAGAACTCACCACCGGTCCGATCCTCATGTGCATGACAGGGATCGGCAACACCCTCGAAGACGTCAAGCGGCTCATCGAAGCGCTGAAAGATATCAGCGCATGCTGCAGTGCTGTACCGGCCCCCTCGCCGGAAAAATCTTCCGTCCCTGCAATCCTCAAAGAAAAACTTCAACTGTTCCCTGTACCGCAGGACAAAGAACGCATTCCATTGACTAAAGGGGCAGGCAGGATCTGCGCATCCTCCATCATTCCATATCCGCCGGGTATCCCTTTCATCTGTCCGGGAGAACAGCTCACCGACGAAGTGATCAGTTATATCAAACAGCTGAGGGACGCAGGGGAGAAGGTCATCGGCATCAACGATCGGGGTGAGATCACCGTCGCAAGACAGCGGACCTGAGGTTTGCGGGCAGGATCATATTATCATCAGTATGCGCGTGGATGCCCCTCAATTTTTTACCATACATCCCCGGGTCGAACAGACCAAAAACTATTCAACCCCCCCTGTGTCAAGAATAGAAAATCCGGGCATGCAGGGGGTTTTTTGAACTCTGTAAATTCCGTCCGAAAGTCCATAAATCAGGCCATAATCAATTCTTTTACGAGGGACACCTTTAAGCCTAGGGGGGGGCAACTAAGTTTAGTAATCTCAGAGCCGCCCGGTGTGCGGGGCTAGATTTCCTGTACATTCATACTATCCAAAACTAGGAGTGTGGTCTATGGGTCTTGAAAACACAAATGACGTCTTGATGGAAACAACCGTATTCGAAGAGTTCGAAAGTAACGTGCGGTCGTATTGTCGGAAGTATCCGGTTATTTTTTCAAAAGCCAAAGGCTCTTTACTGATCGATCAGAACGGAATCGAGTATATCGATTTCCTTTGCGGAGCAGGCAGCTGTAATTATGGTCATAATAATGACTATATCAAGGAGAAAGTAATCGAATACCTGCAGAGCGACGGATTAGTCCATGGGCTGGATATGTATTCCATCGCCAAGGGTGAGTTCATCCAGTTTATGCAGAAGAATATTCTGCAGCCGCGGGGTCTCAATTATAAGGTCCTGTTTCCGGGACCAACCGGGACCAACGCCGTTGAAGCTGCATTAAAGATCGCCCGAAAGGCGAAAGGCAGATCCAATGTACTGGCATTGATGGGCGGATTCCATGGGATGACACTTGGAGCTCTGGCGCTGACAACAGAAAGATCTGCACGGGAAGCCTGCGGTGTGGCTCTTGGAAATGTGACGCATGTCCCCCATCCGACGATGATGAAGAATCTGGACACGATTGAGTATATCGATATGATCCTGAGTGATGATCACAGCGGGGTCGATAAACCGGCGGCTATCATTCTCGAGTCAGTTCAGGGAGAAGGCGGGATCAATATCGTCTCTGATCAGTGGCTCAGAGACATACGCGCCTTGTGCGATAAACACGACATGCTCCTGATCCTGGATGAGATCCAGACAGGATGCGGCAGAACAGGAGCGTTCTTCTCGTTCGAACGCGGAGGTATCGTCCCCGATATCGTGGTCATGGCAAAATCCCTTGGCGGTATCGGCATGCCGTGCTCGATTGCTCTGGTAAAGCCGGAGTATGATGTTCTTGCACCGGGTGAGCACAACGGAACATTCAGAGGCTTCCAGCTTTCATTCGTCGCAGGAAAGGCAGCCCTCGAGTTCATGCTCAGGGAACATGTCATCGAAGAGACCGTACGTAAAGGCAAGATCGTTCAGGATTATCTGGCGGCAAATCTGCCGCTTATCGACCCGGATCTGAACTTCCGCGGCCTTGGACTGATGTGGGGTATCGACTGCGGCGCATATCCCGCAGGAACGGCTCAGCAGATCAGACATCTGTGCTTTGAGAACCGCCTGATCATCGAGCTCTCCGGCAGGGAAGACTCGGTTGTCAAACTGATGCCGGCATTAACGACCGATGATGCCACACTGATGCAGGGTCTTGAGATCGTCCGCAACGCTGTGACGCAGGTTATCACAGCGGCAGTTGCTTCTCAGGCTACTGGTGAAGAACCGGATAACAATAAATCGTTTGCCTGAATAATTCAGGCATTTTTTTTCTTCATGGATCTTACCCGTGAAATGGAACGCCGAATCACAGATACGACATATCAGCCGGGAAGTAGGCAGAACATGATCGAATTTTTGCCACCTGTCAGGCTATGAACAGTCTATATATTCTTCTCCTCCTTCTCACTCCGGTTGGTCTGTATCTGGTTTTACTCTATCCCGGGAAATCAAGAAAAGAGCGGCTGATCCCATTTCAGACATCTTACATTGCGCACAGAGGAGTATATGACAATGCGGCGGCGGCACCCGAAAACTCCTTGTCCGCGTTTAAAAAAGCGGTCGATGCAGGCTATGGGATCGAACTCGATGTTCAGCTGACCCGCGATAAAGAAGTGGTCGTCTTTCATGATTTCGATCTGAAACGGGCGTGCGGCGCCGATGTAAAAACTGCGGACAGCAGTTTGGCAATGCTTCAGGACCATCGGCTGTTTTTGTCAGAGGAACGGATCCCTTCGTTTGAGAAAGCTCTCGGTCAGATTCGCGGACAGGTCCCGGTGATCGTTGAGCTGAAATCCGATTCCGTGTCGGATTATCATGACTTGTGCGAGAAGACAGCAGGATGCCTTGATTCCTATGAGGGAGTATTTTGTATCGAATCATTTAATCCGATGATCGTTCAGTGGTTCAGACGGAATCGCCCGGAATTTCTGCGGGGCAACTTAAGTACGAACTTCTTCAAGGAAGCTGCTCCCTTATCCTGGAGTAAAAAGTTCATTCTGACCAACTGTCTGACGAATTTTTTCACCCGGCCTGATTTCTTAGCATATGATATCCGGTATAGAAACCAGCTGTCCAACCAGATCTGCGCGCGGCTCTATCATATTTGCAGTGTGGGCTGGACGGTGAAAAATGAGGAGGAGTTGGAGATAGCAGGATCTTTTTTTGATGTAGTCATCTTTGATTCCTTTCTGCCGTGAAGATCTTGTTCATCCGTGTTGTCAAATCCCATTTTGCTATAACCGAACTGGCTCTTCGAGACCTGTGATACCGCCCTTACGAAAGCATCGCCGGTCATCATCAGAAGGCTTGCTTTCAAATGCAGGGCGATGACGAAGGCTGCCAGAACACAACCCAGCAGACAGAAGATGCACCGAAATACATAGCCTGTGATAATGAGTTCTTTGACGACCGGCATCGAGAGATCGGTAAATACGCCGAATACGAATAATAGTTTCCAAAAAGCAAAATAAATACAACACTGACACAAACGGAAATTATCTGAAAAACGGGATGGACCGGGCGGAAATTGAACCCGCGGCCTCGTCCATGCCAAGGACGCGATCTACCACTGATCTACCGGCCCGCTAACACACTATATGTGCCTTAACCAATAGGACAGTTGGCAATAAAAAGATGTTGTTTTCTCCTTCGAAAAAATCCCGTCAATCCCTCTTGCGAATCATCGAAACCATAATTCATCACGAGGCACCTCATACATAAGATAAACATGACCGCGGTATTCGATCCATCACTCACTGGCATCCTGATCTTCGGCCTCCTTGCAGGGATATGTCCATGCAACAGTGTCATCTGCCTGGGTCTTATCGGCTACCTTACCAGCGGTAAAACCACCCTCACCCTTTCAGCAATACTCAGACTCGTCACCGCCTTCTGTATGGGAACAGTTCTGACCCTTCTCCCTCTCGGCCTTCTCGCCGGACTTTTCGGCACGTATATCCTCCTCATCAACAGTACGGTCGCCTGGATTCTTGGCGGCATCCTCATGATCGCGATGGGACTCCAGCTCCTTCATCTATACAAACCGCCCATTCGGCGCATTTTCAACCGGTTCCGTCTCCCAAATGCTTATACCCTCATCGGGGCATTCCTTCTCGGCCTTTCGTTTGGAGCAATAACTGTCGGCCGGGGCGCACCCATGCTCCTCATCGTTCTCACCTACATCGCCCTCTACCAGACCCCCCTCCAAGGTCTTCTCACCATCTTCATCTATGCCGTAGGTCTGAGTATCCCTCTGTTCATTCTCAGTTCGGTCGGCGGCTCTCTTGGTCAAAAGATCCGCAAGATCACCAAACTCAGCGGAAACACCCTCGACATCATCATCGGGATCGGGATAATCCTGATCGGCATCTACTTCATTCTCACGGCATTCCTCTAAAAACCGCACACCTGAACAGACTCTTATATATCTTCGACGGAAAAATAGTATTCAGACTATGTTAGGAATCATTGGGGGTACAGCCCTCCTGCAGGCGCGTCTGCCCCCTCTGGAAAAAATCCGTGTATCAACACCCTTCGGCCCGGTCCTGGCCCATGTCGGCCGGATCGTTTTTATCAGCCGTCATCAGTACAACACGCCCCCTCACCGGATCAATCACCGTGCCCATCTCGCGGCCATGAAAATTCTCGGCGTCGACCGGCTCATCATCTTCGGCTCTACCGGAAGCATGCATGATAATCTTTTGCCGGGGAGCATCATGATCCCGGACGATTACTTCTCCCCCTGGGACATCCCCACCCTGCACGATAACGACATCGGCCATACCCCTCCGTCGATCGATGCAGCGTTAAGAGAAGAACTCGCGCAGATCATTCCTGAGGGTAAAACGGGAACATACTTTCAGACCCGCGGTCCCAGATTCGAAACGCAGGCAGAGATCGCTTTCTTTGCCAAAAAAACCGATGTGGTCGGCATGACCGCTGCAAGCGAACTCACTCTTGCAAACGAACTTGACATTCCCGCCGCAGCTCTCTGCACGGTCGACAACTATGCTAACGGCATAGGCGGATCTTCTGCTCCGGACTATGACGAGATCGTTTCGATCTCAAAGCAAAACGGTGACCGGATAACGGCCATCATAACAAAAATCGTGGAAAAACTCGCATGACAGACACAGACATCTTTGGAAAACAGGTCCCGATTCTCATCAGAAACGTCAGCCTGAACGGAAAAATACAGGAGATCTACCTCGACGGCACAGGAATGATCGGGGCGGTCGGAGAAAAGATCACCGATCACGACGCAGAGTTCATTGTCGACGGGGACGGGGCGACCGCACTTCCCGGTATGATCAATATGCACACCCACTCCCCTATGGGTCTTCTTCGGGGATATGCGGATGATATGCAGCTCTTTGAGTGGCTTTCCACCAAGATCTGGCCGACAGAGGCGCACCTCACAGAAGACGATATCTACTGGGGGGCAAAACTCGCCTGCCTGGAGATGATCCGGACCGGGACCACGACCTTCAACGATATGTACTTTAAGATGGAGTCGGTGGGATGCGCCGTTGACGAAGCCGGCATCAGAGCTTGTCTTTCCTACTGTATGATCGACGGCGGTGATCATGCGAAGTTCGAGTCTGAAGCCCGGATCATGGAATCGACGGTCAAAAATATCAGGAGTCTGCACAATCCCCGCGTGATGCCGGGCGTTTCCCCGCACGCAGTCTACACCGTTTCAGAAGAAGGGCTTGCCTGGTGCGCCGAGTACGCAAAAAAGGAGCAGATCCCTCTGCATGTCCATCTTTCGGAGACCGAGCAGGAGGTCGCCGACTGTGTTGCCGCACACGGAATGAGACCCCCGGCATGGCTGGATCACTGCGGCGTGCTCTTTGAACAGTGCATTGCGGCGCACTGCTGCTGGCTGGATGCGGGCGATATCACACTTCTTGCAAAAAGAGGGGTTACCGCAGTCCATAATCCGATAAGCAATATGAAACTTGCCGGAAACCGCGCTCTTCCTTATCCAGAGATGAAGACGGCCGGTGTGAACGTAGCTCTCGGAACGGACGGAGCTTCCTCGAACAATGCGCTCGATATGTTTTCCGAGATGAAAACAGCCGCGATCCTCCAAAAATTCTTCTGGAACGATCCGACCGTGATGCCGGCCGCTGATGCACTTAAAATCGCGTCACAAAACGGAGCAAAGGCGTTAGGACTCAATGCCGGCGTGATCGCTCCCGGCCGTCTCGCGGATCTGATCCTTATCGGCAGAAACCCGCTGAACGTGCCTTTCTTCAGCACGGATTCCAACGCGGTGTATGCAACCAGCGGGCTTGCTGTTTCGACGACGATCTGTGACGGCGTCATCCTAATGCATGACGGCGTGATCCCGGGCGCTGAGGAAATCATGAACAAGGCAGGAGATGTCGCGTCGGATCTGGTCAGACGGGCGGCCCAGGCATAACTTTTCATTTTTACATACTCTGAAAAATGACAGTGGACAAATTTCTCGCAGAAGATCTGTATGTTGATTTTTCCCACCCGCTCATACAGAAAAAAGCCGGCGAGCTCTTCTCTGATGAAACCTCGGATCGCAAAAAGGCCCTCACCGCCTATCTCTTCGTCAGAGACGAGATTCCCCATTCATTCGATATAGGCGCAGACATTATCACGGCAAAAGCTTCGGATGTGCTTCACCATAAAACCGGCATCTGCCATGCAAAAGCAAACCTCCTTGCCGCTCTCCTTCGGTCACAGAACATCCCGGCAGGATTTTGTTTTCAGCACCTGACCCTTGCAGACGACGACACCCTTGGATATTGCGTTCACTGCTTCAATGCAGTATTTCTCGAAGATCACTGGATAAAACTGGATGCCCGCGGCAATACAAAAGGCATCTGCGCACAATTTTCTCTGGAAAAACCGAAACTTGCATTTCAAAACCTGGGCGGATACGATGAATATTTTTGGCCGGGCATCTTTGCCTCTCCCCATCCTGAAACGATGCGGATGCTGGAAAAAGCGTCATCTATTCTGGATATTATTGACAACATCCCCGATACTCTCACAGAAACTCCCGACATTTCCGAGTAATCATTCGGGTCTTGTTTCCAGACGTTTTGATTCAGTGCTTAAATGAATAACTATTTATATTTTCGCGCATATGTGTACTATTGTTATGACACAGCAAATCAAAAAAATCGCCATTGCACAAGATGGAAGTCTGGTATCCCAGCACTTTGGTCACTGTATGAGCTATGCATTGTTCAACTTTGAAAACGGCAAGATGACTCGGCTTCCCGATCTGCAAAGCCCAGGTCATGAACCTGGAAAACTTCCGCGCCTGCTTGCTGCTGAAGGAGTCAACATCGTCATCGCCGGAGGCATGGGGCCGCGTGCGATCGACCTCTTCGAAGAAAACGGCATCGAGGTCATCCTCGGCGTTTCCGGAGATCTCGGCCGTGCAGCGGAAGCGTTTGCCAACGGAACGCTCACTGCGGGAACAAGTACCTGCTCGCACGACGACCATGCATGCGGCGGAGAAAACCACGAGGAACACGAGCACCCCGCCCATATCGTCTGTATCAGCTCGACCGGAACATCGCTTGACTCCCCCGCAGATCTGAGATTCGGCCGCGCCCCTTACTTCGCAGTGATCAATCTCTCATCGAATACCGCCTCGATATTCCAGAACCCCTTCACCGATGCGGAAAGCGGCGTCGGACCCAAGGTCGTTCAGCTGCTCGCATCAAACGGCGTCTCGGTCCTCATCACCGGAAAAAGCGGTGTGAATGCAAGTGCAGCACTGAAAGCCGCAGATATCGCGGCATATGAACTCGCCGAGCCGGTGACGATTGCCGAAGCACTTCAGAAGTACCTTGCCCACGAACTTTCGCCCCTTCTCTAAAAAAGAGACCGGGCAAAAATCTCTTTTTACACCCTAAAGATTCACATACCAATGAGCGTGGATGCAGGGTCAGGTTAGTTATTTGAATACTGATAACTATTTATCTATTTTCAGATGTGTGTTTATTGAATAATTAGTATATTATATATACGAACGTATATACAGGAAAGTGGTAATATCAATACTATGGATTCGCAGTGCACAGTAAATCTAACGGTCAAATATCTGACTAAAAAATGGACACTTCTGATAATTCTAGAACTTTTCAAAGGAGATAACTACACCCGGAGATTTTCTGAACTGCGAAGGAGTCTCCCGGAGATCACACCAAAAATACTTTCAGAGAGACTGCAGGAGCTGGAAGCGGAAGGCATTATCACGAATACCGTCGATGCATCGGTCATTCCCGTCCGTTCCGAGTATACCCTGACCCCTGCCGGGATCGAACTGATGGAGATCGTCAAAGCGATAAAATACTGGGCGCTCACGTGGAAAATCGATAATCTGCCCTGCGGCAGTCAGGAATGCAAACTCTGTAAACTGTGATGTCCTGAAAGACAGACACAGATGTTTTTGTGCCCAACCATGCGCGTTGTTAATTAGTATTACAGAATAATCACATTAGTACATACCATTAGATTAACATAGCCACCATTAATAATCGAAAACAAAGAAATCAAGGGTTTAGTTAACATCACAATTAAATGTTGACAAACTTGACCGTTTTTATGGTAAAATCATGCAGATGAAATATGTGACCACCATATGCCCGTATTGCGGTACAGGCTGTGCACTCAATCTCGTTGTCCGTGACGGAAAAACTGTAGGTGTTGCCCCTTCAAATCGTTCTCCCGTATGCTCAGGAAAACTCTGTTCCCGCGGCCTTCACGCTGCCGATGCCTTGAACGAAGGGCGGGTCGTGCAGCCTGTTGTCAAAGGAGAAACCTCAGACTGGGAGACGGCCATCGGTAAAGCGGCTGAGCTTAAAAAGTATGCTGCGGGTGAAATTATTATTATCACCTCGCCGCGGATCACCAATGAAACACAGTATCTCGTCTGGAAATTTGCTCACTCATTAGGTGCCGCAATAGGCGTTATACATGGCGGATCAGGTGTTCCGACAGTGAAACTTGATGAACTTAAGGATGCTGATGTCATTCTGGCACTCGGAAACGTAATGCAGGCCCTCCCTCTTACTGGAAACAGGATCCTTCAGGCAAAAGAAAACGGCGCACGTCTCCTCTACTTAGGCCCCCAAAGTTACACGGCCGTTCAGGCAGACACAGTCGAAATAACTGACGAATACAAAGAGCTGCCGCCCGGATTCGGAGCGCTTCTGAAAAACGCAGCTCATCCGGCAGTTGTATATATGGCAAATGATTCAGCCGCTGCAAAACTCGCGGAGGGACTCGGGATCAGCGCGGCAGTATTGTACGATACAAACAACGGGCGGGGTACTTCACTCATGGGCATAGGACCTCTATCTCTCCAGGAAAGTACAAAAGCTGCCTTGGTCATCGCCGAAACACCGTTGATGGAACAGGACATCTATGCAGATATCCTTCAGAAACTTGACAGTCTCGAACTGACCGTTGTCGCAGCCTCCGCTGAGACCTCGTTGTCAGACATCGCTGACATCGTTTTGCCGATCGCCTCACAGCACGAAAGTGATGGGACGGTTACCAACTGGGAAGGACGCGTTCAAATGCTCAGAAAAGCCGTCGACTCACCGGAGGGTGTGAAATCCCTGCAGGAAGTCCTCGCTGAACTTGCCGAAAAGATGGGATTCGGTATTCCCTCCGGTACTCCGGAGGAGATGTACACCGCACTCGCTGGCGAGATATCCGCATTTGGAAACAGCACATATGAACAGATCGCCAAACCTGAAGGCGTATTTGTTCAGGAGGTCTGAATATGTCAGAAAAAGGCGATATGTTCTATGCATGGACGAAATCCGCCGACATCAAAGGAGAATGCGGAGGGGCAGTTATTTCCCTTCTGAAGTACGCTTTGGAGCAAAAGATCGTCGATGTCGTTTTGACCGTGAGAAAAGGATATGATGTCTATGATCCTTTGCCGGTCTTTATCACCGACCCGGCAGAACTCGCTTCCTGCGCCGGATCACTGCACTGCGGTACGTTCCTTCTCCCGAAACTGATCAAAAAATATCTGAACGGCGCAAAAGACATCAAAGTAGCAATCACCGTCAAAGGATGCGACGTGAAGGCGCTCTATGAACTCGCCAAACGTCAGCAGATCAACATGGACAATGTCCTCTCGATCGGTCTCAACTGCGGAGGATCCGTTTCCCCAACCGTTGCCCGCAAAATGATCGAAGAAAAATACGGCATCGATCCTGATGACGTAGTCAAGGAAGAGATCGACAAGGGACAGTTCATCGTGATGACCAAAGACGGGCAGCATAAAGGCATCAAGATCGACGAACTCGAAGAGGAGGGGCTCGGCCGCCGGGCAAACTGTCAGCGCTGTGAGACAAAGATCCCCCGTCAGGCGGACCTTGCCTGCGGAAATTGGGGTGTTTTCGGCGAAAAAGCAGGGAAAGCAACCTTTGTCGAGATATGTTCCGCAAAGGGCGCCTCTGTATTCGACGGGGCAGTCAGTAACGGCGCGATCGATATCTGCGGACCCGACCCGAAAGGGCTCGAGATCCGGGGAAAAATCGAAACCGTCATGATCAAGATGGGGAAAAAGGCACAGAAAAGTCAGTTCGATGAACTGCAAGAAGGAAGAGACCGGCTCACCACAATCATGAACTACTCATCCCGCTGTATTGCCTGCCGCGCCTGTATCGAGAACTGCCCGATCTGTTACTGTGTCGAATGCTCGACGTTAAAACCCCATCTTATTGACCAGACAAAGACGCCGCCCGACTTCATGTTTCATCTGATCAGATTCGCCCACATCGCCGACTCCTGTGTGAACTGCGGGCAGTGCCAGGAGCTTTGTCCGGCCGAGATCCCAAACGCCCTGTTCATGCATGCCCAGCAGGTCGAACTTGAAAAGATGTTTGGCCACACGCCGGGTGTTGACATGACGCTCCCGGTCCTTGCTTATGCCGAGGAACCCGAGGAACGCCGGCGTCTGAATGATACAGGTTCGGACATGATCTTTGAGAATGTATTCAGGGAGTGATAAACCTGTAAAAATTTGTTCTTTACACACAGGCCAGATGCACACCAGCTTTCATTCAGTCCAACCCTCGCAAATTCATCCACCCCTCATACTTTTTTTGCCTTCATCTGATATCCGGCCTTTGAGTCAATTTCGCAGCTCTTCTCTGTCTCATTTAAGTAGCTTGGATGACAATACCTCAGGAACGATCAGCGTTTTCTTAGAATGGTGAATCTCCCCATGGGATCTGCACGTACCTTCACACCCCGGCGTTTAAGTGACAAACGGCTTGCTCCTTTTCTCATCATACTTGCAGCAGTCTGCTGGGGAACGATTGGTATTTTTACCCGGGAACTCCAGGCCGCCGGATTCACGTCGGTCCAGATAACCGCTGCTCGCTGCGCAGTGACCGCTCTATGCGTGGTGACGGCCCTGCTGCTCACTGACAGGGAGAAACTGAAGATAGCTCCAAAGGATATCTGGCTGTTTATCGGAACGGGACTGCTGAGTATCGTGTTTTTCAATATCTGCTACTTTACGTCGATTCAGTATCTCACTCTCTCAATGGCCTCGGTACTGCTGTATACGGCACCCTTTTTTGTGATGTTGATGTCGCTGTTTTTATTTCATGAACGTATGACGGTACAAAAAGGCATTGCCCTAATTCTGGCGTTCAGCGGGTGTGTTCTGACCGCCGGGATACTTGGCGGCGGGGTCACCGGCATCACAGAGATAGGTATCCTTATCGGACTTGGATCAGGATTCGGGTATGCCTTATACACGATCTTCGGCAGGCTGGCTCTCAAAAAATATCATCCGATCACGATCACTGCATACACGTTTGTGGTTGCGGGTGTCGGCATCCTCCCTTTTTGTGATGTCGGCGGGATGATATGGCTTTCTGCCGAAAATCCCGGGATCCTGCTGTATGTTCTGATCCTCAGCATAGGATGTACGGTCCTTCCCTACTTCCTGTACACCAAAGGTCTGAAGTATGTGGAAGGAGGAAAAGCATCAGTGATGGCGTTTGTCGAACCGATGGTAGCGACCCTTATCGGGATATTCCTTTTCCATGAACAGATGACACTTGTCAACATGACCGGCGTTGTTCTGATATTTCTGGCCGTCGTTTTACTGAACAGAAGACGCGCCTCTTTCTCTGCAGATACCGACTGATTCCACCAGGTGACGAGGGACGAAGAGACGCGCGCGCAGAAGCTTTTTATCTGCACTTTGTGCGTAAGATTATGGATTATTATTTTCAAAAAATCCAAACCCAATATGAGATTTATTGCAAAATCCATTCGCAATATTCAAATAAATTTTGATTTTATGGACGCAGAGAGCTTAAATTTTGAATTGAGGGGCATAATGAGTCAAAAATCAAAATTCCCGTTTAAATTGAGTTTTTTTGAGAATGGGTCATTTTAACAAAGATTAACAACAAATACTAAGTTGGAGGGTTTCGTTATAGTTGAAATAGTATGCAGCGGAGATCCGCCTGAATCAGAGCCGATCATTCGTGTACAGGATCTGACCAAAGTCTTTGGGCATGACCCGGAGAAAGCGCTGAAACTTCATCGTTTGGGCCGGTCGAAAAAGGAAGTTTACGACGAGACAAAAGCGACGATAGCTTTGCATAACGTCTCATTCGAGGTTATGCGGGGAGAGACCTTTGTTCTTATGGGTCTTTCCGGGAGCGGAAAATCAACGCTCCTTCGCTGTATTAATCGTCTTATTGATCCGACCGAAGGTAAGATCGAGATCGACGGTGTGGAAATCGTCGGCATGAATCATGAAGAGCTGCGGCATATCCGCCGACACAAGCTTGGTATGATCTTCCAGAATTTTGCACTTCTTCCGCAAAGAAATATTCTGGACAACGTTGCCTTTGGTCTTGAGATCATGGGCGTTTCCAAAGATGAACGTAATCAGCGGGCCGAAGAGGTCCTTGAGATGGTCGGCCTTGGCGGCTACGGGTCAAGTATGCCTTCCGAACTCTCAGGCGGCATGAAACAGCGGGTCGGTCTAGCTCGTGCGCTAACGAGCGACCCTGACATCCTGTTGATGGATGAAGCATTCAGTGCTCTTGATCCACTTATCCGCCGGGATATGCAGGATGAACTGCTGGAACTTCAGGAGAGGCTCGGCAAGACGATCATCTTTGTGACCCATGATCTTGACGAAGCACTGAAACTCGGCACCCGGATTGCGCTGATGAAAGACGGATCGATCGTTCAGATCGGCACGCCGGAGGAGATTCTGACAAATCCTGAGAATGCCTATGTCGAAAAGTTCGTCGCCGATGTTGACCTGACCCGTGTCCTCACGGCAAAAGACGTCATGCGTCGTCCAGAACCGGTTGCCCAGTGCACTGCCGGCCCGCGGGTGGCTCTCCACCTGATGGAAGAGCATGATATCTCAATGATATTTGTTATCACCCGCCACCGGATTCTCCGGGGATTTGTGACGCTTGAGGACACCGTTAGTGCAGTTAAGGAAGGAAAAAATCTGTCTGATATCCTGAGGACCGATGTTGCCACCGTCGCACCCGATGCGACAATTCCCGACATTCTTTCGCTGATCGTCCAGAGTAATCACCCTCTTCCGGTGGTGGATGAGAACGGCAGAATGCACGGTCTGGTATCCCGCGCATCCATTTTGGCTGCACTCGCAAGAAAAGGAGGTGAGGCATGATGGAATTGCCGAAACTTCCTATCGGAGATGTTGTTGAGATTATCGTCGACTGGATAGAGATGTACTTCTCCTGGTTGCTTGACGCGATAAGCACAGGTCTTCGCGTACTTGTGAGCGGATTTGAGGATCTCCTGCTTGCCATACCGGCTCCGGTTTTGATCGTGCTTATCAGCGTTCTCGTCTGGTTCGTTACGCGTCATGATCTTAAAATGACGATACTGACGGCTCTTGGTCTTTTGCTGATATGGGATCTTGGTCTGTGGGAACTTTCGATGCTCACAGTGGTCCTTGTCCTCATCGCAACGGTGATCGCGCTCGCTCTGTCGATACCTATAGGGATCGCGGCCGCGAGAAGCGACACACTGAACACGATCCTTCGGCCGTTTCTGGATTTCATGCAGACGATGCCGTCATTTGTGTATCTGATCCCAGCCGTTATCTTCTTCGGTCTCGGTAGTGTGCCGGGCATTATCGCAACAGTGATCTTTGCCATGCCTCCGGCATTGCGTCTCACGACGCTTGGCATCCGACAGGTTCCTGTTGAACTTATCGAGGTGGCTGATGCGTTTGGCGCAACTCCCAGACAAAAACTGTTCAAGGTCCAGCTTCCGGTTGCACTTCCAACGATCATGGCCGGGGTCAATCAGTGTATCATGCTTGCCCTTTCGATGACCGTGATTGCTTCAATGATCGGAGCTGGCGGACTTGGGTATCAGGTTCTCGTCGGCATCCAGCGTGTGGATATCGGGATGGGATTCGAGGCAGGTCTTGCGATCGTGATACTTGCGATCATCTTCGACCGGATCACGCAAAATCTTGTACCAAAGTATGGAAGTAAGTGACAGGAACGTGCGTTCCCGTATCCGCATAAAAAACGAAACCCCGTCAAACACGATGGAGAGTGTATGACCGCTATGAGAGTCATGCATCCTTCAGGTATTATTCACTCCCTTTACTGGGGTAATCATTAATGGAGATAATCTATGAATCAAAAGAAAACAACACTGATCATAATCACCGGGCTTCTCGTACTGCTCGTTCTTTTCACTGCGGGGTGTGTTTCCCAGCCGTCTGAACCAGCAAAAGAGATCAGCATCGGGTATGTCACATGGGACTGCGCTATTGCCAGTACAAATGTAATGAAACAGGTATTCGAAGAAGCAGGTTATGACGTCACGCTCGTCGCGGTCGATGCAGGCCCGCTCTTCCAGGCACTTGCAAAAGGAGATGTTGATTTTACGACGACCGGATGGCTGCCGTATACTCATGAGAACTACTGGAACTCCTACGGAGACAAAATCGATTATGTGCATGAAAACATCAAGGGTGCGGCACGCATCGGTCTTGTTGTCCCGTCCTATGTAACGATCGACTCGATCGAGGAGCTGAACAGCGCTGCCGATTCGTTTGACAAGAGGATTGTCGGCATCGAGCCGGGAGCAGGTATTACATCCCGAACCGAGCAGGCAATTAACGAGTATGATCTCGATTTCACTCTGGTGACGAGCAGCAGTGCAGGCATGGCGGCTGAACTCGCGTCAGCGATCAATAAAAATGAATGGATCGTTGTGACCGGATGGTCGCCGCACTGGAAGTTCAGCCGGTATGATCTCAAGTTCCTTGAGGATCCAAAGGGTGTCTACGGCGGAGCTGAGGACATCGTGACACTTTCACGTCTTGATCTGAAGACCGATGACCCGAAGGCATATGGAATCCTGAGCAGATTCGAATGGACGACTGCCGACATCACCTCGGTGATGAATGCGATCGCCGGAGGAATGTCTGAGAAGGATGCCGCAAAAGCATGGATCGATGCAAACCCTGACAAAGTAGCTTACTGGATCGGAAACGCCTGATCCTTTCTCTTTTTTTAATTTAGTCTCAGCAATCCCGAACGTGATGCAGGTATTTTTCCTCAAGAAATACAGGGCTTTCAGCATAAGCCAAGATCAAAAAAGGGAGGGTTTATTTCAAACTCATCTGATCCTCATGCGTTATCTTATGCTTGTCCATAGGAATCAGGACAAGAAGGATAGTGACCGAGAGCGCCGCACCCACCACCAGCGGGTCGAGATAACACCAAGGTGAACTGACGAGAGAGTCTACCCCGAATAGTGCATGACATATTCCAAGCATCTTCGACTCCGCCGTGTGACAGAAAACCGCCCAGAGAAGCCAGCCTCCGGCACCTGCAGTCATACTCCATTTTGCAGCAAGATAGGACGGAGTCTTTGAGGTGATCCCATGAACGAAAGCCGGCAGAAGAGCTGCAGTGCACAGGCCCATAAACATGGCGGTTGCCCGGGCAATGATACTTCCAGGCATCATCACCGCGAGTATAACACTGACGATCATCATTACCACGATACCGATCTGATTTGCCCTGATCGAGTAGCGAACCCCTTTCATTCTGGCAAAGATATCCCCGCCGAGTGTGGTACCCATGGTATGCAGGAGGGATGATAAGGTCGACATGGCGGCCGAAAGCAGCGTGAGCATGAAGATGATAACAAAGAGTTCAGGCATCGCCGAGTTGATGTACAGCGGAATGATCAAATCTGCATTTCCGCCGGCAGCATCGATTGCGAGCATCCCAACTGTATCCATGAAATACACATTCGTCAGAGGTCCGACGGTGAACGCTACTCCCGTCATCATCACGATGAAGAGAGCGCCGATAGGGATCGCCCGGTTCAGCGATTTGCCGTCTTTTGCTGTCATGAATCTTACCGCAAGCTGAGGCTGTGCAAGGACGCCCACTCCCACGCCGAGAACGAGAGTCGTAATGACCGTCATCCAGATCGGAGATCCGAACTCCGGCATGGAGGTCCAGCCGGTCATACCCATTGAGGAGAGTGTGCTTGGAACGAGAGATCCCATTGAGTCAAGTGCACTGTTCGCCGCTGTCACGCCTCCGAGATAGATGTAGGTCAGCACAAGCAGAACACCCATACCGACGAGCATGATCGCTCCCTGGACCGCATCGGTGTACATGACGGCCATCAGACCGCCTATTACGACATACAACGCAACAACTCCGGCAAAACCGAGCAGGGCTGTCATGTACGGGATACCCAGGGTCGTTTCAATGAAACGTGCCCCGCCGATCAGCACTGCCGCTGTGTACAGAGGCATTGCTGCGACAAAGATCGCGCCGGTAGCATAGATGATCTTCTTCGATCCATACATCTTACCGAGGAGTTCGGGATAGGTCAGGGCCCCCAGATCTTTTCCGATCCGTCTGATCCGTTTCCCCATGCATATAAAGGCGATGATCACTCCGACCACGATACACAATACGGTCAGCCACATCAGACTCATTCCGTATTGAGCCGACGTTCCGCCAAAACCGATGATGGCGGACGTGCTGATGAACGTGGCTCCGTAGGATAGGGCAATTATAACCGGATGCGTATTTCGTCCGGCAACCATGTAGTCTTCAACTTTTTTTGTTCGTCTATATCCGTAATATCCGATACCTATGATCATCACAAGGTAGAATGCGACGATGCCGATCGTTAGCTCAGTGCTTACCGTCATCATCATCACTGTCCTTGTTCCAATTTATGTATCCGTAGATTCCGCAGAATAGCAGCGCTATCAAGCAGATGAGGTATGTCATCCATACCCACGGGTCACTGATGCCTAACATAGAAATTCACCTAGTTTTGGGTGATTCGGGCGTTTTCGACACCATACGGTCGCTGTATCAGATCAAGCGGAGAACCATGATACGCGAACGTAACGGTGGTTCTCCTATCTAAAGAAGAAAAAGAAAACGTGGAACGTAGATAGAATGCCGCATGAATTACTCGTGCGTTCTACGTCCATGAGAATCGTTCACATGGTTTGAGTTTTATCTATAAATAATGAGCGTATTGCCGGAATAGGCAGATTTCATCCCTATATGCAGTTTCCTGCAGGAAACTACCTGTTCTCCGAGTCACTTTTTGCTTAATACCGCCGGCAATCCAACGGTGATATGTATTTGGAGACTATTATGAAAAAGAGTTTCAAACTGGAAAATCTTGACTGCGCACACTGTGCAGCAGTTATGGAAAACGGGATAAGAAAGATCGAGGGCGTTCATGAGGCGAGTATCAGTTTCATGACCAGACGGCTTGTTCTTGACGCGGATGAGGGGCGTTTTCCCGATATCCTCAAAGAAGCTGCGGTCATCTGCAGACGGGTTGAGCCCGACTGTTTCATCAAGGAGTAACGAATCCGTTCTATGACTATTACCCTAACAAAAAAACAGCGCCGATCACTGTATCGGATAATCGCAGCGTCGGTTTTCTTTGCTATCGCCGTTTTGCTCTCAGCAAGTGGGGTCTTTCCCGAATCCTACTCGCAGTATGCCGAGTTTGTGCTGTTTCTTGCCGTTTATCTTGTGATCGGCGGGGATGTACTTCTGCGTGCCGGTAAAAATATTCTTCAAGGCAATGTTTTTGATGAACATTTTCTGATGTCGATCGCGACGATCGGGGCATTTTTCCTTGGACAGTATCCTGAAGCAGTAGCAGTGATGCTTTTTTATCAGATCGGGGAACTGTTTCAGAATTATGCAGTGGAGAAATCCCACAGATCGATCGCTGAGCTGATGGACATCAGCCCGGACCATGCATATATCGAGCGCGAAGGAGTGATCGTCTCCGTCGATCCCGATGAACTGCAGGTCGGAGATCATATCGTGATCAAAGCAGGAGACCGGGTCCCGGTCGACGGCGTGGTGATCGCGGGTTCTTCGGAGCTGAATACAGCTTCGCTCACGGGAGAATCTCTCCCGCGTTATGTCAGCGTCGGGGATCAGGTGATCAGCGGATGTATCAACGTTAGCGGCGTGCTTCATGTTCGGGTAGCAAAGCCGCTGAGCGAATCGACCGTCACCCGCATTCTTGAGTTAGTTGAGAACGCGGCAGGTAAAAAGGCAAAGTCCGAGCAGTTCATCACAAGATTTTCCCGGTATTACACACCCGCAGTCGTCCTTGCGGCTCTGGTTTTGGCAGTGATACCGCCGCTGATCCTTGCCGAGCCGTTTACAATCTGGATAGAGAGAGCCTTGATCTTTCTCGTTGTTTCCTGTCCGTGCGCCCTCGTTATCTCGATCCCGCTCAGTTTCTTTGGCGGGATCGGAGGCACTTCGCGATTCGGGATACTGGTGAAGGGAAGCAGGTATCTGGAAGCTTTGTCAAAAGCTGACACGTTCGTTTTCGATAAAACGGGTACGCTTACCAAAGGAAGTTTTTCCGTAACTGAGATACATCCGGTCGGTATGTCGGAGAGTGAACTGCTGGCATTTGCTGCACATGCAGAAGCATACAGCACCCATCCGATCGCCGTTTCGTTACGGGCTGCATATCAGCAGCCTGTCCATACCGGTGATCTCACGGATATTTCCGAGTATGCCGGCCATGGTGTTACTGCCCTGTATCTTGGTCGCCGGATCGCAGTAGGAAACTCCGGATTTATGCAGGAACTGGGGGTCGATGCCGGAGATATGAATTCAGCAGGATCTGCGATTCATGTTGCCGTTGACGGAATGTATGCCGGCTGGATAGTGATCGCCGACACAGTCAAACCTACTGCCGTTCGAGCAATTGCCGAATTGAAAAAACGTGGTATCCGGCGTGTTGTCATGTTAACCGGGGATTATCCGCCTGCGGCGGCTTCAATTGCCCGTGAATTGGGGATCGACGAGTATTATGCAGGTCTTCTTCCCCAAGATAAGATCTCAGTGATGGAGAGGATCCTGGCTAATCAAAGGGCAGGCAGCTCGGCGGCCTTTGTCGGGGATGGGATCAATGACGCTCCTGTCCTTACACGTGCCGATATCGGGATCGCGATGGGGTCGCTTGGATCCGATGCGGCTATCGAAGCGGCCGATATCGTCCTTATGGATGATGACCCTCTGAAAATCATATCTGCGATAGATATCTCACGCAGGACAATGCACATCGTTGTCCAGAACATCGTGTTCGCTCTCGGAGTAAAGTTCCTTGTGCTGATCCTTGCTGCACTGGGTGTCGCGAATATGTGGGAAGCGGTGTTTGCAGATGTAGGGGTTGCGTTCATTGCGATACTGAATGCGATGAGGACGTTGAAAAGCGATAGGGAGGGGGAAAAACTCCCGGGCACCTATGAGATCTGATTCGAAGATGTAAGATTAATCCCTCATTTACGGCGCGGAGGGGTTAAGGATACGGGGAATAACTCAAGAGCGCACATAACTACACATATTTCCTGCAGGAAGATGGATGACAAATAACCGGATATTCGATATCCGAGAGTCTGTTTTCTCTCATTTTCCCATAGAATCGTTACAGGATATCCTGATAAAAATCAGTAAAAATGGCTGGAAATAATTCCAGCATTACCAGAAATACACTTTTTTTAGGCAAAAAATCAGACAAACGGAGTGAAGTCGAGAGGGGACGTGACATATTCTATTATAGAATCATCTACACCGGTCGAATGATTTTTGTCCACGAATATAGGACCAAGATGCGGGCCATAAAATTCCGAACCTGCCACATTGTAATATTTCTGTTATTAATCGTATCACTTTGTTCAATATAAATTTATCAGATTTGACTTTATGAGAGCGTATATCCACCATTTAATGAAATGCTTAGAATAGAGTATGTTTGACTAATAAAGCAAGATATAAATCATTTAACAAAAAACAAATATGGAGAACTGGAGATTATTTTGTTACTAATATATTAATTGATAGTATTTTGTGTTAATTATGTATATTGGTAAAATAAGTCTGTCCAATCTCCTTGGAACAGATTTTGTCCCATTAAATAAAACTCCGTTCGGTAAAAAGCATGCGATTTGCATGAAGTAAAAACAGGTAAACATTATGGCAAAATACAAGGATGTCATCGACTTATATGATGACAATGGTAAACTCTTACGGAGTAATATATCCCTTGAGCGGATCAGCCCGCTTGTGAACCCGGCAGTCAAGAAGATCATTGACGACACAAAACGTTCCGTTGCAGTCAATCTTGGCGGTATGCAGGAAGGTCTGAAATCAGGTAAGATCGGTAAGCACCAGCAGATCCTCGGACGCGAACTTGACCTTGATATCCTTGGAAATATCGATGCTATCGAAGCAAAGATCAAAGAGTACGTCTCTGTTGAAACAGGCGACGACACGGAGATCAAACGCTTCAACGGCGGTAAACTTCTGCTCGTCAAAGTCCCCTCGGCACGTATTGCAGCAGCTGCGACCTACGATGCAGCTCTTACCTCTGTAGCAGCAGCAACGACCTACGCAGTTGTTGAGCAGTTCAACGTTGACATGTTCAACGCGAACACTGTCAAAGCAGCAGCATTCGGTACTTACCCGGTCACAATGGATCTCGCAGGCGGAGCATGTTCTATGATCATGTCCATCCCGCAGAACAACGAGTCTCTTGGAT
This sequence comes from Methanocorpusculum bavaricum DSM 4179, assembly GCF_000430905.1. NCBI lineage: Archaea > Methanobacteriati > Methanobacteriota > Methanomicrobia > Methanomicrobiales > Methanocorpusculaceae > Methanocorpusculum > Methanocorpusculum bavaricum. Next base: position 46,894 of record NZ_AUMX01000016.1, read on the forward strand.
ATGCACTTCGTAACATTCCGGCAAACCAGACTGTAATGATGACCCACAGAAACGCAATGCAGGGTGCAGCCCTCGCATCCACCTTCGAGCATGCAGGTCAGTTCGAGATGGGTAACGCAATCGGCCCATTCGAGCGTGCACAGCTCTTACTCTTTGCTTACCAGGGTCTTAACGCCAACAACATCGTCTACGATATTGTGAAAGCAAACGGCCAGACCGGTACTGTCGGTACTGTTGTTCAGTCCTTAGTCGAGCGTGCACTGGAAGACAAAGTAATCACGCAGACTGCAGGAGCCCCAGGCGGCTACTTCAAACCCTACGAGACCAAGGACCCGATGCTCTGGAACGCCTACGCATCCGCCGGCACCCTCGCCGCAACCATGGTCAATGCAGGAGCTGGAAGAATGGCACAGGCTGCATCCTCCACGTTACTCTACTTCAACGACCTTCTTGAACACGAAACCGGACTTCCGGGATCCGACTTTGGAAGAGTTATGGGAGCCGGCGTTGGTTTCTCCTTCTTCAGCCACTCCATCTATGGTGGAGGAGGACCTGGTATCTTCAACGGAAACCACGTCGTTACCCGCCACGCAGCAGGTGTCGCAATGCCTTGTGCAGTTGCAGCATGTGCACTTGATGCAGGCACTCAGATGTTCTCTCCGGAAGGAACCGCCAAGATCTATGGTGAGACCTTCGGTAAGATCGAAGAGTTTGCACGCCCGATCCAGGCAATTGCAAAAGTTGCATAACTTAATACCCGTATAGCAGAAGCTGACAAATCCGACCGGTAATCGGTCGGATTTTTCCGTGAATGAATGAAAAAATCTACGAAGGAACATAAAAATGGCATATACACCACAATACGGGCCGGGAACCTCCCGCGTCGCGGAAGTTCGTCGCAACCAGATGAACCCGAACGTAAAGCTCGATAAGATTCGTAATATTACTGATGAGGACCTTGTCCTTATCATGGGACACCGTGCACCAGGACAGGCATACCCGTCCGCACACCCTCCACTCGCAGAGCAGGGTGAACCCGACTGCCCGATCCGTAAGATCGTTCAGCCGACCGAAGGCGCAAAAGCTGGTGACCGTGTCAGATACATTCAGTTCGCTGACTCTATGCTGAACGCACCCTGTCAGCCTTACCAGAGAACCTATCTCGAGATGTACCGCTACCGTGGTATCGACCCGGGAACTCTCTCCGGCCGTCAGATCGTCGAGTGCCGTGAGCGTGACCTTGAAGGATACGCACGCGAACTTGTCGAGAGCAGTCTTTTTGACCCAGCAACCGTTGGTATCCGCGGTGCAACCGTGCATGGACACTCCCTCCGTCTCGCAGAGAACGGTATGATGTTCGACGCAGTACAGAGATGTATTCTCGACACCGACGGTGTTGTAAAATACGTTAAAGATCAGGTGGCTCTCCCCCTTGACCGCAAAGTCGCTGTCGGCAAACCGATGGACGCAGCCTGGCTCAAAGAGAACACCCCGATGTTCCACTCCCTTGTCGGAACCCCATTCCGTTCTGACAGTGAATATGTTGCATACGTTCAGCGTATCCACGCCCTCCGTACCAAATACGGATTCATGCCCAAGGAGGCCTGAGTAATATGGCAAAAGTAGAAAAGACCCAGAAACTTTTCCTTGATGCACTCAAGCAGAAGTTCCCAAAACAGGACGTTGAATCCACCACTGCAGAGTTCTACAAGTTTAACGGCGTCCAGCAGTCTGCCCGTAAAAAGGAGTTCATGGCAGCCAACAAGAAGATCGAAGCAGCACGTGGAATCTCCATGTATGATCCGGAACACTGTCACCTTGGCGGTATCCCGATGGGTCAGCGCCAGCTGATGACCTACGAGATCTCCGGCACCGGAACCTTCGTTGAGGGTGATGATCTGCACTTCGTCAACAATGCTGCCATGCAGCAGATGTGGGATGATATCCGCAGAACCGTAATCGTGTCCATGGACATGGCCCACCAGACCCTGCAGAAGCGTCTCGGCAAGGAAGTAACTCCTGAAACCATCAACGAGTATCTCCACGTCGTGAACCACGCAATGCCCGGAGGCGCCGTCGTTCAGGAACACATGGTCGAGACCCACCCGGGACTTACCGACGACTGTTACGTCCGTGTATTTACCGGTGACCAGGAACTCGCCGACAACCTCGAGCCCCAGTTCGTCATCGATGTAGAAAAGCTCTTCCCGAAGAAGCAGGCTGAAGCCCTCCAGGCAGCAGTCGGCAAATCCCTCTGGCAGTGCGTCCACATGCCGACCCTTGTCGGCCGTACCTGTGATGGCGGAACGACCTCCCGCTGGTCCGCCATGCAGATCGGTATGTCCTTCATTGCAGCATACCGTATGTGCGCCGGTGAAGCAGCAGTTGCTGACCTGTCCTTTGCAGCAAAGCACGCTGGTGTCATCAACATGGCCCACCACCTGCCGGCCCGCCGTGCCCGCGGCCCGAATGAGCCCGGAGGAATGCTCTTTGGTAACTTCTCCGATATGATCCAGGCCGACCGTGTCAACCCGAACGACCCGGCAAAAGCTTCCCTGGAAAATGTCGCAGCAGGCGCCATGCTCTTCGACCAGATCTGGCTCGGATCCTATATGTCCGGCGGTGTCGGTTTCACCCAGTATGCAACAGCAGCCTACACGGATAACATCCTTGATGACTTCACCTACTACGGAATGGACTACCTCCACGACAAGTACAAGGTCGACACCAAGAATCCGAACGCAAAAGACAAAGTCAAAGCAACCCAGGAAGTTGTCAACGACATCGCAACCGAAGTCAACCTTTACGGTATGGAGCAGTATGAACAGTTCCCGACCATGATGGAAGACCACTTCGGCGGTTCCCAGCGTGCAGCCGTTCTTGCAGCAGCCTCCGGTATCTCCACGTCGATTGCAACCGGAAACTCCAACGCCGGTCTCAACGGCTGGTATCTGTCCATGCTTCTGCACAAAGACGGCTGGTCCAGACTTGGTTTCTTCGGCTACGATTTGCAGGACCAGTGCGGTTCCGCAAACTCACTCTCCATCAGACCTGATGAAGGCTGTATCGGCGAGTTCCGCGGACCAAACTACCCGAACTATGCAATGAACGTCGGTCACCAGGGAGAATACGCAGCCATCGCAGCATCCGCCCACTTCGGCCGCGGCGATGCATGGACCCTCTCCCCGCTGATCAAGATCTGTTTCGCAGACCCGGCCCTGAAGTTCGACTTCGCTCACCCGCGTGAAGAATTCGCCAAAGGAGCAATCCGCGAATTCATGCCCGCTGGCGAGAGATCTCTCATCATCCCGGCACAGTAAGTGGTTAATCAACCACTCATTTTTTTCTTTTTTAACCATTCACTAAAGGAAAACCTGCTCGGAGTGGAGCAGAAAAAAATGATCAGCATCTCAATCTTCTGCAGTATTGAGACGTTCTGTTCAAAAAGATTAGATGTTCACGAATGTGTCCAGTTCACCAATGAGTTCACCCATCCGCTTCAGGAGATGAGCGGCCGTATCATACGCCCCATCGGTCAATATGGAAAGCGACATCGTATTTTCCCAGGTAACGACCACAATAACGAACGGATTTCCTGTGGTGATATTTGGATAACTGAGAGCATCTTTCACCGAAACGCCGTTCCCGAAATCCACTACATCTTTTGGCAGGACTCCTGCATTCGATATGAACGGTGTCGAATAATACTCGGGCTCAAGATAGGGTCCCGCGGCTTTTGAATCAGGCTCTTCGATAGCAAACAGCTCCCCGATCCCCGGAGCAGTCATCCGGTTCCTTTCAGATAATGCGGTAACTTCATGAAGGATCGAAACAAGATCGCCCGATCCCGGGATAGGTACTCGTGACCAGTAAGACACTGAGTAGTTTTTAATCTCGTTTCGAAGATAGGGGGGGAGATATTTTCTGAGATCCGCCGCGCCGCGAATCGGCACGATCGACATCGAGGTATTGAACGTTTTCTGCACATACTCCTGTAATGCAGCCGCATACACCGTAAGCAGGACATCATTCAATGTTGCATGATGCAGATGTGCGAACGCCTTCATGTTTTTCAGCATCAGCGGCCCTATCTTTTGGGTAAATAGCTTAGGCATTCCCCGTCTATCCTGCGGGACGACAAACAATTTTTTGTACTGTTGGACAGGGATCCGTTTTTCCGCTTCAGCACGGCATATTTCCGCGCAGGTCTCCAGAGAATAGGACGCAAGAAGCGGTCTCATCGACCGGTCGTCAGATTCTCGTAAGGGGACGGGTGAATAATCCGGATCCCAGCCAAGATTTCTATAACATGCCGAGATCATACCGACAATATCCCATAATCCGTGTGCGTCGGTCACCGTGTGATCTATCGAGAATACCAGCGTACATAATGACCCTTTCTGGTCAACGACCACGTGCAGAGGGGAATGTTCGGCCGGCAGGTTCTCCAGAATGGCCGTTACATTCGTAGGGTCGGCACTGGCTACTCTCACCCATTTTGGTATCTCCTTGAGCAGCACCCATCCGCTCTCCTCTGACTCAGGACTGCCGTTATAATAACATCTGAGAATTTTGACGGCATCAGCAGTTCGTTTGACAGCCGTTTCCAGACGGCCAACATCGATAGTGCCGCTCAGATCCAGCTGGAGGGAGATGAAATAAAATCTGTTATTATTAAAATTGCGTTGAAAGCGATCGAGTTTTGCGGAATGGATAATGATATCGGCCATAAGAATATATCCAGATGAGTATGTGTCGTCAGCCTATTTCTATCTCTGCAGAAAAAATCTCGGCACGCTCCTGATCATACGCACGAAAGAAATAGAATTATTATCATCATGAAAGTACAACCAGTCTGGATACTTGAGTAGAGGTTCGGTAACAGAAGTATGGCAGTCTCCGCAAAAACACTCACATTTCGTCTCTCAAAAGACGCGGTAGGACAGATCAGTTCTCTGACAGCGGAGGCGCTAAAAGAGGGTGACCTCGAGGTGTACGACGTCGAGCGTCTCCATCTTGCTGTCGAACAGGTCCTTTTGAAATGGCTCGACGTCCTCGGCGAAGGAACAGAAGGTACCTATCGGAGCGGAAAACGTCTGGGTCGTCAGTATATCAACCTCTCGGTATCGGGACCCAGAGTGAATCCCTTCGGAGAAGACGGGGGAGATTGTGTTTTAAACGGCGGCAACTCGGTCCAGACCTTGCTTGCAAATATCGGGCTCACTCCTTCCTACCATTACGTAAACGGTGAAAATCAGATCGCCCTCATGCCGAAGCGGAAAAAGATCAATCCGCTTATCTACCTGATCTGCTCGATAGTTGCCGGAGTATGCGTTGGTCTTCTCTGTCGGGAACTTCCGTATGATATCAGACATACCTTCTCTGAGGTCATCGTAACTCCTCTGTTCGATACCTTCATCGGACTATTGATCGCAACAGCGCTTCCCATGATGTTTTTATCCCTTATCTGGGGTATCTACAGTATTGGTGATACGGCCACTCTTGGAAACGTAGGAAAACGCGTCATTGGCCGATACCTCGGCAGGATCTACTTCACGCTGGTCATCTGCGCCCTGGTCTGTATCCCGTTTTTCGAGTATGCAGCCAGCGGCAGTGCGGTAAGCGGGGGAGAGTTCACCGCGATATTTTCCATGATCCTGAATATCGTCCCCTCCAACCTCATCTCGCCGTTCGTCGAGGGAAACTCGCTCCAGATCATCTTTCTCGCAGTGGCATTCGGTCTTGCCATGCTGATCCTCAACAAAAAGATCCCGGTGATCGTACAGTTCGTCGGGCAGGCAAACAACATCATCCAGCTGATCATGGAATGGATCACCTCGCTTCTCCCGATCATCATCTTCATCAGCATTCTTCAGCTGATGCTCACAGATATGCTCTCCGACATGTCGGGTCTCGTAAAACTGTTTGTGATCATCCTCCTCTGTGTGAGCGCAAACCTTGTACTGATGATCATGAGTGTTTCGATCCGGAGAAAGATCTCCCCGATCCTGCTGATAAAAAAACTGCTGCCTACCTTTCTGGTCGCTCTTACGACCGCATCGTCTGCGGCGACCTTCTCGACAAACATGGAGTGCTGCGAGAAAAAGTTAGGCATCCATCATAAACTCGTGAACTTCGGCGTCCCTCTCGGGACCGCGTTCTCCCGGCCGGGACATGCGGCGATCTTCTTCTGTGTCTGTCTGTTTATGGCCGACACATATGGCGTGCCGATCACTATCTCATGGATATTTGCCGCGATACTGACTTCAGGACTCCTGGCTCTGGCAGTTCCGCCGGTTCCCGGAGGGGGTATCGCCTGCTACTCGATTTTGTTCCTGCAGCTTGGAATACCCGTCGAAGCGCTTGGTATCGCCGTTGTACTGGAGATCGTTTTGGACTTCGTAAGTACATCCCTGAACATGGTCGCCGTTCCGGTGGATATGGTCCACGTAGCCGGCGGACTGGATATGGTCGATGAAAATGTGATGAGAGGATGACGGTCAGAATAGGAGTAGCGCGGTTTCATCCTCAATCCAATTCTGGAAGGAGTTTGTTAGGTGTGGAAGCATGAGAAAAAACCGCGAATCGACGCAAATCCGCCCTTCGGGCGAAACGAATCGGATTTGCTTATCCTCACTTGAACACGGCGGGCCTTATCGTCCCGCCGGTTCATCCCTCATCGGGAGCGTTCGGGCAAATCCTGTCGGCGCCCCGGCGCCTCCCAACAGGTCTATGTCTTCCTCATTATGAGACCACACCGAGTAAGCCGTATTCAAAAATCACAAATAAGAGATTAAAGTGGAGAGATCAACTCTCATCATGTAATCCCTCTGCTCTTACTCTATCGGAAAGGGAACATCGGTTCATTACCGGATCCCAGAGTTCACAGGCATCTTTAAAACAGATTCCGGGAACCCGATCTAATGATGCACAGTAACCGAGGGTGAAAGGACACATTTTATGATTATTATCGGCAAAGACCATACTATCTGAGATATGATCATACAGCTGAAGTCTGCCGTTTTCATCAGTCCATTTACGCATATTTCACTCCTGTTTCTTCCCGCAACTTGGGCAGAAGACATCTCCGTTTGGAACATTTGCTGAGCAGTATTGACATTTTGTACTTCCTTCAGGCGCCACATTCACCACAACCGGCGCCCCCATACCCCCTGAAACAACAGTTGCCCCGGGATTTTGAGCCGTAGAACGGGCGGTCGCCGTATTTCCCATGGCATTCAGCGCAGAATTCATTACCTCCTTCATCTGCTCGGCATTCTCCTTATATTGACTCTGCATCATCATATTGAAGGCCTGCTGATCCTTGATTCTAAATTCGTTCAGCTGCTCAACTGATTCAAGTTTAGCACGAGATGCCAATGCTTCGGCGGCTGCCTTTGGATCTTTTGCATTCATTGCAAGGATCTGTTCCGGCGTGAGGCTGTTTGCTCTCTTCGCCAGTTCAAGCTGGACAAGGGCGCCGACCTTCTGATCATCGACCAGAGAAATAAGAACTTCGACCGATGCCTCGGAAAGATTTGCGATATGCTGCCTCTCATCCTCGCGTTTGATCGCCTTGTTCTGTTTTTTGAACTCCAGAAGCTGCTCGATCTCCTTGCGGTCTTTTTCCAGTTCGTGATCATGTTTTTTAGAATCCCTGGCTAGTTCATGACCTAAGTTAGCATCAACTCTCTGGTTCCCCAGTTCCTGATCAAGGGATTTTATGGTATGGTTTGCATTGATCTGACCAACGGCATCTTCCGTTCCTGCTTCACGCAGGTAAGCTTTCTTTTCGTACTCTGCTTTCGCTTTGCCTATTTCGATCTGCAGATCCTCACGCGCTCCAAGAACCTCTTTCCAGGCCCCTTCATCAAAGCCCACACAATTCAGATGAGAGATCTCTATACCTTTGTTTCCAAAGTTCGCATTCAGATTATTCCTGAACTCGGAACTTAGTGCCTGGCTGAGAGCTGCATTTCCATACAGCTCTTCAACAGTATATTGGGATATTTTATTCTGGACAATATTTTTCAGCTCAGAGTGGATGCTTCTTTCAATGTCTGCAATACTCACGTGCTGTTCACGTTTCAAATAGTTTTCAAGGAAGGCAGCCGGGTCTTTGATCTGTGCAGTAACTTTTCCTGAAGCTCCGACAGATATGGCATTCTTTGAACGTAACTCCCCTTTTGGGATCATAAATGTAAGAGGGATTTCCCCGGCATCAACAAGAATGACAGTTGTCCGTTCATCAAGTCTCAACTGACCGATGGTATCAAAGATGTTTCCAAGATTGTACACTCCTGCAGGAAGTGCTCCTTTGTAGATCCCTCCCTGAAGAAGAATGGCTTTTGTCCCCTGTTCTACGGTGAGTCGTTTTGCAAAGACACCGCGGAGATCCTGAATATCAAATCTCTGCGCGAAGTCGCCCGGCATTCTCATCCACTGACGATTTTTGCCTAATTCTTTGGAGGTGTCGGCAGTATTGATCGTTTGCGGAGAATCCAGGAGTTTTGCTCCGCATTTCCCACAAAATGCAGCTCCCGGATCAAGTTTTGCACCACACGCGGGACATACGCCATTTGCCTGGCCTCCGAGTCTTTTACCGCACGATCCGCAAAACTGACTTCCTGCCGGGTTTTCATGACCGCAGGAACAGGTAATTTTTTTATTAAACAGCATTATAACTCCAATTGAATAAGTAATCTGTTATTATCTCCTAGACACTTAAATTATATGCCCAAGAATGAGCTTTTCCACCTCAATTCTTACAGAGGCAATACTTTCATCATCTACGCTGAGTGCTTTCATAAGAGCCAGGATTTGCACATAGTCATCAGATGATCCATCTTTTGTTGAGGCGAGAATTTCAGTGACCCGCATTTTTTCGATTTCTGCCGAGACCTCAGTATTCTCACGCTCTTCCAAAAGCTGATGCATATCGACCTGATCGAATATGTTGTGTTTCTGATGTGCCAGGTCTTTCTTTTCCTCTTTTATCCGCAGAAGGTTTGCGACTGCCAGCTGTTTGTTTTCGGTCGCGAGGATCTGTTGGAGGAGTTCTTTTTTTATGAGCATTTGATTCGCAACTTGCCGGGCAGCAAACTGCGTTTCGATTTCTGAAGCTGCATCTTTTCCGGCATAGAGGTTTGCCTCAATTTTTTCGTCAGCTTCTTTCATCTGTTTCATAAGGGTGGAATACTGGTATTCCAACCCGGCAGCCGTTCTCCGCAGATCACCTGAGGTGATCTTGTCAAGTCCGGTTTTCCGTCCAAAGATTCCGCGGGCCATTTTTAGAACTCACTTTTTTCTAAGGATTTTTCGATGTCTTTTTCTATGGAGAGCATGCTTTCCGCTTCGGAAATATTCAGACTGCCTGCCTCGACACTATTCCAGATGTCAAACATCTGCTTTTCTGCTTCGTCAACATCAGAATCAGAATCCGTGATGTCAAGTGCAAAGATGCGGTTGAGATCGTCGAGAATATTCTCGAAACCTTTTCCAGACAGGTTGACTTTGATGAGGGCCGACTCGAAGTTTTCAGGAGAGAGACTCTGGATTTTGTTCCAGACCTGGGTGGTTTCCAGATCCCGCTGATACTTTTTGATGATGATGAGGTTGGATACAAACATGTACTGTTTGTGTAAGGTCAGGAAGTTCTTGATTTTGAGTTTGCCGCTCATATCAAGCTGTTTCAACTCCTGAGCGATCATCTTTTTCTTGATCAGGTCAGCACCGATACCCTCATTAAAAAGGCACTTTTTGTCTTTTTCAATTGTATCGATCTCTTTTCTGAGACGGTTGATCCTGCTTTTGAGTCTGAGTTCTTCTTCCTGAAGTTCTGTGATCCTGAGTTTGTCAATCGCATTACTTTTTTTGAACAGATTTTTCAGTTCCATTTTTCTCACAAGGATTTCATTGGTTTTTTATCGATATAAATATTTCTCCAAAACGGAGAATAAATATAATTATCATAAAATACAATATCCAATGTGGTGATAGAAATATATAGTCTTAAAACATACTCCATATCTGAAATGGACTATCTTATAGTAGTGGATTATCAGTCCGATGCGGAGCGTAAACGGATAGATTACGCTATTGAACGCTGGAAGGATAAGGGGAAAATACATAAACCAAAGGGAACAGTGATCCATTATGCCGGAGATGATGTGGATGAATTTCTTGATGATCTGTATTCCCGTCTGAGTGTCGGAGCCGGATCAGTGCATATTTTCGCAGGAGATACCTATTCTCCTGATATCAATGAGCAGACAACACAGCTGAAATATACTACGACTATGGACTCTGCAGCGGTTGAGAATTTCCTGAAATATATCATGAATAAACTCGGGGCTTCGTTTGAAGGAACAAAACAGGGAATCAAATCATATACGGCATACACGAAGAAAGGACAGGCAGGGATCGATGTTGCTTTAACGGCGGGAGATAATACGGCTGTTTTAGTTATTGTGCGGGGATATGGGGAGGTTGTGTCATTTATTGCCGGAAGAATCGATAAAGAACTGAAGGTTTTCTTAGGAGATGATGAGTGATGAGTACCCACCATCATCGCGCAGCCCATACATCTGGTATCAATTACGAACAACTTGGCTGGAAATGCATGCACCAGGGAAACTATGAAGCAGCGATCGATGCTTTCGATAAAGCAATTGTACGAAAGCAAAGAACCTACTTTGCTTTGCATGGAAAAGGTGAGTGCCTTCTTCATTTAGGTAAATATTCTGATGCCCTCAACTGTTTTGAGCATGCAATAAAAATCGATCGGCGTCATGCATGGGCATATCATGGGGCGGGACGTGTTTATCATTATCTGGAAAAATATGATCTGGCTATTGCGTATTATAACAAAAGTATTGATATCACCAGACAGTCTGTTGTCGCCTGGCATTGGAAAGGGCGAACATTCATCCGGATGGGTGAATATGTACTCGCTGAAGAAGCTCTCAACATAGCTCTGCGAAACGCAATCGGGAGCAAACACGGCAGAGATTCGATCCCTCAGATCGAGGCGGATTTAGAACTGGCAAAGACACATAAAATGGATCCGAGTCCTCTGAGTAACGTAACACCCAACCCGAATATCATTATTTATGGTGATAATAATGCACCGGTCAATGTTGGCGGAATTCAGGCAACTGATGACGCAATACTGAATCGTCCCATAATTACGGGTGAACACGGCCCCGGATGGACAGACCCTATCGAGCCAGCCATAGCTAAATCTGCAGAACAAAACCCCGGGAATACAAAACACTCAAGCATTTTTTCGCGCATTTTTCAGAAAAACACCTGCCCGGATTGCGGGACCACGATCCAAAACAATCAGAAGTATTGTAACAACTGCGGGAGGAAACTGGAATGAAAATCGATCTAAGCGGCCCTCTTTACGATGCACTGAAAAAAACAAC
>NZ_KE387272.1:0-8730 GCF_000430905.1 Methanocorpusculum bavaricum DSM 4179
CGGCTCACCCCGCCATTTAATTCATCATCTCTTACACCCAATACCTACATGATTATGCATCTTCTCAGTCAGACCGAAGGCCAGCTTGCCCTGCAACTCGCACGACTCTACGCTGAGTCCGCAGTAACCGGAAACCCACCCCACGGAGACCCGGAGCTCACCGAGATCTTCACCGAAAAACGAGGCGTCTTTGTCACCCTCACCAAATGCGGCGACCTCAGGGGATGCATAGGCTTCCCCTTCCCCGTCATACCGCTCGCCGACGCCATAAAAGACGCCGCACAGCATGCCGCCGTCAATGATCCCAGGTTCTACCCCGTAAACGAAGGAGAACTCAGACAAATCAAGATCGAAGTCACCATCCTCACCCAGCCCCTCCTTCTCGAATGCGAACCGGGCGAACGCCCGTCTGCCGTCATCGTCGGCAGACACGGACTCATCGCCGAAATGAACGGGCATACCGGCCTCCTCCTCCCCCAGGTCGCCGTCGAATACGGCTGGGACGCGGAAGAATTCCTCAGAGAAACCTGCTACAAAGCCGGTCTCCACCCCGACGCATGGACAAACGCATCATGCAATATTCTTACATTTGAAGGACAGATATTCAAGGAATAATCCCATGGCAATAACATTCGAAGTCATCCATAAAGACATAGCAGGCCGCGTCGGCAAACTCAAAGCCGGCGACAAAGTCATAAAAACCCCCGCACTCCTCCCGGTCGTCAACCCTCACCTTCAGATAATCCCGCCCGCGGAAATGAAAAAGATGGGCGTCGAAGGCATCATCACAAACGCCTACATCTTCTCCAAAAGCGAAGATTACCGGGCCCCCGCCCTCGAAAAAGGCCTCCACGAAGTCCTCGACTTCGACGGACTCATCATGACCGACTCGGGATCCTTCCAGATGTCCGTCTACGGCAGCGTCGATATCACGAACGTTCAGACCCTCTCCTTCCAAAGAGACATCGGAAGCGACATCTGGGTCCCGCTCGACATCCCCACCCACCCCGACACCGACAGGGAAGAAGTCATCGCCCAGATGGATATCACCATGGCGAGAATGAGAGAGGCAAAAGAGATCTTCGGTCCCGACGCCCCCCTCTCAGGCCCTGTCCAGGGAGCCGTCTTTGAAGACCTCCGTGAATATGCAGGGAAAACCGTATCCGACATGGGCTTTGCCTACTGCCCGATCGGCGCCGTCGTCCCCTTAATGGAAAGCTATCGGTACCGCGAACTTGTCGACGTCATCATCGCCGCGAAAAAAGGACTCAACCCGGGAGCCTGCATCCACCTCTTCGGTGCCGGCCACCCCTCCATGTTTGCTCTCGCCGCGGCTCTCGGATGCGATGTCTTCGACTCCGCCGCCTACGCGCTTTATGCGAAGGAAGGACGCTATATCACGACCTACGGAACGCTCAAACTCGACGAGATGAGCGAACTGCCGTGTGCCTGCCCCGTCTGCCGCAGTCATACCGTCGAAGAGCTGAAAAAATCCCCAGACAAACAAAAGCTCCTCGCCTGCCACAACCTCGCCGTCACCATGGCCGAGATCTCAAGGATCCGTGCCGCGATCCAGGACGGAACACTCTGGGAACTCGTCGATGAGAGGTGCCGGGCCCACCCGAAACTGCTCGACGGTTACCGGAGACTCCTTGAACGGGTCGACGAGATCGAACACCTCGACAGAGCCAGCAAACGCCGGTTCTTCTACCGGGGCAGCGAATCATGCCGCCGGACCGAGGTCGCAAACTATCACGAGATGATCCCCCGCGTAAAACTCTCGGAGGTCTCCCTCATCGCAGCCGGCGGACCTGTGCCGCGGATCTTTGAAGAGGTCATCGAGTTCAAGCCCCCGTTCGGCCCCCTGCCCTACGAACTTGCCGAGACCTTCCCGGCCGGACCCGCCGAAGTTCCCGCATGGGACGAAGAGATGATGAAGTACGGGATCAAAGGCCTCAAAGGACTGCTCGCGACAAACCCCGACACCAAAGTCACCATCTCAACGACAGAGAAATGGGCGGAACTTTTCAGAACAGAGTTCCCGGACGCCGAGGTCATCACATGAGTCTGTTCGATGCACGAAAACGCGACGGAAACGCACGGATCGGGAACCTGAAACTTTCCGACGAGGAAAACATCAGCACTCCTGCGGTGCTCGACACCGAATCGGTCTTCCCCTCCTTGAAGGAACGCGGGTTTTCAAACCTCCCGCCTTCTGCAGGCAAAGCCGAGTTTGAAAAATACTTCGTCGCAGGCGAAGAGCCGACAGCCGTTCACCCGCAGAGCGAGTCCGTCGAAGGAAGCGTGCTCCTCTTTTCGAACTGGAACACCGTCATCTCCGACGCACGCCGCCATGCGGACTACATGGAAAAACTGCTTGCGGTCTGTCCCCCGGACGCCGCACGCTATGCCCCCGCATGCGGTCTTCCCTCGAACGCCGCTTCTCTGATCTATCTCGGATTCGACCTCTTCGACTACACCGCGGTCGATCTTGCGTCCGTGCAGAAAAAGTTCTGCACGCCCGAAGGCGAGTTCGATGCCTCCTATATGGAAAAAGGCATCTGCGATTGTCCGGGCTGCAAAGCCGGCGATCTGAAACTCCACAACCGTCTGGCTCTCGAAAAAGAGATCGCTCTCGCACGGGTCTGGATCGAACAGGGCCAGCTCCGCGAGTTCATGGAGATGCGCTGCAGACTCCACGCCGAGCAGGTCTCCCTCCTCCGGCACGTCGACCGCAGACCAGGCTTTGCAGTGAACCTTCCGGTCGTCCGTTCGTCCCGGTTCTTCGCAAACTCCTCCGAGTCGATGACCCGTGCCGAGATCGCCTTCTTCGAAGACAGGGTCATCAACCGGTTCATCCCTTCAAGGACCGATGTCTGCGTCCTTCTTCCCTGCGCCGCACGAAAACCCTACTCGCTCTCGAGATCCCATCAGCTGTTCTCCCGCGTAGTTGACGGGCGTGCCCATGAAGTGATCGTGACCTCGCCCTTAGGCGTCGTCCCGCGGGAACTCGAACTCATCTATCCGGCAGGCCACTATGATGTGCCGGTGACCGGATACTGGGACAGGGAAGAGTCCGCGATCCTGGTCGAATACCTTACCGCCTACTTAACGAAGCACCGGTATGACAGAGTCATCTGCCATCTGGAAGGCGGGGCAAAAGAGGTCGCAAAGACCGCCGCCGAAAAAGCCGGCGTGGAACTCGAGTTCACCTGTAATGACGATAAACCGCTCTCGCAGGACTCGCTGCGTGCCCTGAACGACACGCTTCGCGAGAGCAGAAAACGCCGCACGGATCCGATCCGCGGCACGCTCCTCTGGCAGTTCGGCGAACTCGTCGACACGAAAGGCTGGCTCCCGAAAGGCCGGTACCCGAACCAGAAGATCTACGATAGGAAGACCCAGCTCTTCTCGATCGACCCGGAGACGGGTCTGCTCCGCCCGACCCACGAAGGCTGGAAGCACATCAACGGATACCGGGTCTGGATCTCGGACGGGTTCGTCCCGCAGGGAGATATCCTTGCGCCGGGAATCGCCGACTGCGATCCGAATATTCGTGAAGGCGATGAGGTGTTTGTCGGCGGAGAAGGCTATCAGGCGACCGGCAAAACCACGATGGGCGCTGACGAGATGAAACGCTCGAACCGCGGCGTTGCGGTCCGCGTGCGGAAAACGAATCGGAAATGACGACAAAAGCAGAGCTTCGCACTATACTTAAGGAACGACGCGAAGCTCTGTCTTTAGGGGACCGGCGGGCGAAGGGATACTACATCACCTGCCGGCTGCAGGAACTTCTGAAACCCTATCAGACGATCCTTGCCTATGTGGCGAAGGATCCGGAGGTCGAGTCGATGGTGATCATCAACTGCCTTCTGGAAGAGGGGAAGACGGTGCTCGTCCCGATCATCGAGAAGGAGACCCATACGCTCCGGCTCTCGTATCTCACGTCGATGGATCAGCTCGAACCGGGCACATTCAAGGTCCCGGAACCCCTGACGAAAGAACGACCCGCCCCGGCATCCTCGATCGACGCGGTCCTCGTCCCGATGGTGGGGTTCGACCGAAAAGGGCACCGGCTCGGCTATGGTGCCGGATACTATGACCGCTTTTTTGAAACGAATCCGGATATCCCCCGGATCGGTATGGCGTATGCCTGTCAGGAGGTGGAGTGCATTCCGACGGAGGAGTTCGACGCCAGGATGGATCAGATTGTGACCGAGGACGAGGTCATCAGGTGTGGGCGGGTTGGACGCTGAAGGCGGTCGACCTCAGCGGAGGCGGGAGGAGCCTATAGGCTCATCGTTAGCTGAGCAAGGCTTTGCCTTGCGACCAAGTCGATAGACTTGCGAGCGAGGCAGGTATTTCTTTTCTGCTGTTTTTTATTTTATTTTATTTTGGTTTCGTGTACGGGATTTTGTGGGAAGGTATCATTCATGATTCCACGTCTTGCCGAAATAGAATAATAATCGCGAATTGATTTCAGTTGCTTTCAGATAATAGAGGCATTTAGCGGGATGTGTAATGGTACTTTTTGTTCTCTGGGATGATATGAATATAATACCTGAGAAATCCCCTGCATTTTAAGTATTAATTAACATAAAAGATAGCGAATTTGATTTTTGTAGAAATCATTAAGCATCCAAAAAATAAGTAAAATTATATTCAGTCATCACCGCAATGAGATGAAAATGTGAGTAATTGCATATTTCTTAATCTGGGTGAGTCTTGAAGCTAACATTACACTATTTATCGTGTGAGGATTTCAATGGATAAAAAATCAGAGCCTAAAAAAAAGATATTGAATGAAATTACTATAACTATTATTATTCTTATCCTCTTCGGACTATTTTTAGTAGGTACGGGAGTGTATTGTTTTATTACAGATAATGATTGTTTGTCTTTGGTACCAGTGATTTCAGGTGGATTTCTCGTGATAATTACTGCAGTATACGTGATTACAACATCTAAGCAACACTATGCCATGAGAGATCAATTGCTTGAAATGAAGATGGACAGGGTCATGAAGGATCAACCATTACCTTGGCTAAACGATTTACAATTTGAAATTGAACAACCAAATCTGTATTGTGATGTGCCAGAGAATAAATATGTCTTTATATCCAAATTTCGATTAACAGGTGTTTTAGAAAATCTCTCCCCTTATCCCGCACCTTGTGTAGATCTCCAGACAGTTATTGAATTGAGTAATGGTAGTAACGAGAAAAGATATTTTACTGCTAATACAATGCGTATTTCTGCCCTAACGCATGGAGATAGTCAGAAGATTCATATCTCATATTCTATTGATGAATCTCAATACCTTTTTGATAAATTAAGAGATAAAATACAGTGTAATACTAATTTTCCAATAATTAGGATTAGGTTGATTTATAGAACTCTCTCTGGCGGTTTTTTTGTTATCAATAATGTATATCAAATCATTCCGAATTATAAAAAAGACACTATTATAAAAGATTGGCATACTCAATTAGTTCAATTTGAGACGAAATATAAAGACGAGTTAGATCATCTTGCGACATTACTTGTCAATGGGCAAATTGAGGCGAGTGATAAATACTATGATGATTTCATAACATCTATTGAACCTTCCCTTCCAGAAATGAACATGGGAGAGATAGTTAAATTAAATGTTGTAGAGAAACCTGGGCACCTCATTATTCAGCAGGTATCAGAAGAGGATTATAATAATATATTGAAAAATGCCTCATATAGTCGTCGATTAAGAGATAATAAAGATTGATGGGATCGTAAGCGTTTGGGAATAAGTTTCACTCTTTTTTTCGGATGAAATGCGGCATCATCCCCTCATCCACCCATTCGGGGTAAACTCAGGTTACGGAAGCTTCGCTTGGATTAGCATGAATACTTGCAGAAAAGGAGATGGTTGGGTGTGGATGCATGAGAAATCCCACCGCGAATAATCGCGAATCTCCGCGAATCGCATTTTTCCTGTTCCGCCCTCTTGACCTTCGGTCGCGTCCCTACGCTTCGCCTTATCGGCTCCGCGTGGTCGGGACGGCGGAACGAAAAATGCTGGAAAACCCGCGTCGCGGGTTTTCTCCTGATAAAATCTTGATCTTGTTTGTAATTTTTAAGGATTTGAGATTCTTTAAAGAAAACCCGCGACGCGGGTTTTCCAGCATTTTCCACGCTGGCGTTCCGGCCATGCGGAGCCGATCAGGCGAAGCATAGGAACGCGGCCGAGGAGTAAAACGACGAGGACAAGAAGACAGCGTAAGGAAAATGCGATTCGCGGAGATTCGCGATTATTCGCGGTGGGACTTCTTATAGTTCCAAAGAATTCCGTACACGAATTCAGAGTACGCCATCCAGAAAAAAGAAAATCCGTTTTCCTAAACACACAACCCTAGGATTCCCCGCCGCGGGCCGCTCCGCGCCGACTCGCAAGTCTAGCGACTTGGCCGCAAGTTTCCTTCGAAAACTTGCTTCGCTAAGATCGCCGGCTGCGCCGCCGATCCGCCTCAGCTGAGGCCGCCCCTTCGGGGCAGCCCGCAGTCACTCCCCGCACCCCAAAATCAGAAAAGAGATTGGGATATTGGGGAAATCCCTATATGAAAATAGAAGAATCGACTGAATGTAACAGCAGAAAAACCCGCATGCAAGTGAGCGAAGCGAAACGGAGAGCAAACTGAAAGTTTGCGAACGGGTTTTTCCCCAGCATTTGTCCAAGAGCCAAAGGCTCTTGAGACGTCTCACGAGCTTTCAGCTCGTGGACTTTTCCAGACGGCGTGCGATTCCTGCGTAGGCGAAGCCCAAACAGGCAAAGCCTGTTTGAGGCGGCACGCAAATCTCCGATTTGCACGCATAAGCCGGAGCAGAGCACGCAGGCGCAAGAAAAATGCGATTCAAGCGAGGGCTGGAAGCCCGAAGCGGAGAGCAAATCTTTGATTTGCGAACGCGAGAATTCGCGGTGGGCTTTCTCATGTGTCCGCACTTATCCCAACTCCTTTCCTTTCTCCCATGCATATCCACCCAGCCTATTTTATTATTTTCGTGTGATGGACGGGTTGGACGCGAGCAAGGCTTTGCCTTGTGACCAAATATTTAATTTGCGACCAAGTCGAGAGACGTGCGAGCGGGTGAGCACATCTTTCTTTTTTAACAGGACGTCTAATCTTGCTTGTGTTGCCCCAAAGTAGTATAATAAAGGTGTTTATTTTTCACCAAAGTGATATCAAAAAAGTGCGCAACTTACACAAACTTAATATTGAAATGGTGTGTAATTATTATTGATGCAAAGGCTTCTCTATACTGATCTTGTAAAATGGAAGGATGATCCCGATCGTAAACCGCTCATAGTAAAAGGCGTTCGTCAGTGCGGGAAAACATGGCTTCTCAACACGTTCAGTCAGGATTGTTTTGAAGACGCGGCGTATTTTAACTTTGAAAAGTCAGCTGACCTTTGCACAATATTTGAAAAAGATCTCGAGCCTCAAAGGATCATAGAGGAGCTTGGTTTTCAGCGCGGAAAAAAAATCGAGCCGGGTGTGACTCTTCTGATATTCGATGAGATACAGGCATGTCCCAATGCGATCACCTCGCTCAAATATTTTTGTGAAGACCTGAAAACATTGCATCTGGTGTGTGCCGGATCGTTACTAGGAACCGCACTTGCCGCCTGTAAGTCATTTCCGGTCGGTAAAGTCGACATCCTTACATTACGCCCGTTATCTTTCCCGGAGTTTCTGCTTGCCTCGGAGAATTCATACCTTTATGAAGAGCTCAAAAAGAAGCAAATTGACGGTATCCCAAGATCAATTCTTCCAAAACTGGAATCTCTTTATCGTGAGTATTTGATGACCGGAGGTATGCCGGAGGTTGTGAATACCTGGCTTACAACGCGTGACATCTCGGAGGTCGAACGAATTCTTGACGCTGTTCTCGAGATGTACCAGAAAGATTTTGCCAGACATGTGCCAAAATCTGACTATCCGAAGGTAACACTCATCTGGGATTCGATACCAGGCCAGCTTGCAAAAGACAATAAAAAATTCATCTTTTCTCATGTCAGAACTGGTGCCAAATCACGCGATCTGGAAGATGCGTTACAGTGGCTTGCCGATGCGGGGTTGGTTTATAAAGTTCTGAAAGTGGACGTTCCGGATTATCCCTTGTCAAAATTTGCGGATACGACGTATTTCAAGTTATATTTCTGCGATGCAGGGCTGCTGAGGCGTTTGAGTAATTTTCCTGCCGCCGCTTTAATGTCTCCGGATCCTCAGTTCGCATTCATGCGGGGAGCACTGACAGAGAATTTTGTTCTGACTGAATTGATAGCAGCTAAATCCGTCACACCGTATTTCTGGAAATCAGGAAATAAGGCTGAAGTCGATTTTGTTTTTCAGGATGATATGCTGATGATCCCAATAGAGGCAAAAGCATCACGAAATACGCAGGCAAAGAGTTTGAAAGAATATAGAAGAAGATACAAGCCAAAATATGCATTACGGGCAAGCCTTGAACTACCCGGTATCCATACGGATGCATGCGGTGTCGTTTTGGATGTGCCGCTGTATCTCCTCTGGAATATCGATGCGTATCTCGTTCAGTGAAATGGACAATTCAGGATACTTTTTTTCAAAATCCGGGCGAAAATAGGGAGGATCATTTCACCGATAATAACCCCATATATTCAGGACACTGTACTAACACGAAAAGATTTAGTCGCCGTCCCGCAGTCGCAAGTTC
>NZ_KE387272.1:9135-36554 GCF_000430905.1 Methanocorpusculum bavaricum DSM 4179
TTGGTTCTAACATCCAACTATCATTCATTATGGATGTCTCCCCCGAAATCTGGATAGAAAAATACCGGCCCAAAAATCTCGCCGAAGTCGTCGGGCAGCAGGACGTCGTCGAACGGCTCCGCTCCTATGTCGCGACCCGGGCCCTTCCGCATCTCCTCTTCACCGGATCGGCAGGCGTCGGAAAAACCACATGCGCCGTTGCCTTGGCCCGTGAAATGTTCGGCGACACCTGGAACATGAACTTCCGCGAACTCAACGCCTCCGATGAACGCGGGATCGATGTGGTCAGAAACCAGATCAAACAGTTCGCACGGACCGCTCCCCTCGGGGAAGCAACATTCAAGATCCTCTTCTTAGACGAAGCGGACGCTTTGACGCAGGATGCCCAGGCCGCCCTTCGCCGGACCATGGAAAACTACGCCGAGACCTGCCGGTTCATCCTTTCCTGCAACTACTCATCGAAAATCATCGACCCGATCCAGTCCCGGTGTGCGATCTACCGGTTCCGTCCCCTCACCGATGACGCGATCTGTCAGGAAATGGCCCGCATCGCAGAAAAAGAGGGGATCACCATCGACGAAGGAGCCTGCGCCGCTCTCACCTACGTATCGCTCGGAGACATGAGAAAAGCGATCAACGCCCTGCAGGGGGCCGCCATCGTCTCGGACCATGTCACCGCCGAAAACATCTACGCCATCACCTCGAATGCAAAACCCGACGAGATCACTGCTCTTCTTTCCCTCTGTCTGGAAGGCGACTTTGAGACCGCGGAGAGGATGCTCCATACCCTCATGTATGAAAAGGGGATCGCGCCGAATGAACTCCTAAACCAGCTCTACCGGGAGATCTCCCGTTCCGAGACCCTCGACCGCCGGCTCAAAGTCGATCTCATCGACCACCTCGGCGAAGCAGACTTCCGCATGAGCGAAGGGGCCGACGCCGACATCCAGATGGACGCCCTGCTTGCACGGTTCGTCCGTTCAGGAATGAACTAAAAAATCTAAAACCCGCTTCTCTCGAGCTCGTCCCCGATCCTCGCAAGAAGCAGTTTGTCCCCATCCATTTTTGCCAGATCCTCTGCTGCCGACAGATACTTCACCGCCAGTTCCACCTCCCCCTCCTCAAGCCGGATCAGACCCCGGCCGAGGTAGGCAAGTGCAGACCAGTGGGGATCCTTTTGCTCTGCAGATCTGAGGATCTCGGCAAAATCCTCCTCTGCTTTCCCCAGATCGCCCGTCTCCAGATACAGCTCCGCACGGTTGTATCTGACAGGACAGGCTGAAGGCTGGCGGACGAGAGCAGAAGTATAATCGGCTATCGCCTTATCTCTGGCGCCGGTTTCCTGAAAACAGACCCCGCGGTAATAATAATAGTTCGCATTCTCCGGGCTTTCCTGCAGCGCGTGCGTAAAGCACCCCGCCGCTCCGGCAAAATCCCGGGCCGCAAACAACACAAGACCCTCTTTGAACATCCCGTCTCCGCGGCTCATTTCTTCCAGCCGGAAAGCACCCCGGCAGTGATCCGCCGGACAAACGGATTTTCATCATCCAGCAGCGGCGAGACGACCGGCAGAAGATCGCCGGTTCCGCAGCGTCCAAGTGACTTGACCGCCATATACCGGACATGATCCTTTTCATCGCAAAGGAGCGGGGTAAGAAGAGGGACGCCCGCCGGCTCGGCAGTGAATCCGATGATCTCGGCCGCACGATACCGAAGCCGCCACTCGGGATCAGCCAGAAGCGGGCGGATCGCGTCGATGGCCGCCGGACCCAGGGCCCCGAGGTTTTCTGCGGCAAGCTGACGTTCCTCTTTCTTTGCCGAATGAAGAAGCGCGAGGTACGCCGATAGTGCAGATGTCATAGTTAGATTGTACTAATCATATCATATTTCATACTTTCGATTTTTATCATATGAATGAGTTTGGCTTGCCAAACTTAATATTACGATTGCGAACATTTAGTCATACTAATTTATGTGTGTGAATAACCTATCAAAACGTATGAGTGTGAAAGGTCTCTTACTGGTCGGTCATGGAAGCAGACTCCAGTACAACAAGGAGCTGATAACAACGACCGCCGAGATGATGAAAGAGCACGGCGGTGACTATCTGATCAGATCCTGTTTTCTTGAATACAGCAATCCGACCGTTGCCGAAGGTCTGGATCTTATGCGAAGCGAGGATCTGGAGATCCTCATCGTCGTCCCGCTTTTCCTTGCAAAAGGGATCCATATCCTGCGTGACATCCCAAAGATCCTCGGGCTTGAAGCCGGAAAAAAACGCGGGACCTTCACGCTTGCTGACGGCCGCGTGATCCCCCTCGTCTATGCCGAGCCAATCGGGATCGATCCGCTGCTCGCAGAACTGATGCTCAAGAATGCGGCCAATGCCCTCACTCTTCCGGAGGATGCATGAAGGTCCTCGTTCTCGACACGATCCACGGCGGAACGATCCTTGCCGAAGCTCTTCTTCGAAACGGCGACGATGTGGACGCGTTGGATGTTTACCGGGGTGTCGGTCTCACGCCCGAAGAGGCCGCTTCCCGACAGTATGATCTGGTCACCTCCCCGGTCCATCTCGATCCGGCATATCCTCTCCTCAATACAAAAACCCCGGTCATCTCCCACCATGAAATGACCCGCCGCCTCGCCGGTCCTCTGCCGAAAACAGTCATCGAAGTGACCGGTGCACGGGGAAAAACCACCGTGTCATTTGCGATCGCGTCACTTTTCACGACAAAAGGCGTGCTTCACACGAGCCGCGGCACCTATGTGTATCCGGACGGGACCATGCTTTGGAAAAAGAGCATCACGCCCGCATCCGTCCTTCTCGCCGCTGGAGGCGCGAAGACGCATCATGCGGAATGGCTCGTTGCCGAAGTCTCCGCAGGCGTTACCGGGATAGGAACACTCGGCGTTCTGACATCCCCGGACGATTATCCTATCGCCGCAGGAAAGAAGAGCGCCCTTGCCGCAAAACTTGAGTCGCTTGCAAAATGCACAACCGTTCTCGTCCCAAAGGGCGTCCCGCTGAAAGCCGGCTGGCATGTCATCGACGATCTCGTATCCGTCGAAGGCGATGTCCTTTCCTGGAACGGCGGATCGTTCAGAAATCCGCTCCTTACGCTCGCCGGATACCGCGAACCGCTCAAATGCGCCGCGGCCGCCGGTCTTCTGCTCGGCCTGGACCCCGGCAGGCTTGCGGGATTTGCCGCGATCGAAGGACGTATGCAGTATTATATTGAAGACGGCGTGCCGTTCCTCGACAACGCAAACAGCGGAACGACAAAGGCGACCACCCTTGCCGCGGCCGCCTACCTTAGGAACCTTGTTCCGGACAAAGAGATCGTTCTCGTGATCGGTGAGGAACATAAGGCCGTCTGTGAGGGATTTTTGGATGACGCTATCCGTCAGACGATCGAAGACATCTCCCCGGTCCAGACGATCGCCGTGAGCAAAACAGGCGGCCTGAACTTCGCGGACGCCAGGGTCCGGGCTCTTTCGCTTGCAAAAGAACACAACGCGGCTGTCCTCCTCGCCGTAAAAACCTGGAGATAACAATGCGTTACGTTCAGCCGCGTCCAAGCTCCATTGTTGCAGCCCTGTACACCCTTCGGGATCTGAATGTCGATCTCGCGATCCTTCACGGCCCGTCCGGCTGTTCATTCAAACACGCCCGACTCCTGGAGGAGGACGGGATCCGCGTTCTGACGACCTCGCTTGGGGACGAGGAGTTCATCTTCGGCGGGCAGAACATCCTCGAAGATGTTCTCCGGTATGCGGAAAAGGAGTTTTCTCCCCGCCGGATCGCCGTTGTCGGGACATGCGTTTCGATGATCATCGGCGAGGATCTCGATGCCGCGATCGAAGCATCCGGCATCACGACCCCCGCGATAGGCGTCTCGATCCATGCAGGATTTCGCGAGAACATCGCCGGGGTCATCGCCGCGCTCGAGCCGGCGGCAAAAGCCGGCTGGATCTCCGAGGAGGAACTCGAACGGCAGAGAGGCGTCCTTGCCTCCGCGAACCAGACCGAACGGGACCGGGGAGCTGCCTGCAAAACCTACATCGCCCCGTCACGCGGCGATCTGAAACATGTTGCCGCCGCAAAACTCGCCGAGCTGCTTCGTTCCGGGAAAAAAGGCATGGCGATCATGAACGCAAAGAAGGAGACGGCGTATATGTTCGCCGACCATCTCTGCGCCGTGTATGAATGTGCGCCGGAAGCGAACGTTACCTTTGTCGCAAACCTCGAAGCCCGCGGTCTGCCGAAAGTCAGAGGGGACGCCGCGATGATCCTTGCGGAGCTGCGTGCCCGCGGGATCGATCCGGAACTCATCGGATCTCTGGACGAGTACGGCGGAAACGGCCCGCGGATCGCGGAAAGGATCGCTGAGGTGAAACCCGAGTTCATTCTTCTCGTCGGGGTCCCGCACGCAGTTTCGCCCGCCGCCCTCGCCGGGATCACAGTATTCTCCGTTACGAACGGGCCGCGTCAGGTCCTCCCATTAAAAGAGCAGGGACATGCCCATGTCATGGTCGAGGTTGATCTCCATCCAAAGACCCTCGGCGTCCACAATATCGTTGAAAGCGAGTTCGGAGCCGTCTTAAGGAGCATGTGATGAAGTCGCTTCTGATCTCGGGAGACCGTTCGGGCGCCGGAAAAACCAGCATCACGCTCGGTCTTGCCGGCCTTCTTGCAAAGGACGCGGTCGTTCAGACCTACAAGGTCGCGATGGACTACATCGACACCTCCTATCTTTCAGGTGTCACGGGCAGACCGTCCTACAATCTGGACACCTTCGTCCAGACCGATGAGGAACTCTCCGGTCTTTTTTCCTACGGGGCGAAAGGTGCGGACATCGGGATCGTTGAAGGGGTCCGCGGACTCTACGAGGGTCGCGACTCGTTCACTGATGTCGGCAGTACCGCGGCGATCGCGAAACGATTTTCCCTCCCGACGATCCTCGTGGTCGATGCCCGAAGCATCACCAGGTCTGCGGCCGCTCTCGTGAAGGGGTTCCAGGCGTTCGACCCGGAAGTCCGGATCAAAGGCGTGATCCTCAATAACACCGGCGGCGGACATCACGTGACCAAGGCGACCGAGGCGATAGAATATTACTGCGGGATCCCCGTTCTCGGCGCAGTCCCCCGAAGCCCGGATATGGATCTTTCCATGCGGCATCTCGGCCTCGTTCCGTTCGTGGAAGGGATGCGGGACCCGGGTTTTGCCAAAACGATCGAAGGGATCATCCGGCATGTCGGCGCCCACGTGGATCTCGAAGCGGTCAAAGCCCTCGCGGAAGATGTGACGCCGGAGCCTAATCAGGTCACCGGATCGCTTGCCTCCCGGCCGGCGGCATCGCGAAGGATCGCGGTCGCCTTTGACGAGGCGTTCACCTTTTACTACGGCGAACTGGAAGCAGTTTTACAGAGTCAGGGCTGTGAGGTCACAAAATTCAGCCCGCTCCATGACACCCTGCCGGATGCTGACGGGTATATTTTCGGCGGAGGCTACCCGGAAATGTTTGCTGAGGAGCTTTCGAGAAACACCGCGATGCGGGAGGCGGTCCTTGCAAAAGCAAAGGCGGGGATCCCGATCTATGCGGAGTGCGGCGGTCTGATGTACCTCACCCGGTCGATCACCCTGAAAAAAGGCTGGCTGGGAAGGGAAGACGACGCAGTCTATCCGATGTGCGGGGTCTTTGCCGGCGACACCGTGATGCCTGCCGGAAAGACCCTTCGATATGTGGAAGGATCCGCCGTCCTTGCCGGAAAAACGTATCCGTTCAAGGGACACGAGTTCCATTACAGCGGGGTTGTTATGGATCCGGGCACGCAGTTCGCCTACACGCTCTCGCGGGGAACCGGCATAATCGACGGAAAAGACGGAGTCGTTTTCAACAATACTCTCGGCTCCTACACTCATCTGATGCCTGTCTCGGCGAAAGGCATCCTGGCGGAGATCTTCTCTGCAGAGCGTGGAAAACAGTACATTAAAGCGGATTCCCCGCAGACGTTATAGTATGATCCCGCTGTTCCTCGATCTGTCAGAATCCCGTGTCCTCGTGTTCGGCGCGGGTGAGGTTGGAGTCCGGAAAGCCCGCCATTTCACGTCGGCCGCGAGGATGACCATCGTTGCCGAAGAAATTTCGCCCGAGATCTTCTCCTTTTCCAATGCCTCCATCAAGCAGCTCGCGATTTCGGATATGGAACCCGAGGATCTCGAGAAACTGATCGGCCGCCACGACATCGTCATTGCCGCCCTTTCGGATGAAAAAGAGAACAAGCGGCTCTGTGCCATCGCAAAAGCAGCCGGAAAGTTATACAACAATGCGACAGGAGAAGGAAACATCCGGATCCCGTCCGTTGTTTCCGGGGCCGAGTATCAGATCGCCGTCACGACCGAAAAAGCGGCCCCTGTCGTCCCGGCCTTCATCAGGACCTATCTGCAGGCGCATCTTCCGTGGCTCGACAATATGATCCTCCTGCAAAACACGCTCCGTGAAGAGCTGAAAACGATCGTTCCCGATCAGGCACGGAGGGCAGAGATCCTCCGGGCCGTGATCGATGATGCGGAGATACAGAATGCCTGCGTATCAGGCGTTCCGTCGACTGAAATCTGTAAAAAATATCTATGAGCCGGACACTTCTTACCGAAATCGCGGTGGCGACCGCAGATCACAGCAAATACCGCGAGGATGTCCTCGGCCTTTTCAGGTTCAAGGATGAAGCCGCCTTTTTTGAAAAAGCCGCCAGGATCTTTCCCGGAGCGGTCCTTCTTGAGACCTGCAACAGGGTCGAGATCCTCGTGCACGGGAGTGCCAAGCAGCTCCGGGACTTCCTGCACGGAGAAAACCGGTTCGGGTTCGAGATTCTCGAAGGCGAAGCCGCCCTCATGCATCTTCTGGAACTTGCCGCCGGCACGAAGTCGATGATCATCGGCGAGGATCAGATCCTCGGACAGATGCGGCGTTCGCTTTTACTTGCCGAGTCGCACAATACAAATGACGTCATCACCGACGTCTGTCTGAACACCGCGATCCGGGAAGGCGTGTCGATTAGGCAGAAGACCTCCATCAACAAAGGGGCGGTATCTATAGGATCGGCCGCGGTTCTGCTCGCCGAGGAGCTGATGGGCGATCTCGACGGAAAAAACATCCTGGTCGTCGGTGGCGGCGAGATGGGGACCCTGGTCGCCCGCGCCCTCTGCGAGAAAAATCTCCGGGCGATCTATGTCACGAACCGGTCCTTTGACCGGGCTGTCCTTCTCGCAGAGGAGATCAAAGGACGGGCGATGCGGCTCGATCAGCTCTATCCGTGCATCGCTCTTTCAGACGTCGTCATCTCCTGCACGGGAGCTCCGCACCTGATCATCCATGCGGACGAACTTGCCGAGACGATGAATGAACGGTTCTGGCCGCTCGATCCCGAGCCCAGGCATCTTCTTCTGATCGACATCGCCCAGCCGCGGGACATCGACGATGCCTGCCGGGACGTTCCGGGCGTCTCGCTGAAAACACTCGACGATCTGAAAACCATCTCGGAAAAGAATCTCGCCGCACGCAAAACCGAGTGCGAGCATGCGGACGTTCTTGCCAAAGCAGCTCTCCCGGAGTTCATCAAGGCCTTCAACCGTGCGGCTTCCGGCGATCTGACGAAGACCCTTTACACATGGGCCGAGGAGATCCGTCAGCGGGAAAAGAACAAAGCGCTTTCCCGCCTTAGGGACGCCGATCCCTATCTTGAATCGGTGATCGACGACCTGACGAGCGCTCTAACGAAAAAACTGCTCGAGGATGCGGCGAAAAGCATCCGGGCGAGCGCAGAATGTACCGACACACAGACCGCAGAAAATCTCCTCAAAGCAATAATTTCAGGTGAAGTATCATGTATCCGCAGATCAGAATGAGAAGACTCCGGCAGAATATCCTTCAGCCGATGTTTAAGGAAACGAGACTCGTAAAAGATGAACTGATCATGCCGCTCTTTTTCGACGAGAACGCGGTAAAGCCGGTTCCGATCGCCTCCATGCCCGGTCAGTTCCGCTATCCCCTCTCCTGTGCCGAAGAGGTCGCAGAGGAGATGAAGGCCGCAGGTATCCGCGCTGTTCTTCTGTTCGGGATCCCGAAATGCAAAGACACCGAAGCGTCGGGCGCATTTGCCGAAAACGGCGTCGTTCAGGAAGCAACCAAACGGATCAAAGCCGCCGTGCCCGATTTGGTCGTCATCACCGACACCTGCGCCTGTGAGTACACCTCGCACGGACACTGCGGGATCCTCTGCGGAAAAGAGCTCGACAACGATGCCTCGCTCCTTTTGATGGAGAAGATCGCGGTCAGTCAGGCGGCTGCCGGAGCAGATATGATCGCTCCGTCATGCATGCTGGACGGGCAGGTACTCGCGATCCGCGAAGCACTGGACGAGGCGGGTTTTTCAAACACCCCGATCATGTCCTACTCGACCAAATTCGCGTCCGCCCTCTACGGTCCGTTCCGCGAAGCCGCCGACTCGGGATTCTCGTTTGGAGACCGGACAAGTTATCAGATGAGCCCGGCAAACCGCAGGGAAGCGATCCGCGAATCCTATCTGGATGAGGTGGAGGGAGCGGATATCCTGATGGTGAAACCCGCAGGATTCTATCTCGACATCCTGCGGGATGTGCGGGAGTCGACCGATCTGCCGGTCGCGGCCTATCAGGTATCAGGCGAGTATGCGATGATCAAAGCTGCAGGCCAGAACGGCTGGATCGATGAAAAGAAGATCATGATGGAGTCGCTTCTTGCGATCAAACGGGCAGGGGCCGACTTGATCATCACCTATTTTGCAAAAGAGGCCGCGGAGATGCTGCCATGAAAAGTGAAGAGTTATTTACCACAGCAAAGACCTGCCTTCCGGGCGGGGTCTCTAGTCCGGTGCGTGCGATAAAACCCTATCCGTTTTATGTGAAATCTGCGAGCGGAGCAGTCCTCAAAACAGAAGACGGGGCTTCGCTTATTGACTGCTGCATGGGATACGGCCCCCTGCTTCTCGGTCACGCGAATCCTGTGATCCAAAAGGCGATCGAGGCACAGCTCGACGCCGGGTGGCTCTACGGCACGCCGACAAAGCTCGAGATCGATCTTGCGCAAAGGATCATCCGGGATCACGACTCGATCGAGATGCTCAGATGCGTCTCGACCGGTCTCGAGGCCACGCTTGCCGCGATCCGGCTTGCCCGCGGCTTTACCGGGAAATGCGGGATCGTGAAGCTCGAAGGCGGGTTCCACGGAGCCCATGACGCGGTGTTGATCGCCGCAGGAAGCGGGGCGACCACGCACGGAACGCCGGATTCGCTTGGCGTCCCCCCGTCGTTTGCGGCCCAGACGCGTCAGGTTCCGTATAACGACACGGAAGCGCTCGAAGAGCTGCTTTCAAAGGACAAAGAGATCGCCGCATTCATCCTCGAACCGGTGATGGGAAACATCGGCCCGATCCTCCCGGACGACGGCTATCTTGCCGCGGTCCGCGAGATCACAGCGGCCCATGATGTTCTTCTCATCTTCGACGAGGTCATCACCGGATACCGGCTCGGTATCGGCGGAGCGCAGAAAAAATACGGCATCAAACCCGACCTCACCACGCTTGGCAAGATCACCGGCGGGGGTCTCCCGATCGGCGTGTTCGGCGGCAGACGGGACATCATGGAACTTATTTCCCCGTCGGGCGGCGTCTACAATGCCGGAACCTTCAACGGAAATCCCCTTTCGATGGCTGCGGGCATAGCGACAAACGTCTACCTCCACGAAAATGAGAGCCTCTACGGGAAACTCGACGAAAAGACCCGGGCGATCGAAGAGTCGCTGCCGGCGAATGCCTCCGGCTCGTTTGTGAGACTTGGATCACTCTTCAAGTACTTCTTCAGAAGCACGGCTCCGCAGAATTATCTTGAGGCAAAGCAGTCGGACACCGCCGCTTTCCGCGTCTTCTTCGAGAAAGCGCTCAAAGACGGTGTGTTCATCCCGCCTTCGCAGTTTGAGACCAACTTCCTCTCGACCGCCCACGACGCATCCTCGATGGAAAAAATCATCTCGGTATATCAGCATGTCTAAAATACGGATCGGCACAAGGGGCAGCAAACTCGCTCTTGCCCAGACAGAAAAAGTCATCGGTCTTCTTGCAGAGAACGGCATCGAAGCAGAGTATGTTATCATCAAAACGACCGGTGACAAGGTCACGGACCGCGGTCTTCATCAGATCGGCGGGTTCGGGATGTTCGTGCGGGAACTCGACAATGCGATCCTCCGCGGCGAGATCGACTGCGCTGTCCACAGTATGAAGGACATCCCCGCCGAACGGCCCAAAGGTCTTCTCACGATCGCCGTTTTGAAACGTGATCCGCCGTATGATTATCTGGTGATGAACGGGACGATGGAGGATCTGCTGGTGATCGGGACCTCGAGTCTGCGCAGAAAAGCCCAGCTCCTCAGATATTATGCCAACTGCTCAGGGATCCGGGTCGAGATGCTGCGGGGAAATCTGGATACGCGGCTTGCAAAACTGGACGACGGGCTGTATGACGGGATCGTGGTCGCTGAGGCGGGCCTTAAGCGGCTCGATTATAAGCGAAACGGGATCAGGATGCCGGCCGATATGTTCGTTCCGGCGCCAAATCAGGGGACGGTGGCGGTCGTCAGCCGGGACACGCCCGAACTTCGGGCGGCATTTGCTCCCCTGAACGATCCGCAGTCGGCTCTGGACTGCGCGATCGAGCGGATCGTGATGGAAGAGGTCGGCGGCGGATGCTTTACCCCGATGGGGATCTTCTGCGAAAACCAGCACCTGACCGCGGAGGTGCTTTCGCTCGACGGGACCCGTGCCGAGCGGATCACTGCGGATGTGATGGATCTGGAGGGAGCGAAAATAGCCGGGATCAAGCTTCGGACCGTTGCCGCCGAACTGATCGCCGAGGCGAAGCTCGCTCTCGGAGAATCTGCCGGAGAGGCAAAAAAACCCGGGAAGGTGTATCTCGTGGGATCAGGTCCGGGGGGCCTTGGTCTTCTGACGTTCCGTGCCCGCGAGGTGATCGATTCCGCGGATGTGATCATGTATGATCAGCTGCCGGGTGACGAGATCATCGCCTCTCTGCCGGAACGTGCGGAGAAGATCGATGTCGGAAAATACGGCGGTCATCACACGATGAAGCAGGAGGATATCGAGAAGCTGCTCGTCGAAAAAGCCCAGGCAGGAGGGATCATCGTCCGGCTGAAGGGCGGAGATCCGTTTTTGTTCGGCCGCGGCGGCGAGGAGATGGAAGTCCTCCGCGAGCACAACATCCCCTGCGAAGCGATCCCCGGGGTCACGAGCGGGATCGCGGTTCCTGAATGTGTGGGGATCCCGGTCACCCACCGGGATTTTGCAAGCCAGGTGACCTTTGTCACGGGCCATGAGAATCCGGAAAAGGAGGTCTCGTCGATCGACTGGAAGTGGCTGGCCGGAAGTCCCGGGACGATCGTGATCTACATGGGCGTGAAAAATCTCGGCAGGATCGCGGAACTCTTGATCGAAAACGGGAGAGATCCGCAGACGAAGATCGCGGTGATCGAACGGGGATTCCGTCCTGATCAGCGGGTGACCTGCGCAACGCTTGAGAATATCGGCGAGGTCGGAGCTCGTGTTGGACTGAAACCTCCGGCGATCATCGTGATCGGCGAAGTGGTCGGGCTGTATAAGGAATAGGAGTTACGCTGTGTTTGGGTCGATCCGATTCAAGCGAGGGTCGAAGACCCGAGTCGGAGAGCAAACCGAAGGTTTGTGAACAAGCGAGGGCCGTAGACCCGAGTCGGAGAGCAAACCGAAGGTTTGTGAACAGGCTCGCCCTCAGCGGAGGCGGGGACCTTTAGGTTCCTCAGCTGAGCAAGTCGATAGACTTGCGAGCAAATCTTTGATTTGCGATTAGGACCGCCGAGTTCAAGTGAGGATAAGCAAATCCGATTATCTCGCCCGAAGGGCGGATTCAAGCGAGGGCTGTAAGCCCGAAGCGGAGAGCAAATCTTTGATTTGCGGTTCGCGGTTGGTTTTATCTCAGGTATCCATATCCAGCTATACTCTTTCCGAATTGGATTGTGATTAACACCGCGTAACTCCTATTGTAATATATTTCAGGTTGACATCGAAGATATCTCTGAGGAATATCTTTTTCAGACTCTATATCTCTCTTTGCAGACTTGAGTCTCTCTTAATTCTCTCATGTAAGATCATGAAATTCAACCAAGATGTATTTTATCTTACACAAACAATTACCTGTTATGACCGATATACAGTCACCTTCCGATAAAGTTCTCTGTTCTATTTCTGCATTGATTTTACTATACGAAAAGAAGAAAAAACTTCTGGAATCAAATATGGATGAAATATTTAGAGGGAATGGGGGGTTTGCTTCGTTAAATGAAGTGGAGAGACATCGCCACTCTTCCAAAGAATTGTATGATATTAAATCAGAAATCGAGGAACTACTGGATGATGCAGATTCACTGAAATGGCTTGAACAATTCAAAGGTGTTGAAGATGGCGACACAGAAGATTCACGTAAAATCAAGACAGAAAAGTATGATTCACTGTTGCATGAAAAATACGTAAAAGCAGACGCCATTCAGTTAAAAATTGAGAATTTGGCATGTGAGCTTGAAGATTTACAACGTCAAAAGCAGAATCTTGATAATTATGGCCGTGCGTTGTTTTTGAGGTGGGAAGAAGTCAGCGGCATATTAGACCTTGAAGATGATCCTGATTATAATCCGCTTAATAATGTGGAGGCTGAGACAATCGGGAAGCTTGATGATTTGAAATCCAGATTACATAAGGTGGATGTTACTATAGAATAGGAGTTAGTTTGATCTTAACTGAAAAAACTGACGTACTTATGGGACGTACTTCGATTCGCAGTTGGTTTTTCTCTTGCGTCTGCACTGATGCCACACTCTTCGCGAATTGGATCGAGATCATATCCACACGGCATCTTTAAAGCGTTCGCCGCGGGCCTTTGCAGCTGGAGAGAGATTCAGAGCAGGGTTGTTGAAAAACCCGAATCCATCTGAAAACTGTAGTTGCGCTTCTTCAATGGCCTCTTTGACGTTTGGAGATGAAACAAGGATCGAGTATTCCGTATTTGCCAGTTGGATATAGCCGTTTTCTGCAATATTCAATGTTAACGGCAAGGGTTTTTTCAGCTTTTTCATCTCTTCGCCAATGAATACTGAATGGAGAAATATAACGCCATACTCTTCTCCTCTGTCTCCATTTCTCGCCTGCATGATCGTATCTGATAATGCGGAGGGGAAGATAATAGGTTTTGCTGTCATGGAATCGTCGATACGATTGGTTTTTTGGTTCGAGGAGGAATGCGGCGGGTGCTATAGATATGCAGAGAGAATTGGAACGGATCACCCTTGTACCCTGAAAGTGACTGTTGGCAAATATACTTCTCCCACATCTCTTTCCTTTTTTCTGATTATGGGGTGCGGGAGGTGACTGCGGGCTGCCCCGGAGGGGCGACCAAAGCTTGAGCAAATCAACGATTTGCTCGCAAGTCTATCGACTTGGTCGCAAACTTTCAGTTTGCTCTGCTGAGGCCGCCCTTCGGGCAGCCCGCCTCAGCTAAGGTCGTCCACTTCGTGTCCAACCCGCTTCCGCTGAGGCCGCCCGCCTCAGGCACACATAAAAATGTCAGCATCAAAAAATCAATCATTGGTTTAATTCAAGTGCTGTACGCAGGGCAGATATCTGCTTATAAAGAGGCGGAATAATCGTTTACTGCAAGATCCCAGACGTATTTGAGATTGACATTCGCATATGCATGGATCAGACGGTCTCTCATTCCGGCCATTTTTCTCCAGGGGATATCAGGATATTCGGTGCGGATCTCTTCCGGGATATGTTTTGCCGCTTCACCGATGATTTCAATGAAACGGATGATGCCTCCGCTGTAGAGCGGGTCGGTTAAGAACTCCTGATAATCCATGCGGCCGACAGCAACCATGATGTTTTCAGATTGTTCGCAGATGTCATCTAAATATGTGAGGATATCAGGCGTTTTCATACAGCAGCTTGTCCTGGACTGCAGAAGATGACATCTTTTTGTATGCTGGATCGGATCCGCGGTTTGAGATATTCAAAGGAGACGAGGTCGACTTTGCGTTCCAGTATCGATTCAAGATATTCAGCGAGAGCAAGATAATTGTCGAATGTGTCAAATTCCGGTTTGCATGTATACAGGAGGTCGATGTCACTGTAAGGTGTGTCTTCTCCGCGTGCGACTGAGCCGAAGAGAGCGAGGAACTCAATGCCGTAGACTGTCTGGAGAGTTGAAAGAGAGGAGGCAAGTTGTGTAAGGACGCGGTTTTTGATACTTACATATTCGGACATTGACTGATGTCTGAGTATTTGTCTTTCGTATGTAATGAGGTTTTGCCTGGGATTGCGGGGTGAGCCGATAGGCTCGCCCTTAGCTGAGCAAGTCTGAGCGGAGCGAGGACTTGCGAGCAAATCTCTGATTTGCGACTGCGGGTTGGTTTTTCTTCATGTGTCCACACCCGGCCTTACCCTTCCGAATTGGAGTGAGCATTTCTGCAGGAAATACGTCTGAAAAAATAGAAAATTCGCCGGGAGAGGTGTGTTCACCTCTGCCCAGCGGTAAAGCTCACAACCCCGTTTTTTTATTTCCCGGATTCGAGAAACCCTTCGACGAGTTTCCCAAAAAGCATGATGAGAAACCCGAGGAAGATCATGATGAGCTTCCGGAGGCGGCTGGAGATTCTCATCTCCTGCCTCCCTCAGTTCAGGGCCGGCTTGGTGTCTGCCCAGGCATCGACCGCGGCGACGGTTGCGTCATCGGCATAGCCGGAAACGGTCATCGAATCGCGGTTGAGACTGATCTGGAAGGTGTCGGTCCCAAGCTTCGCGGAAATGCGGACGTTCCACGTTGCTTCGGTACCGATTTCGGTCGTCTCGGCCGTGCCGCCGTTCCCGAATGCTGCTTTAAGATCCGCACTGCCGGTGAGGGCGGTGATTGCGGCCGAATACTCAGCTCTGCTGAATGCCGTGACCTGAACCTTACCGTTCATCTCGGAGGTGTTCGGGTCGAAGTAGCCGACATAGGTCTTGTAGGTCTGCTTCCCGAGCTCGACTTCGGCAAGGCCGAGGGGATTTTCCACGCCGGTAATTTCTGCGATGATCGCATCATACGCGGCGGCGTTCGTAAACTCTGCGGTGAAGATCCGCTTTGCGGACTTCGAGATTGCTGTCTGAATGAAATCAGCTGTCATGTTTTTTTCTTTCCCGAGATCAGTTGGGGCCCCGTCCAACCTCTGATTATACTCTTGGAGAGGGTGGGGGATAGCGGTAAAGTTTTTGCGGATTTTTACCAAAAAAGATGGGTTTATATGGGGGTATGCGGAGGGGGGAACGGGAAGAATGCAGATCCAATTACTAAATTTACACAACTTAGTAATTCATTAGTAGTTGGCCCACTATCCCCTCTTCCTCAGTCAGTGAATACGAGTAAAATGGATCCAATTACTAAATTTACACAACTTAGTAATTCATTAGTAATTCAAAAAAAATTAGTCGATTTTTTGTAACCACTCAGGCCGCACTGAATAAAGAAAAGCCCTTCCTTTCTTCTTTACACTCAGATACTTCGAATCCGCCAGATGCATCAGATCCGTCCTTGCCGTCTGATACGTCACCGAAAACCGGTCCGCGATCTCCTTAATGCCAAATTCTTCTGTCTTATACTCAATCATATAGGTAAGGACGGCTGCCTGCCGCCTGCTCACATCCGGCAGCACAGAAATTGCCTTCTCTGCATTACTCTTTCTGCTGCTCTCACGCTTCAGGTGACTGATCAGCGCCTCCCGTGCCTTTCTGATACACCGGATATTATACAAAATGAAATACGTCAGATCAAGATCATCCTCCTCCGTCGCGAGATACGCATCCCGGTATTTTGCCGGTGCCTGCTGAATGATTTTCGAAATCGGAATATATGCAAACACCTCATACTTCCTTGACAACACATACCAGTAAAAGAGTGTTCGGGCTGTCCTCCCGTTACCGTCATAAAACGGATGGATGTAGCCGATCAGAAAATGCAGTGCAATACCCACGATAATCGGATGAACAAATGAATCCCCGTCATTTGGATAATGCCTGTCATGATTCACAAAATCGCACAATGCGGCAATCATCGGCTCGATCTCCTCGGCATTCGGGGGGTAATGAATCACTTTGCCGGTCATCTTATCGATTACGGAAACATCATTTGTACTCCTGAAAACCCCCGACTGCGTCTCATCCTTCAACGTATCCTTCGTCACGATACCCTGCACTTCCCGGATAAACTCCGGGGTCAGCATATCATCCGTCTTGCCCCGGATAAACTGCATCGCCAGATGATTGTTCACGATCATCTGCTCATCCTTATTCTTTGGAGGAATATTTTTTCGGAGCATATTCTTTGCTGCAAGCTCTGTAGTAACAGCCCCCTCAAGCTTACTCGAAGCGATCGCTTCATCGGACAAAGCCTCAATAATATATTCCGTTGCAGACTCCAGAGACTTACTGCCCTGTGAAAAAACTTTTGAGAGATTCTGGTCACACACATGCAGTTCCCGCGAGATCTCCGGCGTAAGAACATAGGTGATATCCAGCGGTTTATACGGCAGATGGTTACAGGATAATGCCCGTGTCAATTTGAGAATCGCCCAGTTATCCTCCCACTGATCTCTCGGCACCCGGTACTTTAACTCATCTTTGGTATAATATTCGCCCAAATTCCCGAGTGACAGTGCACCTTTCAGACCGGTGAGCTGTTTACTTAATTCTTTAATGTGGATATCGCGACCCAAAGTATTTTCATCAGCCATATACTAATCTCCAAACTACTAATATTATGAAATTAGTAGTTTACTGTTTTATACTTATCCCCAGTCATGCCAACTCCGATTCCATTAAAAGCACACCCTGCCTGAAGCAGGCAAAACCGCATTACCATCCACCGACAAAGTATCATATACCTGTATCATGTCCGAATACACAAGCATCAAAAAGGAGGTACTCACGAAATTAGAGGCAAACCTTCCGGAGATACGCGAGCGTTTCGGGATTGAAACAATAGGAATATTCGGCTCGGTGAGTCGGGAAGAGGATACGGCTGAGTCTGATGTGGATGTATTGTATGCGTTCAAAACAGGCGGGGTGCCTCTTCGGGAATTTTTTGCCTTCAAACAGTATCTGGAAGATCTGTTTGGACGAACGGTCGATTTAGTTCCCGTACGATGGCTGGCACCCTCACTCCGCCCGTACATAGAACGTGATATGATACTGTTCGAAGCAAATAAGGCAGAGGCATGAAAGCTGAGTCTATCTATCTGGACCACATGCTTCAGCGGTGTGAAAAATAAGAAGCCCTAGAGCTCCAGCTTTCGCCGAAGCTCCTCGGACATAATGATCACCGGCTTTCGGAGCCTATGCCGCTTTTCCGCGGTATGCACCGCCGATACGGAACACCCCGTCTCCTCCGCGATCTCCTCGCATGTCATCCCTTTCCGGAGCATGCAAAGAAACGTCTCCTTATCCCGCAGTTCGGCATATTCGTACCACATCATTCCGCGATCCGCACCACCCGTGTCAGGCTCTCATGCGGATCCTTCTTCACATACCTCGCCGCCTCCACGGCCGGGAGCGCCTTTCTCAGATCCAGCAGATTCACCTGTTCGACCTTCGCCACCCGTTCGCGGCCGGCCGCTTCGACCGCGAGATCATACAGCGCCTTTTGGCCGATGAACCGTTTCGCATCCGATGATTTGATGAACACGAGACTGTCATACACATCCGGCAGCTCGTCCATCAGGAGATCTTTATCCACGACATCGTCCGTCGGGATCTCGAGCACGAACTCGTCCGATGCAAGATCTTCTGCTCTGATGATTTCGATCAGCTCCTTATGGCGGGCTTCGAAGACCTTCGTCAGCTCCTTCATACAGTAGAGGAACTCCTGATACCGGAATGCCGCCGCGAACTCGTCCGCGGGAAGAGGCCGGTGCCCGAGAAGAAGGATCTCGAGAGAGGCGGGTGTGAGATCTTCCGTTGCGGATCCTGCAGGGCATACTGCAGCGCACGCTGCCGTTGTGCCGCCCGTGTTCTCCGTTGTTTCTTCCGTCATGTGCTCCCTCCGGTCTTGATGTTGCCTTCGCATCTGCCGATCCAGACGGCAATTTTCGCGATCCGTTGTTTCGTCACCCTGAACCGGTGACCATGGACGCGTGTCCTGATGGAGCCGCCGTTCGGTCCTGGTTCGAAGGTGAGCGGTTTTTGCGTGGTCATGCTGATGACCTCGCCTGTGACGATGTTGTAGATCCAGCAGCCGGTGATGAGTTTGTGCCAGGCGGCAAAGTCGCCGGGTGCGTCGCCGATAAATTCGCTCATTCTTCATCTCCTGCAAGTGCTGCGGCAAACTGTCTGCTGCGGTATTCGAGGAGCTCTGCTCTGTGGAGGTTTTTGAAGATCCTGAACCAGGTGCGGATGTCGGTGTCCTCGGGAACCATGCCGCAGCGTTCGTAGATGAGGTGTTTGATGTCTTCGCCGAATGCGTTTTCCGCGGTGGCGATGCCTTTCATGGCGATGACGGGGAGAGCGGTCTCGCGGACGATCTCCATGAAGGTCTGCTGCATGCAGCTGAGGTTTTCGCTGTAATGATGGAGTCTCGTGAGCTGGCCGGCGGTGATGCCGTCAGGAGCCGGTTCACCGGCTGCGAGTTCTCCGTAGATGAGGAGGTGGGCGCAGGCGGTGAAGAGGTCGGTGCGGCTGATGAAGCCGAGGTTTTCTGCGATGCTGTCGAGGGTCTTGAACTCCTCGTTTGATATGTTGACGTAGGTGTTTTGTCTCATTGTTGTGAGTTTTTGGGGTCAGTCATCAATCATCAATCATCAATCATCAGTCATCAATCATCCATCAGTGCGTTTGGATGATTGTGACGCTGACCCCCGTTTTTTGTTTTCGATTTTTTCGAGACCTTACAGTAACTATATATACTTTTAGAAAGAAAGAAATAACACAAGAGTATTTCGGCAGTTCATCTCTCTAGGGGGGAGTGCGGCTCGAAGTTTTTTCCGTGCTTTCTTTTTTTTCTGTTTGTGTGTGATTGATGATGGATGATTGATGATTGATGATTGATGGAATCATCCGGCTGGTTACTGCGGCTGGTCTTTTTTGGATGGACCGGGTATGTTGATTATCCGAAAGGTCCAAGAGAATAGTGTCTGTTCTTTTCTTTCCCTCTAAAGTCAGAATCGGGCAGACACGTTTTTTTGTTTTTGCTTGTTGTTTGTATCACTTCCTGAGGGTTTTTCCTCATACTATTGTTGGATGTTTTTGGAGATGATGATGCGTTTTTTGGTTGCCTGATAGGCGCGAAGAGGCGCGGATAGGTGCGGAGCGGCGCGGATAGGTGCGGATGCGGGCTGACACGGAGGGGCGAGGTCAGCGGAGCAAACTGAAAGTTTGCGACCAAGTCGATAGACTTGCGATCGGGCGGATTGACGGCGCAGCTGGCAATCTTAGCGGATGCGGGCTGACACGGAGGGGCGGCCCAAATTCGGGAAGGAGTTTATTGGGTGTGGCTGTATAAAGGAAAAGAACCGCGAATAAGCCCAACTTGGCAAAGCCAGCTTGGAATTTCCAGGTAGTTCATCAGGAGTGGAGGATAATATTCGGGAAGGAGTATGTTGGGTGTGGAATCATGAGAAAAAACCAACCGCGAACCGCAAATCAGAGATTTGCTCTCCGCTTCGGGCTTACAGCCCTCGCTTGTTTGCAAACTTTCGGTTTGCTCTCCGCTTCGGGTCTTCGACCCTCGCTTGAATCCGATTCGGGAAGGAGGTTGTTGGGTGTAGACACAAGAGAAAAAACCAACCGCGAATCGGCGCGAATCTCGCAAGCCTTCGGCTTGCTCTCAGAATCGGATTTGCTATTCCTCACTCTCGCTCGTCGTATCTAGTCGCAAGGCATAGCCTTGCTCCGCTAAGGTTGGCCGCTTTCAGCGTCCAACCCGCTCGATACGACGGCTCGTCCCTTCATCGGGACCGTTCGGGCAAATCCTGTCGGCGCCCCAGCGCCTCCCGCGAGGGAGAAATTCTTTCAGCAGATCTTAATCTGAAAAATATCCCTTTTACTGACAATCACGACATAAGATCAAGAGGCAAATCAATAATAGGAGCCGCTGGGGCGGCGACAGGATTTGCCCGAACGGTCCCGATGAAGGGACGAGCCGTCATGTCTGGAAGACATGACGAGCGAGAGTGAGGATAAGCAAATCCGATTTTCTCGCCCGTAGGGCGGATTCAAGCGAGGGCTGTAAGCCCGAAGCGGAGAGCAAATCTTTGATTTGCGGTTCGCGCCGATTCGCGGTTGGTCTTTTCTCATGCTTCCACACCCGCCATTACTCCCTTCTACGATCCATGCATGGCGCTCCAGAACTCATCCGCACCCCCACCCTTCCTCCGACAACTCATTGCCGACGCAAGCGCCAAAGCCGCGTCTTCTTTTCCGGATGGAGATGGTATTCGTCGCTCCATTCTGTTTCTTCGTCTTCGTGTTTTTCCACGGTTCAGCAGCCCGATCAGAAAGAAGCATCAGAGCAGAGCGGAAGCAGATTCCTACAACCGTGAAATATAACTCTCATGGAAGCGCAGATATCTAGAGTATTATAATAGGATACTAGCTATATGGTGATAGTGTGACCGACGACGATTCGACAACTTCTCATTTTTCTATACCCAGTCAGGAACCGCTCTCGGAAAAGCCGTCCGTAATGGTCGCGATGCCTGCCTATAACGAGCAGGAGCGTGTGGGCGCCACTGTTGCTGCCGTGAAGCCATTTGCCGACGTGGTCGTCGTTGTGGATGACGGATCGAAGGACAATACCATCCCTGCTGCTGAAGAGGCTGGCGCGGTCGTTATCCGTCACCGTATCAATCAGGGATACGGCGGAGCTCTGCGCACGATCTTTCTGACCGCGCAGAAGTATAAGCCTGATATTCTGATCATCATCGACTCCGACGGTCAGCACGACCCGAAGGATGTTCCCCGGTTCGTTGAAAAGATCATGGAGGGGTATGATGTTGTCATCGGGTCACGGTTTCTGGAGACTTCAAGCAAGGATATGATTCCCGGCTACCGGAAGCTCGGGATGAAGGTTCTTGACCGCGCAACCCTGATGGCTGCCGGGAATATCCGCGTGAGCGATTCGCAGTGCGGCTACCGGGCATATGCGAAGAGTGCGTATATGGTGATCCATCCGTCGGGAAAAGGTATGTCTGCCGGTTCTGAGATCCTTGTGCAGATGAGCGATCATCAGTTGAAAGTCGGCGAGATCCCGATCAAAGTGCGGTATGATATCGACGGGACAAGTTCGCAGAATCCGTTCAGGCACGGGATCACGGTCCTGATGAATGTGTTACGATTTGTAACGATCAGGCGGCCGGTGACGGCGTTCGGGATCCCCGGGCTGATCATTCTGATCATCGGGGTCTTTCTCGCCTATCAGGCGCTTTTGATCTCGGTGGAGACCGGCGCCTGGTCCCCGACGATCACGCTCGTCTCGATGATGATGCTGATGATGGGGATGCTGATCTGTTCTGTTGCGGTGATTTTGTACGCGGTGGCGCAGATGATCGGGATGATGAGAGTGGAATAATATCTGGTATACGGTATAATAACTTATGAAAATTCTGCGTGTTGCAAGTGATTTATATCCATATGTTGTTGGGGGTGTCACCCTTCACGTTCATGACCTCTCAAAAGATCAAAGTGAAAGTGGACACGAGGTCACGATCTATACCTGTTTTTCAGATGTAACTGGTGATATAGAACCTCCTGCAAATTATACTATACAAAATTTCGGCAGAGATTTTGTCATTGCTGGAAACACAATTTCACCAAAGATGTTTCTGGATATTTTGAAAAACTGCAATACTTATGATATAGTTCATGCGCATTCCCATTTATATTTTTCAACACTTTTATGTGCACTTATCAGAAGGTTTCGGAACTTTAACTTGGTGATAACCAATCATGGATTGATTTCTCAGACGGTTCCCGACTGGTTTCAGAAGATGTACAATGCCACTGCCGGACGGTTCATTTTTTCCAGTGCAGATCTGGTTATTACCTATACAAAAGAAGAGGGAGATCTGATTGCCAGTTGGGAAGGGCGTTCTGATAATATCAGGATCATTCATAACGGGATTAAAGTTGAGAGATTTTTAACTCCATTACACGTCTCCAAGAAAAAGCAAATTTTGTGGGTTGGACGGTATGTCCCGGGAAAAGGAGCGAAATATCTTCTGGAGGGGTTTGCTGTGTTTTCCCATAATCACCCGGAATATTCTGTATTGATGATTGGACGAGGGCCGGAAAAGGAACATATGCGGCAGTTAGCAGAACAGCTTGGAATTGCTGACAAAGTAACTATGGTTGATTTCTTCCCAAATACTGAATTGCAGAAAATTTATGAAGAATCAACGGTGTTTGTTTCAGCATCACTAGCAGAGGGCGTTCCCAAAACGATGCTGGAAGCAATGGTTTGCGGATTGCCTGTGATCTCAACCAACTTACCTCAACTTGTGGATATTGTTGACGGATGCGGATTCATTGTTCCCTGTATGGATTCTCAGGCTATTGCTGATGCAATGGAGAAGATGATTTCACATCCGGATCTTATGAAACAGTATGGAGAAAACGCCAGACATAAGGTGTTGACTTCTTACGACTGGAAGGACACAGTACAAAAAACAAATGAGGTGTTTGAAAACCTCATAAAATCCTGATTTTAGAATTATTTTTTTATTGAGAATTATTTTATCAAAAAATAGATTGTGCGGTCTCAATCCCTGAAGTAGAGATCACGTGTATACACTTTCTCCATCGCATCTTCCAGTTCCGGATCAAATCTGTTTGCCACAATCACCGCAGCATCCTTTTTGAACTGATCGAGTGAGTGCACCACACGCCAGGTTTGCATCCTTTGTATAAGTCAGTTGCGGGAAGAGTGTTTCCATATTTTTCGATGCCATTGGATTAAATTTTACTCATTGTATTTTGCAAGAATATATGCTGATGATGTTTGAAAGTCATCATCCGATAATGTAGTAAATTTACCTCTGAGTTTTTTTCTAGAAATACTTGAGCTGCCAAATCCTTCATTATTTTGAATACATTTTATTATTTTGAATCCATTTTTTGAAAATAATTTAAAATGCGTTGAAAGTGGCTCACGATTAATGAAATATGGCCTGTTACCTCGGATTATCTGCCATAGTGAGTCACTATATGACCAATGCCCATTCCAATATTTGGAACATCCATGAGATTTGAAATCTATGTCATGTGACATATAGGTTTCCTTCACTGATATTGATGCCATTACAGAGTATGCATTTTCTAAATTATCTATATGTTCAAGTACTGCTTGTGAGAAAATCAATTCTGGATTAATTTCGGGGAGTATCGTATTTTCCCATGGCGCGAGATATAAAATCATATTATTAATAGTTGTCTTGTGATCGTTAGATAGATTATTGAGGGATTCTTTAATTACATCTAGCCTTTCATCAGAAAGATTCTTATCAATTACTTCTGGTGAAATAATGTGATCTGGAAATTTATAAGATTCTAACTTTGGTCTGATTTTAGGATATTCTCTGTCATCTGGAACATCTGTATGATTTTTGAAAAGAGTTATCATCTGGTCATATATATTCATTACATTTTCCATACCAGAATATTTCATGAAATCAAGGGCATAATATTGATCACACCCACTCAACAATGCAGCGATACCAGTGCCTATACTGTCCCCAGGACCAAACTCTACCACTGTACTTGGTATCTTTCCTGATTCATTATAATAGTTTATCAGGTGGCGCATCCATACTGAATAACAATATCTGGCATCACAACTCCCACCAGTTGACATCTCGTCAGATTTTATCAGTTTAGTATAATATTTACCAAAAAAACAATTGATTACCACATCTCCATAAGGGAGGCGAAATAACACGTCTTTGGTTTTTTTCATTATGCGTATTTTTATCATCGGATATTATATCTATCGCATCAGAGATAATCTTAATCCAAACTATAATGGGTATATAATTAGAAAATGTATGACGTAATGTCATTAAATACAATACTCATTACAGGTGCGGCTGGTTTTATCGGATTTCATCTGTCAAAACGTCTCCTTGAGTCCGGCGTGCAGGTGGTCGGTTATGACAATATCAATTCCTATTATGATCCTTCGCTGAAGTATGCAAGACTGGATATTCTGAAGGAATTTCAAAATTTTACGTTCATCAAAGGCGATCTGGCAAATAAGGAGGATGTTGAGTCGGTATTTACTGACTATAAGCCTGCGATCGTTGTCAATCTCGCAGCACAGGCAGGTGTCAGGTATTCAATCGATAATCCTCAGGTGTATGTCGACAGCAATATCATTGGATTTTTCAATATACTGGAAGCATGCAGACATCATCCAGTCGAGCATCTGGTATATGCATCCAGTTCTTCTGTGTACGGAAATCAGGAGAAGACACCATTTTCAACTTCGGATGATGTGAGTAGACCGATCAGTCTGT
Organism: Methanocorpusculum bavaricum DSM 4179; assembly: GCF_000430905.1. NCBI lineage: Archaea > Methanobacteriati > Methanobacteriota > Methanomicrobia > Methanomicrobiales > Methanocorpusculaceae > Methanocorpusculum > Methanocorpusculum bavaricum. The sequence continues at coordinate 33,807 of NZ_KE387272.1, forward strand.
ATGCCGCAACAAAGAAGAGCAATGAGCTGATGGCATATACATATAGTCATCTATACGGGATTCCAACAACAGGTCTGCGTTTTTTCACCGTGTATGGGCCATATGGGCGTCCGGATATGGCATATTTCAGTTTTACGAAGAAGATTATTGCCGGAGAGCCAATTCAGATCTTCAACAATGGAGATATGTACCGGGACTTTACGTACGTGGATGATATCGTTGAAGGGATAATGAATCTGCTTGAAAAGCCGCCTGCACCGGATGCTTCAGGTGACCGGTATAAGGTTTACAACATCGGCAATAACAAGCCGGAAAAGCTGATGTACTTTATCGAGGTCCTGGAGAGATGCATCGGTAAAGAGGCGAAGAAGGAGTTTTTACCGATGCAGCCGGGCGATGTGTATCAGACCTATGCGGAAGTGGATGATCTGATGCGGGATTTTGGATTCAAGCCGAAGACGAGTATTGAGGAGGGACTGGGGAAGTTTGTGGAGTGGTATAGGGGGAGTTATTAAGCCAAATTATTATAAGAAAAAATGTATATAGATTGTAGTTAGTGTTAACCAGTAATTATACGTGGACGATTTGTAATGATAGATTTATTTATCCTTTCTGGAACATATATTGGTGGGGGTGCAGAAAAAGTTGCAGAAACACTTGGAAATAATCTTCCAGAAACAATATCCAGGCAGTTAATAGCTTTGCATAAAGTCGATGATTGTTATGATTTGAAGTATGATGTCATTACGTTATCTAACACGACGTCAAAGTCAAATATAATCAGATGTTTAAAATTACCTGTACTCACCCTAAAATATATTTTGTTAATAAAAAAGTATCATCCAAAAGTCTCTCTTAGTATGTTATTAGAAGATAATCTGATCAATATATTCTCATCAATAGTTACAAAAAGTATCCCCATAATTTCTATCCATTGGATGCCAAATCGTAAGTTTTCAATGAGAAATAAAATATTACAAAAATTAATGTTATCACTTGTTAGATTATTCAATATTAAAGTAATTGCCGTTTCACATGGTGTAAAAAATGAGTTGATATTAGGTTATGGATTATATGCCGAAAATATCACAATGATATATAACCCTGTCAATATAGAAAATATTAAGGTATTAGGAGAGATGCCAGTAAATGAAGATATGTTTGAGGCAAATGTTTTAACAATAATCACTGTTGGCAGATTAACTGATGTTAAAGGACAATGGCACCTTGTCCGAGTATTTTCAGAACTTCATAAAATTATGTCCTGCCGTCTTATTATCTGCGGGGATGGTCCTTTGCGAAATTATCTAAGGAAACTTGTGAATCAATTAGAGATCGATAATGACGTATATTTTCTTGGATGGTGTAGCAATCCATACAAATATATGGCAAAATCTGATGTGTTTATATTAACATCTAGTTCAGAATCATTTGGTAACGTGTTAGTAGAAGCTATGGCTTGTGGAGTTCCTGTAATCGCATCAAATTGTTCTCCTGCCATGGAAGAGATTCTTGGAACTAATGGGGAATATGGATTACTTACTCAAAAAATGACTGATAAAAAGTATTCTATTAGTGATGGATTAGATAGTGGAGAGATTGATTTAAAAAATAAGATTATGCAACTGATAAATAATAGGGATTTACAGGAAAAACTATCAATAAATGGTAAAGAAAGAGCACAAGACTTCTCAATGGATTTAAGTCTTAAAGAATATACTAGGCTATTATCTTCATATTATGATTAAATGCTAAAGAAATGTTCTCTCTTTCTCTCAGATATTGGGTGAGATATTTATCATTCAAGAATTGAATAAATATTAGTAGTAATTTATTGTTTACTTGGATGTATGTAGTGTGGTCTCAAGAGAAAAGCAGATGAACTCTTAAGTTGTATTTTTGAAATCAAATTCCGACCCTTACGATTCTGTCAAAACTACCAACATAATCTATGATAGCGTAACGAGTTTTCTGTAAAATTGAAGATGTCCTAACCTAATCCCCCGCCAATTTTTACCTAGGCCCCCGCCTCAATCCCAAACGCCTCACAAATCCTCTTCTGATCCGCCGTCAACTCCGAATACAGAACCTTCCTGCTTCTAGGCAGCGTAATCCTCATGAGAATCTTCATCTCCTCAATAATCGACTGCATCGTATAGTTCTTATACAAATCCTTCTCCCTCATCACCCTCTGAATATACGACGCCAGAATCAGACTTAAGAACTGCACAAACATCCTCCCCTCCATCGCCCACTCGCTCCTTACCCGAAGCCTCTTCCCATCCAAATCATTCTTCAGATTATCAAACGACTTTTCGACCCGGTCCTTTGCCCTATACACCATCAGCGCCTCAACCGGATCCTTCAGATCATTGGAAATAATCACCGAATACCCCGCATACTTACCATGAAACGCCAAAATAGCCTCATCGTTTGGCATAACCACCCTTCCAACATGCTGCTTTCTCTCAATCGTAAAGAACCTGTCATAGAACTTCTGATGCTCGGGATTCAGTTTTTCAGACCGCAGCTCCTGATAATATACATCGATCTTCCGGTAAAATTTCGCCTCCTCCTCTGAAACCTTCCGCGGATCATAATACACATGCGTATAACATCGATGCCCATCCCACTCCTTGAGAGAGGTTGCAGCAAACATCTCCTCATCAGCGATAACCTCGCGATGACTATAGGTGTGAATACTGCTTCTCACCTCATCAATGGCATCCGTCGTAAAGGAAAGACTCT
>NZ_AUMX01000019.1:0-31319 GCF_000430905.1 Methanocorpusculum bavaricum DSM 4179
AATTGGATCTACACCCCCAACACCGCATACGTAATATCTGAATATTCCATCTCCATCGACCTACCCGGAAACATATGTGGGCCACGGCATATAGGATATCTCCACCGCGTCGGGTCACAAGGCAAAGCCTTGTTCGGCTGAGGTCGTCCGCTTCGCGTCCAACCCGCCTCCGCGCCGGAGTCGCCCTCCCGCACCCCATAATTAGAAAAATATGTGATACATTGAAGATTTATTCTGAAAAGTAAGTGACTCGCGAGAGAGTTTATCATGGCTTTTGAAAAATGCTTAGGGGCATTCATTATGTGGCATTTCCACTAACTGTCAAATTCAGGCTTTAGAACATCCCAAAAAGTTTAGTGATGGTTAAATTTTTAAATCCTTATTCTTGTAAACAATAAAACATACGCTAAGAGAGATCATACAAACACAGAAAATAATAATGAACGCAATTGTTTGATCAATAGCATAATAGAGATCCTGGTTAATAAAGATCTGACTGAAAACCATATTCAAGATTATACTTGTATCTGAAAGAGTGATTTCAAACAAAGAGGAGATCATCATAAATGGTGATAAATAACCCAGATTTTCAAGACCCGATGGAAAGGTTATCCCAAATAAAAACGGGTGTCGAAGGTTTGGAAGAAGACTGATAATCCCGGCTATATACGTGCCGGACACGATTAATAATGAAGTGCCTGATGTGTGTTTATTATTTGACTTTAAAGCTGAAATCATAAATCCAACTGCCATAAAAACAAGCCCAATTACAAAAGTGCATAGAAAGAGGTTTCCAATCTCAGCGAATAATTTTTCAAATGAGAGAGAGGGAAGTATGACTAAATGGTAGGTCATCAGACAGACAAAACCGACAATTGTCAGAATTATTGCATATGATAGAACAGCAGTAATAATTTTTGTAAATACAATGCTTGATCTTGAAATCGGTTGTGCATAAATATATTCAATAGTTCCCTTTGCTTCTTCTTTAATAAGTGATCTGGAACCTGCTTTTATTGCATATAATGCCAGTGACAGATTAATTGCGACAAGCATGATCATCGAGAGATAACCCAGAGTAATATCTATCAGATTATCCATCAATATCAATTGAGCTGCAAGAATAATTGAAAGAAATACACTCCAGAGAATTATTGGTTTAGTGTATGAACGCATCTCAATCATAAACAGTGTTAAGTTCATAATTTATCCCCATCATCATAGTATTTTATATATTCTCCCTCTAATGAGTTATTTTCAATAATTATATCTGACATTTCAATGCAAGATACTGTTTTGATGAGTGTTGACAGTTCACCCGTGTATGAGAATTTTACTGAGTTGTCATTATCTGAAATAATTGTAACATTAAGTCTCTCAAGAATTTCACGATTTAAATTTTCAGCGGTAATCGTTACAATCTTTTTGTTTGTAATAGCTGTATCAAGTCTTTGCTCGTTAATGATTTTCCCATTTTTAATAAATCCTGTAACAGTACAGTGATCACGTATTTCTGCTAAATTATGGCTGGATAAAAATACAGTTGCACCTTTTTTTGCAGCCTCTTCGAGCATTTCGAATAGACGGATCTGGATAAGCGGATCTAAACCGCTTGTTGGTTCGTCTAAGATTATTATTTTAGGTTCGTGAATTAATGCAGTTGCTAAGGCAACTTTCTTTCTGTTTCCAAGTGACAGTTCCTTAAATTTTTTGTTTTTGTCAAGATCCAATCTATTGCATATCGTGTCAATTCTACTGTAGTTTTTGTTACGGTGAAAACGAAGGGTATTTTTCAGGATCTGATCTGTTGTCATGTTAGGAAAAAATCTTACGTCTGACGGAGCATAACCAAGGCTTCGTTTAATCACATGGGATTTTTTGAATACATCTTTTTCAAAAACAGTGGCAGTACCGCTAGTTGGTTTTATTAGGTTTAATATCAGTTTAATGAAGGTTGACTTTCCAGCACCATTTGGTCCGACAAATCCGAATATGTCTCCCTCTCCAACATTGAGTGAAACTGAAGATATTCCACATGTTTTTCCATAATTTTTGGAGAGAGATTGTGTTTCAATTATATTTGTCATGTTTTTCAGATGAGTGATATAGATTTTTAGGCAATTAACTTTTTGTTTGAATTGAATGATATTTTGTAACTATTCTTCCCTTTATTTCATCCAAAAGTTTAGTGCCGCCTTTTCCCGGGAAGGAAACCCATTTTTTTGCTATCCGTAAGGATCAAACCGGATTTTTATTCATGTGAGAACAGATAAAATGATGCGCGCCGGGATGTCATACCAAACAAATCCTGATATATAATCTCAGCAGAATACAACTCTGAAAAAAAGATGAGTTCGGGAAGGTTTATTCAGCCGGAGAAGCTGCAAAAAGCGCCCGGTATGCCGCTTCTTTGATCAGCGCGGCCGGCAGATCCTCGAATATCTCCCCGCCGAACCCGACCGCCCGGCAGCAGGTGCTTTCTCCTGCAAGCTCCCCGCAGGAGGGGCAGTCCGTCGTCACGACCGACGCGGAAAGCAGGCTCTCCAGCAGAACGCCGTTCATCCTGATCTCATTCGACTCCGCGATCCTGGTCTTGTCAAGCAGCGTCTCCGTCAGATTGATCTTCACGCCGGCAGGAGAAAACTCGGCACGCAGCTCATCAACGGCAGCATGAAGCGCTTCTCCCGTTTTTCCGCACCGCTCGCAGGTCGCCTCGCCGACAGCGAAATGCTTCCACTCGATCTCCAGCCGTTTTATCCGCGGGATCCTCATCGGGACGCCTCCAAAACAGCGGCAACGACCTTGCCGATCTCCGCAAACTGCACGTCAGCCATACCGTTCTTCGTGATCCCGAGCTCGGTTGCGATCAGATGGGAGTCGGGGGTGAATCCTGCTTCGGCAAGTTTTTTTGCCCCGCAGCAGTCCGTACAGCCGTCAAGAACGATCACGCGTTTTGCCTCGGCGATCTCGTCGGCAGACACGCCGCCGTTCTGCTGCGCACGCACCCAGACATAATCTCCCGGTCTCTTCTGCATCAGAGAAAGGGCCGCCTGGGTCGTCAGCTTTCCGGTATTCGAAATACCCGAACAGGTTATCAGCGTGACCGGCACGTTCTGCTCCTTTCCCTCACTCGCAGGATCCGCCGCATCCGCAGGTGCAGGAATGGCCGCGTTTCTTCGGCTCTTCCGTGCGGCCTTCCCCCTTCCAGCAGGCGGCAACGATGTTCTCCACATCGTCATCCGTGTACGACCTGGAAGGACCTTTGGTGATGCCGTGATCAGTCACGACGATGTGCTGACCAACGACCACGCCGTGGCATTCGGCCATTTTTGCAACGCAGTTCATATGACATCCGTCAAGCACGACGACTTCTTCGGCATTTTTCGCCTTGGCGATCAGTCCTTCATTTCCCGTTCCAAGCAGCGAAGCGCAGACGACCTTCCCGTATCCTTCATCCGCCAGCTGAAGAGCGGCGAGATTGGTGATCTGGCCGGTGTTCGCCTGGCCTGCGCACGGGATAATGATCTTTGCGGCAGTCGTCTGACTGCAGGAGCATACAGGTTTTTCCGTCATGATCATCTCACACCGTTAACATTGCTTTGATCTCTTTTACATCCGGAACCCGGCCTTCGGCGGCGATCTCGTCATCGATGATCAGCGCAGGCGTCATCATGACGCCGCGTTCGGTTATCTCGTCGAGCTTCTCGATCTTTACCAGATCGACGGTGATGTTCAGTTCTTTTATTGCCTGTTCGGTGTTAGCGAAAAGCCGTTTGCATTTCGCACACCCGGTTCCCAGTACTTCGATTTTTGTCATGTCAGCTCCAAAGGATATTCAACTTTTTTTGTATTAGATGTTTGTGACAGTGCAGCCTACGGGAAGAATATCCCAAAGAGGAATCCCGCGATCGTCGCAAAACCGACCACGAGGCAGGTGTACACCAGCGTTTTTTTTGCACCGATCAGCCGGTAGATTACCAGCAGACTCGGGAGACTGGTCGTCGGCCCGGTGAGGAGGAGGGAGAGTGCCGGACCTTTTGCCATGGCGCCGGTGAGGTAGCCGAGCGTTGTTCCGATCACCGGCACTTCCAGGAGCGTCGGGATGTAGAGGATCATGCCGACGACGGAGGCAAGAAACGTCGATCCTAGCGTGGTCTCGCCGAAGTACGGTCTGAAGAACTCGGCCGGCAGGAAGAAGGAAAGGACGCCGAGCGCGAAGGTGCCGATGATGAGGATCGGGAAGATCTTTTTGGTGAGATCCCAGATCTCCAGTCCCCAGTCGGTGACTTCGTTACGGGTGAAGTAGTAGATGAGGAGGAGGGCGATCCCGATCGAAAGGGCATACACGATCCCAAGACGGATGAAGGCGTCAAGCGCCGAGGTGCCGACGAGGAGGATCGAAACGAGCATGACGAAGAAGAGCGGGACGACCCATTTGGGGCGGACCGATTCCTGGGCCAGAGCGGCTTTTCGTGCGGCGCCGAAGGTTTTCTTCGTCTCGGTGTCGTGCGCGGGGAAGAGCTTCATCATGATCAGACCGATCAGGATGGAGATCCCTATGGCAAATACGGCACGGGCAATGCCGATGTCCAGACCAAGGACCTGGGCTGTGTAGACGATCGCAAGGATGTTGATCGCGGGACCGGCGACGAGGAACGTTATTGCCGGGCCAAGGCCGCTGCCTTTTTTGAGGATGCCGGCAAACATCGGCAGGATCGTGCAGCTGCAGACGGCAAGTACGGTCCCCGATACGGACGCGATCCCGTAGGATACGGTCTTTTTGGTTTCCGGGCTGAAATACTTCAGGATGGCGTCTTTTCTGATGAAGGCGGCGATCGCGCCGGCGATGAAAAAGGCAGGGATAAGACAGGTCACGACATGTTCGGAAAGGTAGCCGATCAGGGTTTCCCACCCGAGAAGGAGTGAGCCGAGGAGTATGTCAATCATTGTTTTTGTGCCTCAGGGTAAGTCATTTCAATTTTTGTTGAATCAATTATTATCGGACAAAAGATATATAGTTATGCATTTCATAATAATTTGAAATAGATGACCGATACGCTGCTGCCTGCCGGAGAAAATGCCGGAGATGATGAGTTTGAGGTCCGGTGCGGGATCCCGGATGTGATCAGAGATGATCTTGTGCAGATCGGGGGTATCGCCGGGCTGCGTGCCCGTCTGCCGCCGGCAGAGCGTATCGGCGAGATCAGTGCGACGCATCATGCGCTTTCGGATCCGGTTAGGGTGGCGATTCTGCATCTCCTTTCTGTTCAGCCGCTGTGTGTGTGCGTGATCCGGGAGTGTATGGGGATCTCCGGGTCGAAGTTGTCGTATCATCTGAATATTTTGCGGGAGAACGGGCTGATCGTGTCAGAGCAGCAGGGCAACTGGATGATCTACCGGATAACAGAGAGGGGGGGCATGTTCGCGGAGGCGGGGTGAGCCGTTAGGCTCGCCCTTAGCTGAGCAAGGCTGAGCGAAGCGAAGATGTGCGACCAAGTTTTCGGAGGAAACTTGCGAGTGCCCCGAAGGGGCGAAGCCTCCTCGTGCATCTGTGATCGTTTATCGCCCTCCCTCCCTGGGGAACAGGATCGAATTTGTTCAAGTGGAATTTTTTGGATGTACTTTAGTTTCGTGTACTGGATTCTTCGGATGTAAACATCATCACACTAAATTCACGAAAACAATCACAAAAACACGAAAACCAATAAGGTTAGGTTATAGGCAAATTTATGTAGTACCCTCCCCCGTCCCCCAACACAAAAAAGCACAAATTCGCAAACCTTCGGTTTGCTCGGCTAAGGTCGGCCGCTTTCAGCGTCCAACCCGCCAACGAAATGCACGAAAAGGGGGACAGGGGTGGAGGAATGGAAAGAAATCAAGTGCGAACATCAGGAAATGTATGGTTGGTTTTTCTCTTGCGTCCACACTTACAAGCCACCTACTTTTCAAATTATTTCTCACACCCCCAATCCTTTTTTTGATCTGGGGTGCGGGGCCGCGACTCCGGCGCGGAGTATCCTATTTTTTGGGCCCCTATACGTTGCGTGCAAGCCAAAGGCTTGCGTGCCGCCTCAAGCGGGCAAAGCCCGCTTGGGCTTTCAAAGTAGTTCGTCAGGAGTGAAGAATTCAGATAAAACTTGCTTTCAGGATAGTTTGCGATCCGGCGCGGAGGCGGGGTGAGCCGTCAAGCGAGGGCTGGAAGCCCGAAGCGGAGAGCAAACCGAAGGTTTGAGAACAAGCGAGGGTCGAAGACCCGAGTCGGAGAGCAAACCGAAGGTTTGCGAGCGGGCTGCCACGTAGTGGCGGCCTCAGCGGAGGCGGGTTGGATGCGAAGCAGACAACCTCAGCTAAGCAAACCGAAGGTTTGCGATCAAATCTTTGATTTGAGAACAAGCGAGGGCTGGAAGCCCGAAGCGGAGAGCAAACCGTAGGTTTGCGATCAAATCTTTGATTTGAGAACAAGCGAGGGTCGAAGACCCGAGTCGGAGAGCAAGTCGACAGACTTGCGAACAAGCGAGGGCTGGAAGCCCGAAGCGGAGAGCAAACCGTAGGTTTGAGAACAAGCGAGGGCTGGAAGCCCGAAGCGGAGAGCAAGTCGACAGACTTGCGAACGCGGGCCGGAGATGCGATGCGCATGATGATTCGGATATTCACTATGTGTTAAGGGATTAAAGCAATCCCTTTTCGCGGTAGATATTTGCAATCCCCTCATGCTCAATTTTACATGAAATCATCTCAAGGAAATCCGCTTTGGAGATGTGAAGCTGAGCTGCCATCTGTGCCTGAAGGAAATCAGTGAGTTCCTGATCATTATGACTCATGTGAGTTTTTACAGCGGCAATTTCCCCATTATCCTCAAAGTAATATCGCGGATGCTTCTGCCTGCCGGATTCCATGATGAAACCCTTTCTCTTCATAGCTTTCTTTACTGTCTCTGCCTTCAATACTGCCATGAGATCACATCCACACGGCATCTTTAAAGCGTTCGCCGCGGGCCTTTGCAGCTGGAGAGAGGTTCAGAGCAGGGTTGTTGAATAATTCGAATCCATCAGAAAACTGTAGTTGCGCTTCTTCAATAGCCTCTTTGACGTTTGGAGATGAAACAAGGATCGAGTATTCTGTATTTGCCAGTTGGATATAGCCGTTTTCTGCAATATTCAATGTTAACGGCAAGGGTTTTTTCAGCTTTTTGATCTCTTCGCCAATGAATACTGATTGGAGAAATATAACGCCATACTCTTCTCCTTTGTCTCCAATCTCTACGGTATCCAGGAGAATATTAAGCACATCGTCGTAGGTCTGATGTTCACGTTTACGAGAGAGGATGCGCTGTTTTGTTTTTGGGTAAACGGGCATCTGTGTCCGTTTTTTGTCGCCATCTATCGCCTGCATGATCGTATCTGATAATGGGAAGGGGAAGATAATAGGTTTTGCTGTCATGGAATGGTCGATACGATTGGTTCTCCGTTTAGAGGCGGGGACCTTTAGGTTCCTCAGCTGAGGCGGGCTGCCACGTAGTGGCGGCCTCAGCGGAGCAAGGCTTTGCCTTGCGAGTCGGCCCGCGGTGGAGATGTCCTCTTTTGCCGGGGTCGCTATTTGTTTCCAATATGCCAGAGCAAAAACAATAAAACAATAATACATGTCACCGTAAATGTCACGGTAAATATTGGCCAATCTGCTATCTGGCGGTAAGATCATCTATACGGGTGCGGATTGTCTAACGGTTTTTACGCAGCTCAAATATTTGCCGTGCGGATTTGGTGAACGGGCATGCCGGCTTTGTCTTACGAGTGGGGCGAAGCCTTCGCGTCAGGGGTGTCTTTGTGATCTGAAGAGAATCGTTTCATCCTCCAGAAATCCTGTGGTGAATTTTGCAAAATCAGGATCATACCAAATATTGATATCATTTTTGGTATGAGGTCATAAAATTCCATACTGCGTATTTTTGCTCTTAGCAGAAGTCCTTCATCATAACCGACTATCTCATTAGCCGTATTCACCAGCATATGCAGCTTGATCGTGCTGTCAAAACCAGACAGATGAGATAATAAGCAATACTGCGAGGATGCGTTTTTTTGGTTATTCAACAGTGATGTTCGCGAAAATGACAGTTATTAGCCCTTAGGCAGCTTACTTCTTATCTCTATTCAGGATCCTGATCAGGAATACATAGAGATCTTCAATATCTGTATTTGCGACGGTCCAAACTACCTCAGGATCTATGCGAAAATACTGATGGAACATAACGTTTCGAAAATCCTTGATCTCCTGCCAGGGTATTTCATCATGTTCTTTTTTGAACTCCTTGGAAATATGGGTGGTTGCCTCTCCGATGATCTCCAGAGAATGGACAACAAGATCCAATTTGTCTTCATCCAGAAAGAATGCCTCTTTTTTGACCGAACTGGTAATTTTTCGTATTTTTTCACAGCGCTGAAGCATGTGGTCCAGATAGATATACTCGGATTTCATGCCTCTGCCTTTTTTGCTTCAAACAGTATCATATCGCGTTCTATGTAGGGGCGAAGTGACGGTGCCAGCCATCGTACGGGAACTAAATCGACCGTTCTTCCAAACAGATTTTCCAGATATTGTTTGAAAGCGAAAAATTCCCGAAGAGGGACCCCGCCTGTTTTGAATGCATACAATACATCGACATCTGAGTCGGGCGTGTCTTCTTCCCGACTCACGGAGCCGAAGATCCCGATCGTTTCAATGCCGAAACGCTCGCGTATCTCCGGAAGGTTTGCCTCTAATTTCGTGAGTACCTCCTTTTTGATGCTTGCGTATTCGGACATGATACAGGTATATGGTACTTTGTCGGTGGATGGTAATGAGGTTTTGCCTGCCTCAGGTATGGCATGCTTTTAATGGAAATAATAAACTATGTACAAACGTGTTTGATCAAAGATGAAAGATACTACGATTTTTTTACGTGCAACTCCTGCAGAGTTCAGGCAAAAGATATATGTGAGTTTGAATCTTAATGAATACATATAGATCAGGAGGTGCAGCATATGATACGAAGAGGTAAAGCATCCCGCAGAATATATGAAATCACGGATAAAAATCTCAAAATGACAGTACATGATGCAGTCCCAAAGCGGGGCACCGGTGATACAGGCGGATCTGCAGGTTTGGCGGATACACACGCAGCGCGGGTGATATGTATCACAAAGCCGCAGCTATCCAGAGCGTCTTTGGGAATCTGTGCAGCGATATCTCAGGAGAATATGACCTTCAGCACAGATTATCATACAATAGATGCAGTTTTAATGAAGATGACGCAAAAAACTGCTGATGTGCTTAATTTGAACAATTCATGAACTATTTTTGTACCTATTCGCTCCATTATGTCTTTTAGGATGAGTGGCTGCAGATTCTTTTAATGGGACTTACGCGGTGTGCTTTCTCACAATACATACGTTCTATTTGAAAAGGGAGTGCAGATTGAAGAAAGGAATGCACAGATCGAACGATCCATATCCATACTGAAACTGGGCATTTTTCACTTCCCGCAAGCCCCCGTCTCCCTTTTATTTTAGAGAGATGACACTCCTCCGAATATCACCCAGGGAATAAACTCATAACATCCAACAACTAATTAACACATATCGACGAGATGACTGAATACGAAAGCATCAAAGAGGACGTCCTCGCAAAACTGGAAGCACATCTCCCTGAACTGCGTGAACGGTTTGGAATTGAAACGATCGGGATCTTCGGCTCAGTTTCGCGGGGTGAGGACAGGCCTGAATCGGACGTTGATGTACTCTATACCTTCAGACCGGGAGAATCGACACTTGCCAATCTGGTTTCCCTGGGCGCTTATCTGGAAGATCTCTTCGGACGGAAAGTCGACCTGATTGCAGAACGCTCTCTCAGCCCCTATATACGATCTGAAGTCATCGCAGAAGTGGTAATGATATGAAAACAGATAAAATGTTCATGCTCCACATTCGTGATGAGATACTCTTTCTGGAAGAGAACACAAAAGGTCTGACCTTTGAAAAACTCGACACGGATAAAGTAGTTCAGCACTTTGTGCAAAAGTCGCTCGAGATCATTGGAGAGGCAAGCAAAAAACTCTCGGATGAACAAAAAGCACGATGCCCTGCAATCTCATGGAAGAGCGTATCCGGGATGCGGGATCGGCTGACCCATGGCTATTTTGATATTAACTGGGAAATTGTCTGGAATGTTCTGCAAAATGACATACAGCCGCTGAAAAAGTGCATCATGAAAATAATTTCGGCAAATGGATGGGAGTAAGAGTTATTATCCCCGCTTTCGCGTTATACAAAAGCACGGGAACCTGAATAGAGCCGTAATCAGATCCAAAATATCATATATGCATAGATTTTGGATATTCCTTCAGACGTTTCCGCAAAATATTTTTCGAAAGCCTTGCAGTACTCACTCATGTTCTATGGCTTTGGAGAATGGGAGGGATATCAATCGTATTTCTTCTGCAGGATATTTAGCAGCATCCAATCTACCGAATGGATTCTAAAATAATCAGCCTTGGAGATCGCACGTATCTGATGGAGAAAAACTATTATGTTACACCCCCTAGTATTTTGTATCATGCAGACGATGGATGCTGAACAAAAAAAATCCGTTATGGTATCTGCCGAAGTTCATCAGCGGATTGTTGCTCTTCGGAAAGGGGATCAAACGTATGGAGATGTTGTGGCGTCATCGATTCAGGCATTGGAGGAGTTGGTCTTTGCGTATGGGGGTATGGGTACATTGTCGGTTGAACTTACTTCTCTTGGTCGATATACGATACATAAGCCTATCCAATTCCAACTTTCCTATGATATCGATAATGCGGTGTGGTGTCTTAAAAATGATGAACTCGCTTTGAACGGGTATGGTTCGACCTATCAGAGGACAATTGAGTGTTTGGAGGAGTGCGTTGAGGGGCATGTTCTCTTCTTTACCGAGTTTCCCGATAGTAAGCATACCGATGACGGACTCCGGATAAAGAGTAAGCTGCAGGAGTACATCGATTTTGATCAGGTTCTCTCCTATCTGAATGAGCGGGACGGCGAGAGTTGAATGCCGGTAAAAAAAGATGATTTTGCCCGTGCTGCAATCCGAAAAGGATTTTGCGAGAAGCGAAGCGGTCATCACATCTATTACCGATATGAAACACCCGGGGGTCGGTTGAGCCCGTATATTCATACGCATATCAGTCATGGAGGCGGAAATGCTCTTTCAGATGCTCTCCTTTCAGAAATGACGCATCAAATGAAATTTGATAAAAAAGCTGATTTGATGGCGTTTATCGATTGTACGTTCTCTAAAGAAAAATATCTCGTTCATCTGAAAACTAAGGGATTGATTGAGTAAAACCTCATCCCTATCTATTATTTTTAGTATCTGTCCGCTGTCGTATTGCGCCCAAGCGAGGGTCGAAGACCCGAGTCGGAGAGCAAACCGAAGGTTTGCGAGCGGGCTGACCCGAAGGGGCGGCCTCAGCGGAGGCGGATCGACGGCGCAGCCGGCGATCTTAGCTGAGCAAACAGAATGTTTGCGATCAAGTCGACAGACTTGAGAACAAGCGAGGGTCGTAGACCCGAGTCGGAGAGCAAGTCGACAGACTTGCGAACCCCCCTTCCCGGTGAACAGGATCGAATTTGTTTAAGCGGGATTTTTTGGATGTACTTCGGTTTCATGTACGGCATACGTGCGGACGCATGAGAATTCCACCGCGAATCATTATGCTTCGCTTTGCTCTCCGACTCGGGCATTTTGTCCGCGGGTATCATATTGTTGACGTCAACAAACTGATGTGATACTCTCCATTTTACTGATTCAAACGAAAATTTCGCGGTATTCCCGCCCGGCCAAAAATCCCGCATCCATGCCAAATATCTGACTTCGAACTATCCGGTTAAACCGGACAGTTGGGATTTCATTTAAAAGATTATCTATTTTCATTACACTCACTATCTTTGCTGGAATCAGATTTAGGGATATATACTAGCTTTTTTAGCACATCTTCCAACTCATCTTCATCCTGCGCAGTTTCCCGCTCCAGCTCCCGTGCCTCGAACACCTCGAACTCCCGGGATGCCTTACTCTTCGCCCGCTCCATCGAAACCTTCCCGGCACTCGTAAGAATACTCATATCATTCAGCCGCAGAATCGCCTCCAGCTTCACCTCCCAGTCATGCATCGTCATAACCTTCCTGGAACGTGCCTGCTGCTCCGCATACTCCAGAAACTGATTCACCAGTGAATTCATCGTCGTAATCTCCTCGCTCGAAAGATAATTCTTCGCCGTCAAAACATCAGCCAGACGAATCTTCCCGTTTGGACTCTCCTTCCATGTCGAAAGCCCCATATGCGGCAGATCGGCATTCGCCCGCAAAACCATGATCTCCGCCGCCGTATGACCGTGAACCGCAAAATGGATCTTATTCTGCACCGCTGCAAAAAACTTCTTCGCAGCAGGATGATTCTTATCATAATCCACACTCAGCGCGTAAATATCCCGAACCTTCAGATACAACCGCTTCTCTGACGCACGAATCGCACGAATCCGCTCAAGCAGCTCATCGAAATAATCCTGACCAAACCCTGCCGGCTCCTTCAAACGCTCATCATCAAGAACGAACCCTTTCACCACATACTCCTGCAAAAGCTTCGTTGCCCACTTCCTAAACTGCGTCCCGCGGGCAGACCTCGCACGATATCCTACCGCCAAAATCATCTCCAGATTATAGCAGACGATCGAACGGACGACCGACCGACCGCCCTCATCCTGCTCCACATCAAAAACCCGGGTGACTCTCTCCGGCTCAAGCTCACCCTCCTCGAAAATATTCGCGATATGTTCACTCACCGTCTTTGGCGACCTATCATACAAATCAGCAATCAAACGCTGAGATAGCCACACCGACCCCTCATACAGTCGAACCTGAACACGCGTATTCCCCCCGTCCGTATTATACAGCAGAAACTCAGATAGCTCCTCGGCAGGGGCGAGACCCTTTCCGCTCATACATCCGCCCCAAGCTCCGAAAGAAAACCTGTCAGCCTCTTCTCTGTTTTTGCGAGATCTCCCTCAAGAACCCTGACCAACGCTTTCAGATAGGTCACTTCATCGAGCAGGCCCCAGGAGCGCAGGAGCCTCTCTTCTATTATCTCACCTTCCTTCATCAGCTCAAGCTGGTTTTTCCGATTTTCTTTCCCATTTGTATAGAGTCTGCCTGAATATACATTTTTTTTGAAAAAGAGCGGCTTTGGTTGTTCCAGAAGTGTTTTGGGAATATCATTCATCATATCTGACCTCCTGTCCGGGTATCTCCGAACATATAATCAATCTATGATTTAACGCAATATAAATACCTGACCGCGCGGTGGCGGGGCGAGCCGATAGGCTCGCCCTTAGCCAAGCAAATCTCTGATTTGCGACTGCGGGCTGACCCGAAGGGGCGGCCTCAGCGGAGGCGGATCGACGGCGCAGCCGGTGATCTTAGCGGAGGCGGGGACCTTTAGGTCCCTCAGCCGAGCAAACAGAATGTTTGCGACCAAATCTCTGATTTGCGAGCCCGACGCGGTAGAGTATCTCTATTTTCGAGACCCCTACACGATTCCAGGTAGTTCATCTTCATCTGCAGCAGAACATACCATATCTGAAATGAGTGATTGCCATGAGAATGAAGACCGAGCAGGGAGTGAGAATGGGAGATTAAAAAAAAGCGTTGGTTTGGTGGGTTTAGAGGGGGTTTAGTTTAGAGTGGACACATGAGATGGGTAATAGATATTCGATACCTCCACTTTCAGGTCACCGGAGCACAAACCCAAAGTGGAGGGGGGCCGGTTTCCCGGCCTTCACTTTCTTTCCCGTTTCCGGCGCTCTTCCTCAAGTTCCTCTTCGCGCCATTTGTTCATTTCCTTAATAACGATGCGGCGCTGGAGTTCGGACGGTTTGATGCCTTCCTTTTTTGCATGGCGGTAGAACCATTCCTTGTTTTTCATCGGGATCCTGGTTGAGATCCGGCCGTTGTATTCGACGGGCGTTTCCATGATGACCTGGCTCATTTTGAGACAGATCTTCGTATGCGGACTTGAGTTCAGGTTGGAGCCTGACTCTTCCATTTTTTCATTACTTTTTTCAGTCATTAGAATTCCTTGCCTTTTGATCGGCATGGCTGTTCTACGTCGATGCATGCCGGTTGACCCAGCGGCATACCTTTTCCTGCTGACCCGGGAGAGGAGCTAAAGCGTCCTCTTCCGGGATTTTTCCGTTGACCGGCACGATTCCCATGCCTGGTGTTCACCGGGCTGATGAAAAAGGCTTGAGGGTTCACCCGTGGCAGAGGGGATAGTAAGGTAATGCGGGATCCCATGCTCCTAGCAACTCGCCGTCCAATAGGACTCGTGCTCGGGCTAGTCCAGGCTGTTTTTCACTTGCCTGATGTTGTTAATAATTGGTGTGTTTTTGAAGTATTTAATGGTTGTTTTTGACGTATTATGTGTATTTCTCGATCATTTGTCTGTTTTGTTGTTGAGTTATGCTGTTGAATTATATAAACCCCTGACCGCGCGGTGCGATAGTGCCCCGGGTTTTTGCAGTAAGGCGGTGGTCATTGGGAGGGGAGGGGGTTATGGATGGTAAAATTTTTGTTATCGTATATAGGGTTTTTGGTTTTTTGAGAGGTGTGTTTTTTTGGGTGTTATTTCGTGCCGGAAGGAGGAGCGCGGGGGCGGGCCGTCCCTTTAGGGGCGGCCTCAGCCGAGGCGGGGACCTTTAGGTCCCTCAGCCGAGCAAACCGAAGGTTTGCGAGTGGGTTGGACGCTGAAAGCGGACAACCTTAGCTGAGGCGGATCGACGGCGCAGCCGGCGATCTTAGCTGAGCAAACAGAATGTTTGCGATCAAGTCGATAGACTTGCGAACGGGTGTACTGCGGAAAAGGGGGCGTTATCCTCACCCCTAACGCGAGCCAGGGGGCGAAGCCTTCTCATACACCCTCCGTCGTATCCCGCCCATCATCTCCTACACGTAGACGAACCAGGGGGCGCAGCATCCGCATACACCCGCGGTCGTATTGCGCCCACCATCTCCTACACGTAGACGAATTAAGGGGCGCAGCTTCCTCGTGAATCTGTGATCATGTACCGCCCACCTTCCCCCCTTAGGCGAGCAAGCGAGGGTCGAAGACCCGAGTCGGAGAGCAAATCTTAGATTTGCGAACCCTGAAGGGGCGAAGCCTTCTCATACACCCGCTGTCGTATTGCGCCCCCTATTTTCTTCGGGTGTGCTGCGGAGAAGGGGCGAGCCTTCTCATACACCCTCCTTCGTTTATCGCCCCCCACCCTGGAGAACAGGATCGAATTTGTTCAAGTGGGATTTTTTGGATGTACTTTGGTTTCGTGTACTGGATTCTTCGGATGTAAACATCATCACACAAAATTCACGAAAATAATCACAAAAACACGAAAAAAAGAAAATTCAGTTGGGTGTTGATCCATATCGTACCCTCCCCCGTCCCCCAACACCAAAACCCACAAAATTCAACGAAAATCACCAAAAGGGGGACAGGGGTGGAGGAATGGGAAGTATCAAAGTGTGAATTATGGAAAATGTATTGTTGATTGTTTCTCTTGCGTCCACACTCCCAAATTACTTCCCTTTCAAAATACATCTCAAATATCCCATTTTCTTTTCTGAACCGGGGTGCGGGGCCGCGACTCCGGCGCGGAGCGGCCCGCGGTGGAGTATCCTATTTCTGGGGCCCATATACGTTTCAAAGTAGTTCGTCAGGAGCGAATCACATTTCCCAATTTCTTTTCTTGACATGGCATGGAGCGAAGCGAAAGGGACTTGCGATCCGGCGCGGAGGCGGATCGACGGCATAGCCGGCGATCTTAGCTGAGCAAGGCTTTGCCTTGCGAGTCGGCCCGCGGTGGGAATATCCTATTTGCCGCTTTTGCTCCCGAGGGGCGAAGCCTCCGTGTACATCCGCGGTCGTATTGCGCCCCCTATTTTCCTCCCCTTAGGCGAACCAGGGGGCGCAGCATCCGCTTACCCTTATGGAAGCCAAGGGCGAGCCTTCTCATACACCCTCCTTCGTTTATCGCCCCCCCACCCTGGGGAACAGGATTGAATTTGTTCAAGTGGGATTTTTTGGATGTACTTTGGTTTCGTGTACTGGATTCTTCGGATGTAAACATCATCACACAAAATTCACGAAAATAATCACAAAAACACGAAAAAAAAGAAAATTCAATTGGGTGTTGATCCATATCGTACCCTCCCCCGTCCCCCAACACCAAAACCCACAAAATTCAACGAAAATCACCAAAGGGGGGACAGGGGCGGAGCAATGAAGGTTTTTTTTTGCTTTTAGAGAATGAGAGAGAATCTCTCGTCTATTTTTTGGGGTGCGGGGACGCGACTTCGGCGCGGAGCGTCCCGCGGTGGAGTATCCTATTTGCCGAGGCCCCTATATGTTTCCAGGTAGTTCATCAGGAGTGAATCACATCTCCCAATCCCTTTTCTCTAAACTGGGGCGCTGCGGGCCCGCAGTGGATCATCCTCTTTGCCTCAACCCCGGCCTGCTTCCCGTGGGTCCGCGGCTGCAATTCGCCCTTGCAACCACCCAAAGCTGCTCATCTATAATAGCACTCGCCCAAGCCCCCGTTATCCGAGCGCGTGCCGGAAGAAGAGGCGGGCTTTTCGTCAGAGAAGGAGGAGGAGGGATCGCGGCGTGGATCTTTGAGATTCAGTTGCTCTTATTTTTCTTCGGAAGATATTCTTTTAACGTGTCTGTAATGTAGGTGAAACTCTCCAGTTTAAACAATCTTGCAAGTCCGAAATACACAAGAATGCCCAGCGGAATCTGAATCAGCAGCGACATTATATCTGACAATTCGAGGAAGAGGACGCTGTAAACGACTCCTGCCATAATCAACGATATAAGCAGTGCCGGCATCAGGTCTTTCCACTGCTGAAGAAAACTGTAGTCCAGCAGTTTTTTATTCGGGTATGCATTGATGAATGTTCCTATAACTCCTGTAAAGATCATGCCAATTGCTATTGCATAGATTCCGATCGGAATAGTAATTATAAGGATAGTGACGCCTATGATTTTTTTGACGATTTCCAATTTCAGGAACACATCGCTTCTGCCAATGCCGTTTATTGCCTGGAGATTTACTGTGTGGATGGGCCACAATGCATAGACGCAGCAGAATATCTGAAGGAATGGAACGCACATCAGCCACTTATCTGTTAAGAGAAGTGTTACCAAAGGTTCGGCTGCTGCAGCTAGCATAGCCATTGCAGGGAAGACGACAAATGAGCTTGTTTTTAATGCTCTCCGCATTATTTGTTTGACGGTGTATTTGTCATCCTGATGTTTTGCATATGCAGGAAGCATTACTGCCTGAATGGTACCGTTGAGTCCGTTTGCAATGTAGTTCGGATATTCATTCCCTTTTGAGTAATAGCCAAGCATTGTTGTTGAGAATGCTTTTCCTACAATTAATACACTCAGGTTGTTGTACACGATATCAATCATGCCGGAAACTAAAAGTTTCCACCCGAATGAAAAAAGTCCTTTGACTTTTTTTATTGAAAAGAGGAGTTTTGGTCTCCACTTTACAACAAATCCCATTACGATGCAGCTCGCGATGATGGCTGAGAGCTGCTGACCTGCCAGTGCCCAAACACCGTAGCCGAGGAATGCCATTGAGATCCCGATTACTCCAGATGCGGATGTTGAGAGTAAACTGCACCCAAAGAGTTTTTTGAATTGAAAGTTTCGTGCTATTACCGCATTTTGTATTGAGTTGATTGCTCCGAAGAATAAGGTAAGTCCAAGTACCCGCAGGACCGGAATTATGAGGGGTTCGTTGTAGAATGCAGATATGGCAGGGGCTGTGAGAAAGAGTATCGTATAGAACACAGCAGCGATCAGCAGGCTTATGTAGAAAACGGATGATGTATCGGTATCGTCTATTTCTTTTTTCTGGATCAATGCAGTGTTTAGTCCGCTGTTTACGAAGCACTGCGAAATGGTGATGAATACGATGATCAATGCGATGATACCGTAATCAGACGGGAGCAGTAAGCGTGCCAGGAGAATCTGGACTATCAGTTGTATTCCGTAGACCGCTCCCGTCTGCATTCCTTTCCAGAGGAGGGAGGAGAGTACGGTTGTTTTGAAGTTGGATTCTGCCATGGGATATGTATCTTTGTTATTTGGTCTGATGTATTGTCTATATTATATATGGGTGATTGCTCTTGTGATATGTGTTTTTATCAGATGTTTGTATTTTTCAGGTCGTCAAGCCATTTCCGATTATCAAGATACCACCTTATCGTCTTCACAATACCCTCAGCAAACATAGTTTCAGGCTCCCAACCAAGGTCATGACCGATTTTATCAGCATCGATCGCATACCTCCGGTCATGCCCCTTTCTGTCAGTAACATAGGTGATGAGAGACTCATCGATCCCTGAATCGTAGGTATCATGCAGATAGCCGATAACCAACTTTACAATATCGATATTGGTCTTCTCATTATGACCGCCGATGTTATAGATCTCTCCTGAAGGAGCGTTATGCAGAACCATATCGATCGCACGACAGTGATCCTCAACATAGAGCCAGTCACGAATGTTCATCCCGTCACCGTAGACGGGGAGCGGCTTCTTTTCCAGACAGTTCGTGATAAGAAGAGGGATCAGTTTCTCCGGATACTGATATGGCCCATAGTTGTTGGAACACCGGGTGATATTTGCCGGGAACCTGTGGGTGTCGATGTAGGATTTGACCATCAGATCAGCCGATGCCTTGGATGCGGAATAAGGAGAGTGCGGATCGAGTGGTGTAACCTCAGTGAAGTATCCTGTTTCGCCAAGTGAGCCGTAGACTTCATCGGTCGAGACCTGGAGATATTTGACACCTTCACGATAGGTTTCGCCTGCTTCCCAGGCACGTTTTGCCGCATCGATCAGTGTGAGCGTTCCTAGGACATTAGATCTCACGAACTCATCCGCTGATTCGATCGAACGATCGACATGACTTTCCGCAGCGAAATGGACCACGTAATATATTTCGTATTGTTGGAAAAGGTCATTGACTAAGTGTTTGTCACAGATATCACCTTTGACAAAAACATAATTGCGCAGATATTCGATATCTCTGAGGTTTTCAGGATTGCCTGCATAGGTGAGTTTATCCAGATTGATGATGCGGATCGAATCCCCGTACTTCTCAAACATGTAATGGATGAAATTTGCTCCGATGAAACCGCAACCTCCGGTAACGAGATATGTTTTCATAAAAATCCCTTCTGTTTGTCCTCTAAGAGCGAAAGGATGTACTGGCCGTATGCAGTCTGCTTCTGCTCTTCACCAAGTCTTTGCAGCTGGGCATCATTGATGAAGCCACGGCGCCATGCGATCTCTTCGATACAGGAGATGTAGTATCCCTGCCGCTCCTGGACGATCTCAACATATTTACCTGCAAGCAACATGTTTTTCGGGGTTCCTGTATCGAGCCATGCCATACCGCGCCCCATAATGGCAACATGGAGGCGCCCCCGGCGCAGGTATTCATTATTGACTGATGTTATCTCGATCTCACCGCGCGCAGATGGTTTGACATTTTTTGCGATCTCCACAACATCATTGTCATAGAAGTAAAGACCGGGAACGGCATATTTGGATCTTGGTTTCGCCGGTTTTTCCTCGATGGAGATGACTTTTCCGGATGCATCATATTCGACAACACCGAACTCTGAGGGATTCGAAACCGGATAGCCGAATATCGTTGCTCCGGACGTATTCTTTTTGGCTGTTTCGAGAATTGTAGTAAATCCCTGACCGTAGAAAACATTGTCGCCGAGGATCAGACAGACGCTGGCATCGCCGATAAATTCTTCGCCCAAAATGAAGGCTTCCGCAAGGCCGTTGGGTGCACCCTGGATCTTATAGGTGAAGGATACGCCGATCTTTGAGCCGTCGCCCAACAGCAGTTTGTAGGACTCGATGTCTTCAGGTGTCGAGATGATGAGTATCTCTCTGATACCTGCAAGGAGGAGAGTGGACAACGGATAATACACCATCGGCTTGTCGTAGATGGGGAGCAGCTGTTTTGATACGGCGATGGTGATCGGGTAAAGGCGGGTGCCGTGTCCGCCTGCGAGAATGATGCCTTTCATTGTTTCCTCAGTTTAGTTGTATAATAATCGTTTTCTAAATAAAGGAGATTTTGTTTTCTATCCTTGATTTTACGAATAGGAATTCCAACATATATACCCCATGGATCTGTTGACCTATTAACTAAACTCATTGCCCCTATTGCGGTTCCTTCTTCAAGCGTTATATTTGGAAGAACAATACAACCAGCACCAATTATTGAATGCTTTTTCAGAGTAACCTTTCCTCCAGTAACATGAGTATATTCTTCTGGAACCATGGGATTTGTCATACATGAGCCAGAATAATCGTCGGTAGCAGAATAGATAATATTTCTCCCGGATACGGTGGTGAAATCACATAACTCAATCCCAAATTTACCATATAATGCGGTATAGGCAGATATATGGATATTATCGTGTATCTGAATATGACCACTAAGGATACAAAAATCATCTATTCTAACATTATTGCCAATCTGAATTAATTCTGGAGAATAAATTGATGATTTTTTACTAATCATGACGTTGGAACCAAATAATTCCAATCCCAATTCATTTAATTCATTCTGTGAATAAAAATTAGACATCATACTCACTTAATGTGCCAGTAATGCGCTTATCTTATCAACAATACTAACATCCATCGTATCATACAGCGGCAAACAGATCACTTTCATACTAACATCTTTTGCAACTGAATCATTTGGAAACCCAGACTTTCCTTTATAGCAGGAGTATTCAGTAACTATCGGGTAAAAGTATTTTCGTGCATAAATTTCATTTTCTGCAAGCTTATCACACACCTGATCACGTGTCAACTCATACTCCTCTTCAATAAGAATAGGATAATAGGCATAATTCGATTTTACATTCTTTGGACGTGCAAGTACTCTGACACCCTCAACACCCTGCAGCAGTTCAGTGTATCTGTCACACAATATTTTACGAATGCCGATATTCTGATCAACGTATTTCAGATTTGCCACACCCATTGCTGCCTGAAACTCACTCATCTTTGCATTAGTTCCCACATCAATATAATCATCGTTTCCTTCCATCCCAAAATTCTTAAACTGGTCTGCAGCATCTGTTATGCGCTTATCCGGAGAAATGACTGCGCCCCCCTCTATCGTGTTGAAGACCTTTGTTGCGTGGAAAGAAAGCATCGTTGCATCTCCAAAAGAGGATACTGAGCGGCCAGCGATCTCAACCCCAAATGCATGGGCTGCATCATAGATCACTTTCAGATCATGCTTCTTTGCGATACGGGTGATCTCATCGACATGGCAAGGTGTCCCATATACATGAACCGGCAGAATAGCAGAGGTGTTATCGGTTATGAGTTCCTCGATTTTTGTGGTGTCTATGTTGTAATCATCATAGGAGATATCACAGAAAACCGGTTTGCATCCATTTCGAACGATCGCGTGGGTCGTTGAGGCAAATGTATACGGAGTGGTTATGACTTCGCTTCCTTTTGGGAGATGCGTACAGTGAACCGCAACTTCAAGAGCAGAATGACCATTGGTGAAGAGGGAGATGTTGCTGATGTTGAGGTACTTCTTTAGCTCACCGGCGAGCTGCTGGTGGAGGGGGCCGGAATTGGTGAGCCAGCGGTTTTCCCAGATTTTACTTATGAGAGCGGTGTACTCCTCGAAGGGGGGGAGCGTGGGGCGGGTTACGAGGATGGGAGGCATGATTATAAATATATTTGGCTTCTTTAGAGATTATACTATTTCAAAATCTACTTGTTATTTTGCCAGATTAAACACTCTCGTCCAACATTCAACACCATGTTTCTCACTATAGATTTTTTTTGCCATCATTGAGTTCTCAGCAAGTTCTTCTTTATCTAAGTATGAGAAGTCATTATAACTCATCTCTTGAATCGTATTTATAGAGTGAATATGGAATTTCATTTCATCATAAATCTCCCAGAGAGGACTATCATTATTAAGGTAAATCTTAGCCCCACTCGCTAATAAATATGCGATATTTCCAAGGGCTTGTTGACGGTTATGGTTAAAAATCCCAATATCCATTTCAGAGAGATGTTCGTTGTACTCCTCCGGCGGCATAAATTGATCCAAAACAACCACTTTATCTCCAAAGATCTCTTTTGCTTTGGTCACTACAGTTTTAGCATATTCTGGATTTCCATATGATAGCGGGATGTAAATCTGAAGATTCTCATTTTTATATTTACTTAATAAATCCAATGCTGCCATATGCCGGTTTGTTTCTGTTGCTGAATTTCCAAGGGTGATTTTGAGGGGAGATGTTGTATTCTCCCTTATGTGTAAAGGTGCTATCTCAAATTCTCCCGCTGAGTATAAGGGTTCTACAATCAAATGCTCTGCTTTTGAACCATACCATTTTTGAAGGAGTTTAAAATCAGGAGTGCGGGCAACTACATAGGGGATGTGCCGAACAATACTTTTTTTAAGTGCAAAGAATACTTTACCCATATAGGATAAGGTATTTTTTGTACGATAATCATAAAGATCATAACCCCAGATAACCCACACGGTTTTTGAAAGTAATAAGGGATTGATTAAGAATGATAGGATTGAATAATAGGATAATGAATGACAAATTACTAAATCAGATTTACGTAGCAATTGCCAAATATGTAAGAAATTTATTATACTCCCCATTGATAGGTGGTTGAGAGGAGCTATTTCTACAATATCATTTTTATTGAAAGTATTGGGATATACCACAGTGTTTGAGTGCAAATCATTAGTTGTGGTTATTATTATATGTTTATGTTCAGAATTATCATGATTTTTTGATAAAAAATCCATATAATATCTTAGGAAAATCGATTTAGAAAAAATATGTATTATTTGAATCTTATTATTCATTAACTCCATGTCTACTTACGATTATTAGATTAGAAGTAATAAGTTATATATTGTGCCAATCTATCTCATATGATTAAGGATCATTCTCTAAAATGAGTGTGACAAGTTATCAGTAGTTATATATTTGGCTATCACCATTGTCATAGAAGAGTTTGTAATACCTCATATTGTTCTCAAATAATGCCGTCGTCTCTGGTGATGCGGTTATCTTTTCATATGTAGATTCCACAAATGCACCTTTTGTGTTATATATTTTTAATCCGATTCTATCATATCGCGATTTTGGGAATAGAACATAATGCATAGAACTTATCTCTGGATCCCTCTCTGTAAAGGTCGGAAGCATACTATTAAATCGATAATAACTCTGCCCATATTTCTGAATGCCTGCATTGCTGAAGTAATAACGCGGATATTCACGATTAGTGTGGATCAAGGTGCCACTTGGGATAAATAATGCAATATTTTGAAACAACGCCACATCGCTCTCTTCAAAATAATTTTCAATTGGCGTCAACCCATCAATTTCATAAAATATCTCATTGTCACGAGAATAACCAAGAAATGCTGATGAAATAACCAAAATTATACACAATACAGCAACTACCGACGTGACGATTTTTGTTCTTGACGTATGTTCTGCAATGAAATTAAGCAAAGTTATACAGCCAAAACCCATGATTATGGCAAAGGGTGCAATCAGTATAAGCCGGAATCGATATAGTTGAAATGCCTGAGTTACTGTTGGAAAAATATCAATAACCCCCGGAACAAAAAATATAAAGATAACAAGAATCAGCGGGGCTAATATCATCATTCTATTTCTGAAGGAAATCCGTGTGAGAAGCATATACAATCCCATCAGGATCAGGATAACTAATACCGATGAAGAAATGAGAATCAAAAGACTGTGTAGATCAACAACACCGACCTCTGAGATAATAACTGATGAAACAGTACCGGAATCAATCTGATCAAGCAGTCTTATCTCTATAATTGACACAATATTTGTCAGATAATTATAAATCAAATACAATGTTGGAATGGAGATAAAGATAATTAGCACGCCATAATTGCCGGCAATAATTTTTCTGAAGTACAGGAATGAACCAAAACACAAAAATGCCATTACTACAAAAAACAGGGGCAACTGAGCATGGTGTACCATTGTCATGTATAAAGTAATGCAAACAGCCAGAATCAGTGGAGCAAATTTATGCGCACCCCAGTTCCTGAACAATAGATAGAGGATGATGAAAAACGCCGCAGTTGCCATCACACGCGGCGCAGGTATTAGGAGGGCAGAGAGATACATTGGAGTCAATGAATAGAAAAATGCTGCAAATACCGAGGCACGTTCTGATTTGGTAAATATGCGGGCCAAGAGATATACAACAGGAATTGTACAGATAACCGGGATTGTTGAAACTATATATAATGAGACATTGACCGCAAGAGATGTAAACAGTGAAGATACTGAAATTAGCACATGATATAAGAAAAATGCAGTGTACTGACCAGCTATATCAGCTGGCAGCAGATGCGATGAGAAGGTGATCGCCGAAGCTAAATTAGCATGCGCCAGAAGATCAGTATCTCCATAATAGTATCCTGAGACCAGTAATTGCGGGAGAATTAACAAGGATGTGGCAATGATCAGTTCTGTAATGATTACCCAGCTGCTGAATTTATCACTTAACATCTGAAGAATAATTATACAATAAATCACCAACAACAGGATCAACTGAAGCAATCCGCCGTTTCCTATGACTAACCAGATGATCTGAAGCGATAAAGCAATCAAAAAGAGTTTCAGTAATGTTTTTTGAGAGAGATTAAGTACCCATTTAGATTCGTCACATAGCTGAAATGGTTTTTTCCAGATGATGAGTAAGAGAGAAGTGATAATCAATGGGATAAGAACAGGTGACGCCTTTATCATCACATCCGATCTTCCAAGAATCCCAAAAACAATATAAATGAAAATGGAAGATACTAAAAGGATATGCGGGATGAACCTCAGGATTGAGTGGAGTATGAGTAATAGTGATTGGGATTTCGTCTCTGTCGTCTGCATTGATCATCCAGCCTTGATTTTTATATCTGTATCTATAATGAGAAAATCTTATCTAATCTCATTATTCGCTTTTTGCATCGTTTTCATAACTGAACTGAATAGCCATTATGTTCATGCTCCATCACTTGATTGAGATATATAATACCCACACAATCCTTTTTTTATTATCCACCATCATCTATGTGACCACACAATTATTATGGAGTGCCATGACAGAAGAGCGGATCTTCTGCCACCATCCCCCTATCTCAATCCCTGAAGTATAGATCCCTTGTATACACCATATCCATCGCATCCTCAAGCTCCGGATCAAATCTGTTTGCCACGATCACCGCAGCATCCTTTTTGAACTGATTGAGTGAGTGCACCACGCGCCAGGAACCAAACATATCCTCCGTCAGTGTCGGCTCATAGACGATGATATCTGCTCCCAGAGCCTGCAGACGCTGCATGACCCCCTGGATGCTCGACGCACGGAAGTTATCCGATCCTGACTTCATGGTGAGCCTGTACACGCCGACGGTGCACGGAAGACCGCCGGCTTTTTCCAGAACGCGGTCTGCGATAACATCCATCCGTGTCTCGTTGGACTCAACGATAGCGCGCACAACTTTGTTTGGAACCCCGGTGAAGTTTGCCAGAAGCTGCTTCGTGTCCTTCGGCAGGCAGTACCCTCCATATCCGAATGACGGATTGTTGTAATGACCGCCGATACGCGGATCGAGGCATACACCGTCGATGATCTGCTTGGTGTCGAGGCCCTTCGCTTCCGCATAGGTGTCGAGTTCATTGAAGAAGCTCACGCGCAGAGCAAGGTAGGTGTTTGCGAAGAGTTTGATTGCTTCTGCTTCCGTCGGGTCGGTGATGAGGACAGGGATGTCTTTTTGGATCGCGCCTTCCTTGAGGAGGGCGGCAAACCGCTCTGCAGCTGTCCGGAGTGCGGGATTATCAGTTGGTGCGCCCACGATGATGCGGCTTGGATACAGGTTATCATAGAGTGCTTTTCCTTCGCGCAGAAACTCCGGGGAGAAGATGATGGTATCGAGCCCGTATTTTTCGCTGACTGCTTTTGTATAGCCAACAGGAACGGTCGATTTGATGATGAGTATGGCATCCGGGTTCACGCGCTTGGCGATTTCGATGACGTCTTCGACGGCCGAAGTATCAAAGTGATGGGTGGCTGTTTCGTAATTGGTCGGGGTGGCGATCACGATGAACTCGGCATCCCGGTAGGCCGCTTCCTTGTCAGTCGTGACGGTGAGATCCAGAGGTTTATGCGCGAGGTACTCTTCGATCTCGTGATCGGTGATCGGGGATTTTTTCGCGTTGATTAAGTCGGCTTTCTTCTGTGTAGTGGTCACTGCAGTGACACTATGATTCTGTGCAAGAAGCACAGCGAGGGAAAGTCCGACATATCCTACTCCTGCGACAGTGATTTTCATACCTATAGTATTTCAGTTACAAAGTTATAGAGTATGGGATTTTTGCCGGATCACAGCGAAGCAAATCTCCTTAACGGATCCCGACACGGTGGAAACATCCTTATTATTGAGGCTTATATGAGCAGTCCGGGAGGCTCATCTACAGCAGAATCTTCATGGACGGTAGGATTCATATTACTCCTTTTTGGAAGCACTTCGAGTTCGTGTAAGGGATTTTTATTGATTGCGCGCATTCATCACACGAAATCCACGAAAATAATCACAAAAACACGAAAAGAAATAAATCAGTTGGGCTGGACACGTATAGTACCCTCCCCCGTCCCCCACGCGAAACTCACAAATTCGCAAACCTTCGGTTTGCTCGGCTGAGATCGCCGGCTTCGCCGTCGATCCGCCAACAAAATGCACGAAAAGGGGGACAGGGGTAGAGGAAAACTTTGCGTGTTGACCAATTAATTTACTTGAACGGGGTGATTTTTATTAGGATGGGCTGATAAAATAAAAGATAATGCTCTATTACAAAGACGAATCCTATGCAATCTTCGGTGCTATTTTTGAAGTGTACAAAACTCTTGGAAACACGTTCATCGAATCATTTTATCAGAAAGCTCTGGAGCATGAATTTACTCTGAGAAACATCCCCTTTGTCCCGCAGAAACGTATCCCTGCAGTGTACAAAGGTCAGGAGATCGGATATTATACCCCGGATTTTGTTTGTTATAATCAAATCGTTGTTGAACTGAAGTCCCGACTGAATACCACAGAGGAAGAACAGAAACAGGTGATAAACTATCTCAATCTCGGAGGATACGATCTGGGAATCTTAGTGAATTTTGGTACCTACCCGAAAGTGTACGTGCAAAGGATCGTCCGAAAAGGAGCATCACTTTCTACTGTCGAGGAAGAGGAACCGCCGTATTATTTTGAGTGAAACAAACTCCAATACACTCACCTTTTTTGAAAAGAGAATTTTTTTTCATCCGCCCCTGTCCCCCTTTTCGTGCATTTTGTTGGCGGATCGACGGCGAAGCCGGCGATCTCAGCCGAGCAAACCAAAGGTTTGCGAATTCGAGGGTTTCGTGTGGGGGGCGGGGGAGGGTTCTATACACAATCAACTAACAATCGATCTCTCTGTTTTTCGTGTTTTCGTGTAAATTTTCGTGAATTTCGTGTGATGAATTGTAACATCCAAAGAATCCAATAGACCAAATCGAAAAGCACACCCAAAAAAGGATGCTATAACCCCTGCAATCGTGGTTGATTTATAAAAAATAAAAATGGATTGATACAATCCAAGAGCAGCGTCAACGGTTCAGATCTTTTTCAGCGCATCGCGGATCAGATCGCCATATATCGGATGTTTCAGGAGAAGCTGGAGATTTGAAACCATCCATCCGGGGATATCGCCGATATCATATCTCGTACTTTTAGAAACATACCCAAGTGATGCATCATAACGCCTCAGTGCATCGGTCAGCTGGATCTCTCCTTTTCTCCCAGGTTTTGTATCCTCAAGAATAGCAAAGATATCCGGGGTCAGCAGGTATCTGCCCATTGCTCCGACATTCGACGGCGCCTCCTCCGGTGTTGGTTTTTCTATGATGTCATTGATTTGATAGAGTCTATCTTCGAGAAGCACGCCGTCGATGATCCCGTAGTCCTTGATCTTATGTTCGGGAACCGTTTCGACGCCGATGACGGGAAGATGATATTTGTCATACACATCGATCAGCTGCGCAGTGCATGGCTTTGCCCCGGCATCCGGGATGCAGATCGTATCGCCCAGAAGAACAGTGAATGGCTCGTCACCGACATGCTGTTTGGCACAGAGAATGGCATCTCCAAGGCCCTTCTGTTCTTTCTGTCGGATGAAGTGGATGTCGGCAAGATCAGCGAGTTTTTCACTTTCGGCAAGCAGTTCCAGATCCCCGCTGTTTTTCAGATGCGCATTCAACTCGGGTGCGTTGTCAAAGTGATCTTCTATAGCCCGTTTGTTTTTTCCGGTGATGATGAGGATGTCATCGCACCCTGAGGCGACCGCTTCTTCGACGACATACTGGATGACCGGTTTGTCTACGACCGGGACCATTTCTTTGGGCATCGCTTTGGTGATCGGGAAGAAGCGCGTGCCCCAGCCTGCTGCAGGGATGACGGCTTTGCGGACTTGTTTCATTTATTCGTCTCCTTTTTTGTATACGATGTATTGGATCATGGATGGATATTATGTTGGAATTTGGGGTGTATAGAGGTTATGGCGTGGAGCTGGTCCTTTGGGTAGGTTTGGGTTAGCGTGGCTGACATTATTGTTCATCCGGAAATAAAATCAAACGGTTTTATGATTGAGTGGGCAAGAGGGGGCAGGATCGATTGAAATGTAAAATCATGCAGTTCTGATGGAAGCCATCGAGATGATGGGATTTATTTTTTGTCCCTTGAGTTGGTGTGTGGGATACTATGGGTAGGTCGCATCCATCATATTGAATTCACAGAAGGGCACTAGGGTAAATATTTGTACTAACGTGAAACACGTAAAGATTTAGTTGCCGTTTATGTCTTTCACGTCAACCCTATGTCATGGTGTTGCCCATAAATTGAGTTTTAGCCCTATATTTTGAGTGACCTAACAAAAACCTGAGCATGCTGTATCGTTGTAACAAAACCATCATGACGTATTGTCCTAATTCCAATGATGAAGAGATAGAATATATATCTTAAATAGTGAAGTGGATGAGAAATAATAAAACGTGTAATTACACCTAATGTTTGATTTATGAGGCTAGGATAGGAAAGATCTCTGATTTTTAAAAAATCCCAATATCCTTTTTTATTATAAAAATATGACGATGGAAGATTTGTGATATTATATTCAGAGAATAACGTATTAAGTATGTAATTCCAAACCTCCTTATGTAATGGGTAACCTCGCAACTTTTTTTCTTGAACTGCACAGGTGAATAAAACGTATTCTA
Organism: Methanocorpusculum bavaricum DSM 4179; assembly: GCF_000430905.1. Taxonomy (NCBI): domain Archaea; kingdom Methanobacteriati; phylum Methanobacteriota; class Methanomicrobia; order Methanomicrobiales; family Methanocorpusculaceae; genus Methanocorpusculum; species Methanocorpusculum bavaricum. Next base: position 29,526 of record NZ_AUMX01000019.1, read on the forward strand.
GAAAACTTGGCTCGACTCTAGCATAAATATTATATGCCTTTAATGATTGACAAATTGCAGTAATTGCAAGTGAAAAATCATATGGATGTTCAAAGTTTCGAGATTGCGTATTGGTCTTCATTCCTCGTCGATAATATATAAATGGTTCTAATATTATAGAGATTCGATTTGCAGAAACAATAGACATGGCACTGAAATAATTGTCATTATGGTGGTGTATTTCTTGAAATTTTAAATTATTTTTCTCAATCATACTCCGAGAATATAATTTATTCCAAGGGAATAAACTAAAATTCATAAATATGGATTTGGAAATATCAGTATAAGAGAATTTCTCCAGACATGGAAGATTATATGAGGAAATGCCCAGTGGAACTGAGACTTGATGTGTGACAGTGTGATAATTCCTATATTGACAAACCATCAAATCAGATCCGGTCTCTATTGCTCGGGCATACATTTTTTCAAGAAATGCCAACTCAAAAAAATCATCCGAATCCAAGAATACAAGATAGTCTCCTGTGGCATGCCTAAGCCCAAGATTACGAGCAGCCCCACCCCCTTTGTTTGCCTGGTGAAGAAGAATTATTCGTGGATCATTTGTTTGGTATTGTTTCAATATATTTAGTGAATTATCAGTAGATCCATCATCAACACAAATTATTTCAATTTCTTTTAAGGTTTGATTGCAAATACTAGAAAGACATTGTCTAAGGTATAAATCAACATTGAATACTGGAATGATAACAGATACTTTTGGTGTGAAAGACATTTGTCATTATATCTTTTATTGATGAAGGGCTTTAACTTTACCTATTATAACCTAATCCCCCGCTTCTCTTAACCTAGATTACACCCCTCCCCGCCAAATCCTCCCTCTTTTCCAAAAAAACCCCAGATTCAAGTGCCAACTCCTCGCGCCCATTCATAGTTAAAGATATGTTTTTATCTATGGATGACCAATATATCTACAAACAAAACCACCCCTCAAAAAATGACTTCCATCATCAAACAGTACGACAAAAAAACCGGAAAAACCTATGCTGTAGAAAGTACATCCCGCTGGGACAAAGAAAGAAAAACCTGCATCTGCGACCGAAAAGTCATCGGCCACTTCGACCCCGAAACCGGGGAAATCCTTCCCAACAGAAAACGAAAAGAAAGCACGAAACAAACCGCAATCGCAAAATCTGCCGGATGCAGCCTGCTCTTTGATCATGCGGGAGAAAAAACCGGATTGGTCTCAGCACTGAAAAAAGTCTATCCTAACCACTGGGAGAAACTCCTGACCTGTGCTTACTACCTCCTTGCTGAAGGGAACGCCTTATCGCACTGTGAACAGTGGACAGAACGCAACATCACCCCGCTCAACGAACGCTTCCCCGCACAGCGGATCTTTGAGATGCTTCCTGACTTCAACCGGGACACCCAGATGGAATTTTTCCAGTACTGGGCACACAAAATCCGGGAAAACGAATACTTTGCCTTAGACATCACCTCCATCTCATCATACAGCAGCCTTATCAAAACGGTCAAATACGGATACAATCGGGACAAAGAAAACCTGGAACAGGTCAATCTTGGCATGGTTGTCGGCATAAAAACGGGTATTCCGGTGTATTTCCATACGTATCCGGGAAGTATTCATAATGTCTCCACATTACAACAGAATCTGACGGTGTTTGACTGGCTGGCGTATAAGAAACTGCATCTGGTGATGGACAGAGGTTTTTGCAGCAAGACAAACGTTTCTGATCTGTATGCACATGGATTGCGGTTTACGATCGCGCTTTC
>NZ_AUMX01000020.1:0-30343 GCF_000430905.1 Methanocorpusculum bavaricum DSM 4179
TCCCGCAAATCGCCCACGTCAAAAATCTGAGGATATCTTTATGTTATCAAATTGACATACTACTGTTTACAATAATGGTCACCATCGAAAGCAAAAAAGAGCAGATAGGATTTCGGATCAGTCCTAAGTATTACCAAAAGATCAAGGAGATGTGCGAAGGGGACGATGCCCCGTTCACCTCGATCAGCGATTATATGACCTCGCTCGTGGTCGCGGATGTGACCCGCCGGGAGATGGGCGTCGACGACATGACGTTTCGGATCCTGCAGGCTCTGGAATCGCCGGAGGTCCTGATGATGCTGCGGGAAAAGTTTGTCGGGAAATAACTGGGGAAAAAACCCTCTCAGGATTTCAAAAATAAGATATCTCCACCGCGGGACGCTCTGCGCCGAGTTCAAGTGAGGATAAGCAGATCCGATCCTGGGAGCCAAAAGGGCGGGATTCAAGCGAGGGCTGAAATCAGCAGCTCAGCTCTTTCTGCAGACGATCGCCGCGTGATCTTTGTGATAAGGATCGAGCCATACGCTTTTTTCCACGAGATACCCGCCTGCCGTCAGTTCCTCACACGTATCGGCAAAAACCTCATCCGCGGACTTTCTGATATCCACGCTCCGGGTCTTCAGCATCAGAATGAGACGGCCGCCGGACTTTACAAACGACAGATGCTTCACCGCGATCCCCGCCTGATCGGGCTGGGCGACATCCTGATACAGCAGATCAGCAGGTTCGAGGAGAGCGGCGTACCGGACAGGCCGGGTCGCATCCGCGTAGATCGGGACGATATTCTTGCGTTTCTTCGCGACCGCGAGAAGATCCTCCATCGGCCGGGGGGCAAACTCCACTGCGTATACAGACTCAACATAGTCGGCAACATGGGAAACGGTCGTGCCGTTCGCGGCCCCGAGATACAAAACGACCTCGTCCTTGCCAAGGGTGGTCGTTTTATCCAGATACCAGAGAGCGGCGAGTTTGCTCCGGTAAGGATCCCAGACGCGGAAGTTTCCAAGCATCCGCTCATTATACACCCCTCCTTGGCCTTCCGAGACGAGCGTCCCGTTTATGTCGATCATAACTCCCCTCCAAAAATTTTATCGATCTTTGCATTCGCCTGCTCGACAAATGCAGCATCCAGTTCGCCGCGGTAAAGATCCAGGCGGGCGGCGATCGCAAGTTTCGCCGCAAGCTGACGGGCAACTTTTCCGCGAACCTCCTTGTTTGCATTATGGACCCGGCGGTGCTGAAAGATGATCCCATGTTTCGGCGAAGACGAGCCCGTCCTGATATGGGAAAAAAGGGCCGACTCGGCACCGATCACCTGGATGGAGGAACCCGGCAGTTTTGCCGCCGCGTCAAGACCGCCGACACGGGAGATCAGACGGGCGGCAACAAGGCCGCCGACAAGAGCGCTCATGTTCGGGATGACGCTCACCGCCTCACGAGAAACTTCCTTCATCAGATCGGTCCTGACCCCGGAAAGGGAGAGTATCTCCCGTGCCACCCGTTTTAACGAAGGACTGCCGGACTTGGCGATCTTCTGCACGAGACGGGGACCGTTTGCCCGGGTATATTTATGGGAAGTCCCGGGCGTTATTGCCGCATGCCAGTCGGTCACCCGTTCCGTTAAAAGATTGATGACCTCATCCATCTCGTCAAGGGTTCTGACCATCTGAAGAAGAGCCGCATCCTTTGTATCAAGATCCGCGGCGATCCCTTTCACCGCAAGGAAAACGGCGACCTCTCTGACCGCCCGTATATATTCTTCTCTGGAGGTGATCAGGCCGGCCTCCCGGAGATCCTCCCAGTTGCAGAGAACGGACGGTATCGCGGCAGTATTCAGTATCCGTTCTTCACATTGCGCCGGATCTGTCGATAGATTTCCGGCCTCCCCATACCAGTGCATATACTAATGTGGGCGGTTTTGGGGGATATAGATAGCGTGAAGAGCGACGCGGTCGCAAGTTCCCTTCGAAAACCTGGTCGCAAGGCAAAGCCTTGCTCAGCTAAGGGCGTCGACTTCGTCGCCACCCCGCCGAAAAACCAACCATAACAATTAACACAAACCCCTCTCAATAATACATCATGCTCAATAGATACAAAGGATGTCTCATCGGAGCTATCCTTGGTGACGCTCTCGGCATGCCGCACGAGACGACCACCGCTCATTTTTCAACAGAGCCGGCCTTTGGAAAGGCGCACAAAGGTCACCCGAATCATGATCTCCTCCCGGGTCAGTACACAGACGACGGTCAGCTGATCCTGATCGCGTCCCGGATCCTCGCACAAGGCGCATGGAACAATACCGAATATGCAAAAGAGCTTCTCCGGACCTATACGATGCAGAAGTTCAGATACCCTGACGGGACCACGTTTGCCGCATGCAAAAAGATGGAAAAAACCGGGGAACTCACCGGATCAGGGATCTACTCGGACAGCACAGGATGCATGGGACTCGCGATCCCCTTTGCCCTCGCGTTCAGGGACCGAAAGGAGATGGCAAAGGAACTTTTGTCCGCCTGCATGGTGACCCACACCCACCCGGGAGTCCACGCGGCAGTGATCGGATACGCCCTTCTTTTGAACACCCTTCTTGAAACGAGCGATGTTGAAGCGGCATTTTCAGCACTCCGGACCGCGGCGGAAAATATGGATCCCATGCTTGCTGGAAAGATCGCGAATGGAGCCAGGATCGAACAGACCGGCATGCCCGCAAAGGATGCAGTCAGCATAATCGGAAACTCCTCGTCGGTTTATCAGACGCTTCCCCTCGCGGTTTTCTTCTGCAGACGCTATTTTGTTCCGCGTGAGCTGCTTGGGATATCCTCCGCCTGCGGCGGGAACGCCGACACGGTATCACTCTTATGCGGAGCGTTTTCCGGGGCCAGATTCGGGATATCGTCCCTTCCTGAGGAGCTGATCCCGGCATTGGAACGGGCAGGGATCTTTGCGGATCTGGCAGAAAAACTCATGGACCGTGAAGTCAAAATCCCGGAGGAAGAGTCCGGGGAATAACATCTTTAAACTAGTTGTAAACCAATAATTTACGTATGGATATAGCGATTATCGGAGCATCCGGTTATGCCGGGGGCGACCTCATCAGACTGCTGCTGACGCACAAGGAAGCAGACATAGTCTGTGCCACGTCACGCAAGCTGGCAGGCACCCCGGTAACCAAAGATCACATCCACCTGAAAAATCTCATCGACCTTGAGTACACAAATCCTGATATCGAAAAGATCGATGCGGATTTTGCGTTCCTCGCGGTCCCTCATACGGCTGCCATGCAGTATGCCGGCAAACTGAAAGAGTGCGGTATCAAAACCGTCGATTTCTCCGCGGATTACCGTCTGCCAAGAGAGATCTATGAAAAAACCTACGGAGTGAAACACTCGGATTACTTCAAAGCACCCTACGGTATCCCCGAACTTCACCGAAAAGATGTGAAAAATGCAGACTTTGTCGCAAACCCGGGCTGTTTCCCGACCGGAGCGACCCTTGCGGCAGCTCCGGTAGCAAAACTCGCCCACACGATAATTTATGATTCAAAGAGCGGGGTTTCCGGAGCGGGCGACTCGATCTCGGAGACCACCCACTTCCCAAACGTTGCTGAAAACATCCTTCCCTATAAAATAACGGCCCACAGACATCTGCCGGAGATGCGCCAGGAAGCGGCGTTCCTGGAATCGAAAGCAAACGTCTACTTCACCCCCCACCTCCTCCCGGCGATCAGGGGGATCATAACGACCGCACATATTCTCTTCAACGAGCCAATGGAGCTGGAAATGATACAGAAACTCTATCAGGACTTCTACAAAAACGAACATTTCGTCCGGCTGCAGCCGGCAAAACTTGGCGGGGTCAGAGGGTCGAACTTCTGCGACATCAACTTCGAGCTGGAAAATGACGGAACAAGACTCGTGGCCGTTTCGGCGATCGACAACCTTGTGAAGGGAGCCGCAGGTCAGGCGGTCCAGAACATGAACATCATGTGCGGATTCGATGAAGCCGAAGGTCTCAGAATGCCGGGGATGTTCCCATGACGCAGGATTTTCGAAGCATCTGCGCTGTTGAGGGAGTTACCGCGGGCGGTATGAAAGAGGGAAAGTTCGGACTTGCCCTCATCCAGGCTTCCGGAACCGGGGCCGCGGTCTTCACGAAAAACAAGGTCCGCGCTCCGGTCGTGAACCTGATGGCCGAGCGGACCAAACGCGGAAAACTCGCAGGGGTCATCGTGAACTCCGGATGCGCCAATGCATACACCGGAAAGCAGGGCTTTTCCGATGCGGAAAAAATGGCCGCGATCGGAGCGGAAGTCCTTGGGATCAGCGAACTCGAGTGCGGGGTCGCAAGTACCGGAGTTATCGGCAGATATCTCGATCTTGACCTGATCAGACGGCAGGCCGGACAGGTCGCAGGCCAACTCGCTCACTCCCCCGAAGCGGAAACGGCGGCGGCAAAGGCGATCATGACGACCGACACGAAAGAAAAGCACGCGATCGTGCGCCGCGAAGGGTTCACGGTCGCCGGTATCTGCAAAGGCTCCGGTATGATCGCGCCGAACATGGGAACGATGCTTTCGTTCGTCTACACCGATGCGGAGATCCCGGCAAAACAGCTTCAGGACGCTTTGAAATCCGCAGTGAAACGGAGTCTGAACAGAGTCGTCGTGGACGGGGATGAAAGCACAAACGACTCGCTCTTCTGTACAGCGACCGGCGAAGCGGGACATGTGCCGGCCGCAGAGTTTTCCAGAGCTCTCGAGACGGTCTGCATCAGTCTTGCAAAGCAGATCGCGGCGGACGGCGAGGGCGCGACGAAGATGCTGGAGGTCAAGGTGTTTGGCTGCAAACGCGAACGCGACGCGGAGAGAATAGCAAAAACGGTCATCACTTCACCTCTCGTGAAAAGCGCGGTCTACGGGGAAGATCCGAACTGGGGCAGAGTTGTCTGCGCAGCAGGATATTCCGGCGTAGAGTTCACGGTCGAAGAGCTTTCTCTTTCGATCGGTGAAGGGGAGAGCGAGACCCAGTTAGTGAAAAACGGCGTCATCGTGGCAGACCTTGTACGGGCGAAAGCTGCGATGGCGGGCGACCATGTGGTGTTCACTCTGATGCTGGAGTCGGGAAACAAACAGGCAACCGCGTGGGGCTGCGACCTCACGGAAAAATACGTAGAGATCAACGGGAAGTATACAACATGAACAATAGACAAAGTGTGCTAATGGAGGCACTTCCGTACATCCGGAAGTTCCACAAAAAAACGATCGTGATCAAACTCGGCGGACATGCCATGGTCGATTCGGCCATCATGAACTCGGTCGTTCAGGACGCGGTCCTTCTCCACTATGTGGGGATGCGTGTGGTCCTTGTCCACGGCGGCGGACCGGAGATCACGCTGAAGATGAAGGCCCTTGGGAAAGAAGCGAGATTTGTCGGCGGCCTTCGCGTGACGGATGAAGAAACGCTCGAGATCGCCCAGATGGTTCTTGCCGGAAAGATCAGCAATATGATCGTTTCGATGATCGCAAAGAACGGCGCAAAAGGTGTCGGCATCTCCGGAAACGACGGAGGCCTTGTCATTGCAGAAAAGATGCCTCTCAGAAAGATGATGGTCGGCGATGAGGAGATCGAGGTTGACCTCGGCTTTGTCGGAGATGTAAAGGAGATCAACTCGAACCTTCTTGAGACGCTGCTGGATGCGGGATATATCCCGGTGATCTCGCCGCTCGCTCTCGACCGGAAAGGAAACGACTTAAACATCAATGCCGACACGATGGCAGGCGAGATCGCGGTCGCATTAAAGGCGTTCAAACTGATTTCCCTGACGGATGTGGACGGTGTGATGAACAAGGACCGGACCGAGATCTTCCACAGACTCACCCTGAAAAATGTGGATGCGCTGATGTCGGACGGGACGATCTCCGGCGGGATGATCCCGAAACTTGAGGCAAGCGTGAACGCGGTCCGCCACGGAGTGGAAGGGGCGCATATCCTGAACGGGAACTCCGAACACAATCTGCTTCTGGAACTGTTCACCAATGACGGCGTCGGAACAATGATCACGGCCTCGATGATCTCATTATAACCTGTCATCAATCTTTTTTTTTAGATAGGACTTACGCGGGGTTATTCTCAACCGAAAAAACTGACGTACTTCTGAGATGTGCTTCGATTTCGTATATGGCAATTATGTGGACATAAGAAAAAAAACCAACCGCGCTCACAAATCAGAGATTTGCTCTCCGACTCGCTTCGCTCGCTTGAATCGGCGCGAACCGCAAATCAGAGATTTGCTCTCCGCTTCGGGTCTTCGACCCTCGCTTGAATCCGCCCTTTGGGCGAAGCGAATCGGATTTGCTTTTCCTCACTCTCACCCGTCGTGTCTTTCAGCCACGACGGCTCGTCCCTTCATCGGGACCGTTCGGGCAAATCCTGTCGGCGCCCCAGCGCCTCCCGTGAGAGAGATTTATTGATTAGTCCAATATATGGTAAAATGGCCTTTTACTAACAATCTTGATATGAAATCGAGAGGCAAACTACCAGTGGGAGCCGCTGGGGCGGCGACAGGATTTGCCCGAACGCTCCCGATGAGGGATGAACCGGCGGGACGATAAGGACCGCCGTGTTCAAGTGAGGGAAAGCAAATCCGATTTTCTCGCCCGTAGGGCGGATTTGCGCCGATTCGCGGTTGGTTTTTTCTCTTGTGTCAAAACGAATTCCTTACACGAAATCGAAACACATCTCAGAATTACGTCAGTTTTTTCGGTTAAGATCACACCGCGTAACTCCTATTCCAATATGTCGATTCAAGGACTCGAATTTCGATGCATATTTATTACCTGCGGTCCTAGTTCTCAGTAATGGGTTTTATTTGTCCGATGACACAGGAGAGATGCATGGGCAAACAGTGCAAGTTCTGGCGTGCCGATGCAAAAATCGATAAAAAAGCCGATACCTTCTATGAGCTGAGCACAGGTGAATGTCTGTTCATCAAACTGGCAAACCATCTGCTCATGAAGTAGAAAAGGCCGGATCCTCTTTTTTTATTCCCGGCACACCGACCGCAGGGTCTGCGGATCCGGTGAGATCGAAGATCATCAAAATAAAGGGTTGCCGGCTGACCGATCAGCCGAGAACCAGCATACTGCCAAAGTAAGTTGCATCGTCCGCAGGCTCCACACATAACAGGACATAGACCTCCTGACCTGTCTTCGGATCTTTGACCAGGGAATACATCAGTCCGCCTCCGTTCTGTGACAAAGAGATCACGTCACGCATGACCGACATCCCGTAAGAGTTGCTCATACTCAGCTGGTTCGTGCCCACGAGAGAGGGATCCATCGAATATGCGAGCAGCGTGCCGTCTTCCGTGACCGCAAACGGATACAGGTTCCCGGCATGCAGAGCGCTTGACGGATCATTGATCATATCCGTAACGGCAGGGATCCCCTCAACGATCGTGAGATAATCCATCCCCCGAACCTGACGGACGAGCTCCTCACGCTGATGCCAGTCGACATAGGATCCGTCTGAAAACGGTTCATCGTGCAGGTATATGCCCGACGCCAGGAACCATGTATCGTCGACGGCCATCACATAGGAAAGCTTCAGCTCGCTCACGAAATTATTTGCCGGGTTTTCGTACAGCGACATCACAAATCCTCCTCCGAGATTTGCACGGGCGATCCCTCTCTGGATATACTTGATCCCTGTCGTATCCTGCAGATACCAGCGGTTTTCCCCGATCAGATCCGGCTGATGGGGCAGAGCCAGGACCGTACCATTCATATCATAGGCGAAAATATACAGTTCGCCGTCGATGAACTCGCCCTTTGGATCATTGAATGCGGCAACAGCCTCGTTCTTTCCAACTTTATTTGCATACACATAGGCTTTTTCGACAAAATCCTTCAGCTCCTCTACCGAGACATCGGATACGGGGGTCCCCGTGCTTTCCGGCACATTGTCGGTAAGAACAACACGCCACTCCACTTCGGGTCCGCTATATACCGTCCTCCAAACTGCATTGACCTGGGTCTGTTCCCCTCTGGATGTATCGTAGAAGTGGTACGAGATGTTTCCTGACGCGTTCGTCAGAATGGTGTTCACCATATTCTGGAGTTCAGGTGTCTGATACGCGGGATCTTCCGTCAGGTATGTGCCGATCTCGACGGTATTTTCATCATAGAACTTCAGGCCTGACGTATGCGTGACCCATAAGGTATAGCCGTACTCGTTCTTGAGATATTCAGTCAGTCCGGAGAATAAACTGTCAATATCATAGGAGAGCCGAAGAACGCCGTCATACTCGCCGTTTTTATCATAGACGGGCGTGATGATCATAAGTCCGCGGTCCCCGTCCTGATACTGGTAGAAATCCGAGACCACGCATGACGGGCCTGCGGCTTCGAGCACCTCCACAGGATAATTGAGCCGGGACTTGGTAACACCTGGGACCCACCAGGGATCGAGATATCTGGTCGTAGAGATCAGCGTATTGTTTCTGTCGAATCTGCCTATCTCGAACGAGAGCGGAAGCTCACTCCGGAGTTTATACAGCGCGGGTTCGACCTTTGGATCATCGGCAGGAACACCGTCGAGGAGACGGGCCGTTTCCCACAATGAAGAGGTGACATGCATCATGTCATCCTCAACGATTCCGATGACCGGGCGAAGGGCATCGTTCATATCATCGATCTGTTCCTCAGATACGGGCTTCAGATCGCCGGTGCCGGGTAATATGCAGCCGGCAGCAGATATGCAAAGCACTGAAAGAAAGAGGAGTGTTATTACTGAAAATGCATGTCGGGCCAATTCTATCACCACTAGTCATATACACATATGGATGAACAGTAATTATAGTTTAGTATTCAGGGAGTTACAGACAGCGGGCATTTCAGCATGAATAATCATGATAATTGATGTATACCATTGAAAAAACTGAAAAATAGATAATAATGCATTGTCAGAAGACTGTTAAGACAGGCTCTTTTTCAGCCAGACCCTCAGAGAATCCAGCTGTTCTTTCGTGTGGAAATAATGCTCGCCGTTTTCCGCGATCTCAAGGACGGCTGAGTTTTTTTCTGCAAAAGCGGACACTTCAGCCAGCGGGACCAGATCATCGTTTCTGCCGTAAAGAATGCCGGTTGACACATTCCAGGCGCCGATCGGGTGTGTTTTTACATACCGGCAATAATCCCAGTAGAGGGTTATGCCGACCGGGAGAACGATCTCCTGTTTTTCTTTCAGCATCTGTTCACTTACCTGAAAACCGGTCATGAGACCGTCGATGATCCGCTCCATACTGATCACGGGAGAGAGAAACAGGCTTTTTTCGAGCGGCAGATCCTGATAGGCGAGAAGACCGAAGTACACACCCATGCTGCAGCCGAAAAAGCTGATATTATCAGAAATGGACCGGGCATACTGATAGACCGCCGTCAGGTCACTAACGCACGTATCCGGTTTGCAGGGGTATGTTTCTTTCGAACGTTCCCCGTGTTCGGGAAGATCGAAACTCAGGACCTGGTATCCTTTTTTGACCGCTTGCTCTGCAAAGATCGCGATCGGCTCATCAGCTTTGTTCGACATGTTTCCATGCGCAGCGATATAGAGGTTTCCGGTAGGTTCTCCCCAGAGGATCGCCGGGATGCTGATGGTTTTATTCTGGATGGAGATGGATTTTTGTAACATTTACCTGCCTGAACAAAAAAAGAAGATCAGGGATCTGATCTGAAAAAAAAGTTTATGCCGCCTCTTTTCCGAGATCGAATGCCTTTTCGTTGATCTGGACGGTCTTTGGCGGAACATTGCGGCGAACCGCTTCGGAAAGGGATTCAACGGCAAGCGGAAGTTTATCCGACGCGGCGCCAAGCAGAACGATGTTTGCCGCAAGGGGATTGCCTGCCTTGGCGGCAATACCCGTAGCATCTACGAGGATCACCTTTGCCGAACCTGCCTTCAGCTCAGCCTCGACCTCATCGATTGTCGGGACAGGCTGTTTTCCGGAAAACACCGAGGTCGGGACAACGATCTCGCGGTTCACGACCATCACGCCGTCGGTTTTGAGGAAGTGACGATAGCGAACTGCCTCAAGGACATCGAATGCGATGAGAAGATCTGCGGTTCCCGGAGCGATCAGAGAGCCGAATTTTCCGTCGATACGGATGTGTGTTTCCACCGATCCTCCGCGCTGGGACATCCCGTGCGTCTCGGCTCCCCGGACATGACGGCCCTCGATCACGCAGGCGTCGCCCAGAACATTCGAGGCAAGGATCGTTCCCTGTCCCCCGATACCGACGATCAGAACATCAAAACTCTTTTTCATTGTCTTGCACCTCCGCGGTGGATCGCTCCAGTTGGACAGATATCAGCGCAGACGCCGCATCCCGTACAAAGAGCGGTGATCTTTGAAGCGCCGGTCTCATCGGTCTCGATCGCCGGACAGCCGTACTTCAGGCAGGCTCCGCATTTTGTACACGCTTCCGCATCCACGACGTACCGGTTCCGTTTGATCCCGAGCCGCTTGTTCATGATAACGCAGGGCTGCTTCGCGATGATGACCTTCACACCGGGTTTTTCCTTGGCTTCCTTAAGGGTGGCAAGAAGATAGGTCAGATCGTACGGATCGACCGACTCAACATAGGAGACCCCGCAGGCTCTCGCAAGCTCTTCGAGCGAGATCTTCGGCGACTCCTCACCTGTCGCGGTCAGACCGGTGTTCGGGTTCGGCTGGTGGCCGGTCATCGCGGTGATCCGGTTATCCAGAATGATCACGATCTGATTCGTATTATTGTACACCGCGTTGATGAGCCCATTCACTCCGGTGTGGAGGAACGTCGAGTCGCCGATCGTGGAGACCACATCGGTTCCCGGGCAGGAGTGGGCGATACCCGAACCGACCGTGATGGAAGCACCCATACAGATCGTTGTGTCGACCGCGCCGAGCTGGAGACCGAGCGTATAACAGCCGATGTCGGACGGGAACACGCCGTCTTTGAAGACCTTTTTCATCGCGTAGAAGACCGATCGGTGGAGACATCCCGCACAGAGGATCGGCGGACGGACCGCGACCTGGGTCATTTCCGGCGGGGCAGGGTAGGTGTTTTTGGCAAAACCGGCCTTTTCAAATGCTCCGGCGATAAGGGCAGGAGAGTATTCTCCCTCGTGAGGCAGATACCCGTCGAGTTTTCCGTGAACGAGCGTCGAGGATGCGGCCTGGAGTGCCGCTTCTTCGATGACCGGCATAAGCTCTTCCACAACGAGGACCTCGGTGTGCTGGGCAAGGATGCCCGAAAGCCAGTTCCGGTCGATCGGGTATGCACTGATCTTGATGAACGAGACATCGTCCGGGATGATCTCCTCGACATAGGAGATGGAGATCCCTCCGGCGATGACGGCCTTTTTGCCGCGGATCTCTGCAGAGTTGAGACCGGCTTCCACTAAGTATTTTGCGACCTCGGGCTGTTTTTTCGTGAGGATCGCGTGCAGCGGGCGGGTGTTTGCCGGGATCACGACGTACTGTTTCGGGTTTTTGACGAACTCGCCTTTCCGTGTCGAGGGCGCGGGCTCACCGAGGCGGACATCCCCTTTCGAGTGGCAGATCCTTGTGGTCGGGCGAAGAAGAACAGGAAGCGCGAACTTTTCGGAGAGTTCGAATGCGGTTTTGGTAAAGTCATGCGCTTCCTGGGCGGAAGAGGGATCCAGACACGGGATCTGGGCAAACTTCGCATACACCCTCGAGTCCTGTTCGTTCTGCGAACTGTGCGCGAAGGGATCGTCGGCTGAAAGAACAACGAAGCCGCCTTTCGTCCCGGTGTAGGACGAGGTCATAAGGGGGTCTGCCGCGACGTTCAGGCCGACATGCTTCATCGTGACGATCGACCGAAGACCGCACCAGCTTGCAGCCAGAGCATTTTCGAACGCGACTTTTTCGTTAACTGACCATTCTACGTAGTACCAGGGGTCTTTTCCGGCACGCAGCCGGTCAACTACCTCGGATGACGGGGTCCCGGGATACCCGGAAACAAAGTCAACGCCCGCTTCGAGACAAGCATGGGCTATAGCGTCATTTCCAAGGAGGTATTTCTTGGGTGTCTCATCTGCCATATCTCCATAATGTTTGGCATGATAAGAGAATAAGGCTACGTCAGAGGCAGGAAATGAATTTCAGAACATATTTATACGGCAACATCCTATGTAGTAAGGTAAAAGGGGGCCCGTAGCATAGCTAGGTGGTGCGCCCGGCTGATAACCGGGAGGTCATGAGTTCGAATCTCATCGGGCCCACTGTTTTTCTGATTTTTGTTGTGTTTCTGTGATTTCATTTTTGTTTCTGCAACGCGTGCGCTTCCATAAACGTATCGAAAATAGGAGTTACGCGGTGTGCTCTCAACCGAAAAAAACTGAAGTCCTTATGAGATGTACTTCGATTTCGTGTACGGCATTAGTGTGGGTGTATGAGATAAAAGAACCGCGAATCTCCGCGAATTAACGCGAATCGCATTTTCCTTACGTTCGGGTGCTCTGCTCCGGCTGATCGCCTACGCAGGAATCGCACCCTCTCTTGAAAAATGCTATAAGAAAAACCCGCGTGCGGGTTTTTCTGTTGTTTCATAATTTATTGATTTCACAAAAAGAGAAATTAACGGAGAGAAAAACCGGCACGCCGGTTTTTCCCCAGTATTTTTCCAGACGGCGTGCGATTCTGCGTAGGCGATCAGCCGGAGCAGAGCACGACGACGCAAGAAAAATGCGATTCGCGAGGATTCGCGGAGATTCGCGGTTAAATAATCTCATGTGTCCGCATCCAACCGTACCCTTCCCGAATCGGATCCATACCAACACCGCGTAACTCCTCCAAAAAAGAGAACAGGTTTTGGGTATGACCGGTTCAGGCCGTTTTGTGCTGAAGAAAGCCGAGGGTCAGATCGAGCGCGTCGAGGAGATCCTCTTCCGCGAGAGCATAATCCCGGATCGCCGAAAAGAGCATGTACAAAATATCGTAACCGTAAAACGCAAGAGCATCCTCAGCTGAAAGGGGCGAGGCATACGTATCGACCACAAAACCGTCGGTCGAGAACATCAGCTCGAACAGTTCTCCCTTCTCCGATGCCACACAAAACTGCTGGGTGACCTGTTTTTTGGGATCATCAGGCCGGAAACTCGCCGGGCTTTCGGATTTCCCGAGGATGATCATTTTGTCGGGGTAATACTTCTGGTCGTAGAGATCCCCTTTTGTATCCTGTTTTGCTTTCTGGAGGAAAAGCGAACCTGCCGCCTGCACTACCGGAACGACTGCCGAGATCATCTTTTCGAGAAGGACCTTGTCCTCTTTAACGATCAGGTCGGCGGTATCCTGCTGTTTTGCTTTTGTTTCCTTGATAACATCCAGGAGACGGTCAAATCCCTGTTCTACAATAGGGTCCATACAGTATAGTTTGACCGTCCCGATAGATTAACTACATGCCTTGTGCTATCAGTATAGAAGAACAATGGATTATTTCATCGCCCTGAATCAGATCCTCATCCTGTTTATTCTGATCGGGATCGGATACTTTGCACGAAGGATCAAACTCCTGAACGACGCGTCCGTCTCTTCCCTCTCGAAGTTCCTTCTGCATATCTGTATTCCTGCGATGGTGATATTTTCCATGCAGATCCCTTTCACGAACGAAGTTCTCATGAAGGGCGAGTATCTGATCTTGGCAGCGTTTGCCTACTACGGGATCGCGTTTCTGGTTGCCTGGTTTTCCCCTATTCTGATGCGGGCAAAGAAGGAGGAGTATGGGGTGTTCCGGTTCATGATCATGTTCTCGAACTCGATGTTCATGGGATTTCCCATCCTTTCAATGTTGTACGGCCAGGACGCGATATTTTATGCGGCGATTTTTAATATCCCGTTCACGATACTGACATACTCAGTTGGAATCTGGATCCTGCGGGCACAGGAGAAGGGCGGAAAAATCTCGTTCGATCCAAAACTTCTCCTGAACCCGGCGTTTCTCTCGACGATCCTTGGACTGATCTTCTTCCTGACGTCGTTTTCGATCCCTGACCCCATTTACAGTTCCTTAGAGCTGCTGAATAACGTTACCACGCCGCTTTCTCTTGTCGTGACCGGCGGGTTCCTTGCCCAGCTGAACTTCACCTCGATCTTCAAAAATGTCCGGCAGTACATCGTTGCGGCGATCCGTCTTCTTGGTATGCCGGCACTTGTGTATCTGATCTTTTCGCAGTTCATCGCTGATCCGCTGATCCTCGGCATCATCGTGGTAACTGCAGGAATGCCGGCGGCGGTAAATACGGTGCTGCTGGCTGAAGAGCATAAGGCCCATCCGGATATTGCGGCCCAGGGTATCTGTATCTCAACACTGCTTTGCCTGGTGACGCTCCCGCTTCTCGCGGTGTTTTTGACGGGATGAGGGAAATAAAAATAGTAGTTACGCGGTGTTATCCTCAATCCAATTTGGGAAGGAGGTTGTTGTGTGTAGACACAAGAGAATATTTAACCGCGAATAAGCCCAAGCGGGCTTTGCCCGCTTGAGGCGGCACGCAAGCCTTTGGCTTGCACGCAACGTATAGGGGCCTCAGTAAATAGGATATCCCACCGCGGGCCGCTCCGCGCCGGAGTCGCGGCCCCGCACCCCAGATCAAGAAAAGGGATTGTTCATCTATTTTTTGGAGAAAAAAAGACATGCAAGATAAGAAAAACCCGCATGCAAGTGAGCGAAGCGAAACGGAGAGCAAACTGAAAGTTTGAGAACAAGCGAGGGCTGCAAACCCGAACCGGAGAGCAAACTGAAAGTTTGAGAACAAGCGAGGGCTGCAAGCCCGAACCGGAGAGCAAAGCGAAGCTTTGCGAACGGGTTTTTCTTATAGCATTTGTCCAAGAGCCAAAGGCTCTTGAGACGTCTCACGAGCTTTTAGCTCGTGGACTTTTCAAGAGAGGGTGCGATTCCTGCGTAGGCGAAGCCCAAATGGGCAAAGCCCATTTGAGGCGGCACGCAAATCTTCGATTTGCACGCATCAGCCGAAGCAGAGCACCCGAACGTAAGGAAAATGCGATTCAAGCGAGGGCTGGAAGCCCGAAGCGGAGAGCAAATCTCTGATTTGCGAACGCGTTAATTCGCGGAGGCGTGCAAGCCGAAGGCTTGCGTGCCGCCTCAAATGAGCAAAGCTCATTTGGGCTTATTCGCGGTTAAATAATCTCATGTTTCCAAACCCAGCCGTACCCTTCCCAAATTGGATTCACAACCACACCGCGTAAGTCCTATTCATAATTATTTTGTCTGATACCACGCGGCACCCTCATGCATTTTTTCTATAAATTCATCCTCGGGAGATGACCGAAGATCCATAAGAGCGTCGGAAAGATTTTGGACGGCCGCCTCGTTATACGGATTTTCCGTCTGAATGGAGTAAGAGAGTTCGGCGTTTTCCCGGGAAACAGCGGACGATACCGCAGTCTGTCTGGAAAACGTTGTCGAAGCAGCGGCAGATAGTCGTTTTGACGAAAATCCGCTTCGGACAAGAGCTCCGCTGAAAGCAAGGTTCACCGCATGGGAAAGCCCGAGAACGTAGGCAG
Organism: Methanocorpusculum bavaricum DSM 4179; assembly: GCF_000430905.1. Taxonomy (NCBI): domain Archaea; kingdom Methanobacteriati; phylum Methanobacteriota; class Methanomicrobia; order Methanomicrobiales; family Methanocorpusculaceae; genus Methanocorpusculum; species Methanocorpusculum bavaricum. Next base: position 15,583 of record NZ_AUMX01000020.1, read on the forward strand.
CGATCGGGTCGTGCTCCCCGATCTCCATCTGGAGAATCATCCCGCCGCTGAAAAGACTCGCCGCTTCATCCGCCGCGGCATCGTTGCCGCAGGAACATACGATGATGTTTCTGCCGGCTATCGAGGCGGCACCCGGCCCAAACATCGGATGTACCGAGCAGACTTTTGCACCGGACGCCGCCGCTTTGCGGAGAACCGGGATAAGGGGAGTTTTGACGGAGAGGATGTCAAAGATGAGCGCGTCTTTGTTTTCTGAAAGAACCGTCCCGAGGATTTTTGCAGAGATTTTTATCGGCGTTGCTGCAATGATGACATCGGCATCCCTGCATCCAAAGGAGATATCCGCAACCGGATAGAGAGCTCCGTCGGGTTCTGGGTCGTTGATCGTTACCGTATGACCACGTCCGGCAAAAAACGCAGAGAGCCATCTGCCCATCCCGCCGTTTCCGCCGATAATGAAGATTTTCCGCGGAGCAGCACGTCTTGGTATGAGCCCCTGCAGATCAACAGACTCATCTATGACCGCCCGGGCGATCCGTGCGGCCGTTTCCGCACTCACGCCGGAAATTTTCCCGGCGTCGATATATCTCCGGACGACATTTTTTTCGACCGCGGGAACCACGACCTCTTCGTTTGCCTCGGCCTTTTTTTCGCCGATCACCAGAGCTATTCTGTTCCGGCGGCCGACCAGTTCCATGATCTCGCGGTCGATCGACGCCAGTTCCTCCCGAAAGCCGTCGATCTCAGTCAAGGAATCCTCCCCGGGCCGCGAGATCTGCGAGGGTAAACACGGTCATTGCCTCGACAACGATCGCCCCCCGATTCGCGATGCACGGATCGTGACGTCCTTTCACCGAAAGGTCGGCATCCTCTTGGGAGACCAGAGCAACGCTCATCTGTTTTTTTGCGATCGACGGGGTCGGTTTGAATGCCGCGGAAAAATCAAGAACGGATCCGTTCGACATCCCGCCAAGCACGCCGCCCGCATGATTCGTCAGCGTGATGACCGACCCTTCCTGAACGCGGTATGCATCGTTGTTTTCGGATCCGCGAAGGCCGGCAGCGGCGAACCCCTCGCCAAATCCGACTGCTTTCACGCCGGGAATGGCGAAAACAGCTTTGGCGATCTCGCCGTCGAGATTGTCAAAAAACGGTTCTCCAAGACCCGCGGGCAGACCCGCAGCAAAGCACCGGACGATCCCGCCGACACTGTCTCCTTTCGACTTCGCGGCGAGGATCTCGGCCCTCATCCGGCTCTCGATCTCCGAAGACATTGCCCGAAGCGGATTGGTCCGCGATCTCGTCATGATGTCTGCGACATCATAAACATTCATATCGACGACGCTGCCGATCCGGGTAACATACGAACCGACGGAAATCCCCGCACTGCCGATCAGATCCCGAAGCAGAGCACCTGCCGCAACAAGGGGAGTCGTCATTCTGCCGGAAAACATCCCGCCGCCCCGGATGTCATGAGCCGGACCGAATTTACAGACCGCAGGGTAATCAGCATGGCCCGGACGGGGAACACGGCGGAGCTGTTCATAATCCGAACTCCGGGTATTGCTGTTTGAAAAGGTGATCACGACCGGACAGCCCGTAGTGATCCCATCCACAATTCCGGATATCTCCGGAACGTCCGCCTCCACACGGGGAGTCCCGATACCTTCGGCCGGTTTCCTGAGCGCCAGATCCGCCGTGATGATATCCTCATTCACGGGATATCCGGCAGGGATCCCGTCGATAACGCAGCCGATACGACTGTCGTGACTCGCCCCGAAGAGAGTGAGCGTTATGGATCCTCCGATTCGATTCATTCTTCCCTCATATCTGCACCGAGTCTCTGCATATCCCTGACGAAATCAGGATAAGAAACAGCACAGCAGCCTGAGTCGTCTATGATAGTATTGCCAGCGGCAATAAGTCCGGCGACCGCGGATGCCATCATTATACGGTGGTCGCCAAATGTAGTAACATTTGCCCCGGAAAGCCGGGAGGGTCCCGTAACAATGCACCCGTCCCCGGTCTCGCTGATATCTGCACCCATCGACCTGAGGAAAAGAACGGTGGACATGATCCGGTCGCTTTCCTTGAATCTCAGATGGGCGGCCCCGTATAATCTGCTGGTGCCTTTTGCCTGACTCGCAAGGACGGCGATAATGGGGAACAGATCCGGAGCATCCGCAAGATCGATGTCTGCAGCCTTCAAAGCCGCTTTTTTGATCGTAACATTTTCGCCTTCACGAACTACTCCTGCCCCGAATGTTTCAAGGATGGAGATCACCACCTTATCCCCCTGAGGGTCAGCCGGATCGAGTCCGGAAACGGTGATCTCGCCGGTGAGTGCCGCCGCCGCAAACAGAAATGCGGCCGATGAGTAGTCGCCGCCGACCTGAACATCCACGGGAGAATAGACCTGACCGGAACGGACAAGATACCCGTCATCGATCGTCCCGACCGAAACGCCGTGTTTTTTCATGGCGGAAATCGTCATGTCCACGTAGGGTTCTGACGTAAGGGGCGTTGTAAGATGGATCCTCGTGTCAGCTTTGCCAAGCGGAGCCGAGATCAGCAGCGCCGAGATAAACTGGGAGCTCACATCCCCGCGAATATGCACATCGCCGCCCAATACGGGGCCTGTTATGGTGAACGGAGCACAGCCGTTTTTGGATGTTACTCCGGCTCCAAGCTCTGAGAGGGCATCAAGCAGCGGTTTCATCGGGCGGGAACAGAGCGAAGCGTCGCCCGTGAACGCGGTCGTTCCGTCCAGACGGGATGCAATTCCAGCAAGCATCCGCATGGATGTTCCCGAGTTTTTGCAGTTTATCACCGTTCCTTTCGGAAGAGGGGCATGCAGATCGCCACCCCGGATCGTGATCCGATCATTCGCTTCACATACATGTGCCCCGAGCGCTTTGACCGCATCCAGCGTAGCTAGAGTGTCCTCGCCCAGAAGCGGAGAGAAGACAACAGACTCGCCTTTTGCAAGAGCCGCAAGGAGAAATGCCCGGTGCGTGTGACTTTTCGAAGGGGGTGCGTGAACACACCCCGATATCTGGGAGCGGGATACGATAAGTTTCATCTCACACCCCGTTCCTGATATTCGCAATGAGGATATCTTCCCGACCGAACCGATCGAGAAATTCATCTAACCTGCCCTCAGGCACAAGTATCCCGGTGGCGGGACCCGTACCGGAAAGTCCGGCGGCGGCGGCTCCGCATGAGAGGGCTCTGTCGGCCGTCTCCGGCGTGATGCCGATCGCTTCACAGGTACATCTTCCATTTACATACATCGCTGAAAAAACATCTCCTTCGATCGCCATATCATATGCGGCAGAGACCATATCACGCATTTTTTGCATCTTCTCACTCGGAAATGCGGATTTCCGGATCTGGAACGGCGGGATGTGGATCACGGCCGTGTAGCCTTCGGGCATCGGGCGGCGGAGCAGAAGTTCGCGTTTCAGATTATCGGTGAATACGAGACCCCCGAGCTGACAGGCGCAGGCATCATCAAATGCCCCGGTAATACTGACGCCCGCTTTGACGGCGGCTGTCGCGCCGATCCGGCCGATCTCGAGCGGATCGAGACGGATGCCGAGCGCAGCGGCGGCGGCCGATATTATAGCGTTCGCGGCCGAACTGCTGCTTTTCAGGCCCTGAGATATGGGGATATTCGACGTAGTTCTGATCACCGCACCATTCATTCCCGAGTCAGGATACCGCCGGAGCACCTCCTCGACGGAAAAACGGGCGAGGGAAACGGACTCGGACGGGTGGCCGCCGATCTCGACGGAAAACTCGTTTTCCGGAATCAGTTGGACGGTCGCCTCGGTTTTGAGATCGATTCCAAAGGCCGCCCCTTTTCCGGTAGAGATCGCGTTGATCACCGATAACGCACCGTAGGAAACTCCTTTGCCGATCATGCCGCCCTCGCTTCGAATGCTTTTCTCATCACGGCCCGGTCAGGCGTGATGCCTGTCCAGAGAGTGAATGATGCGGCGGCCTGTTCGATCAGCATGGTTTTTCCGTTGATGCAGGCACGAACGCCGGCGGCTTTTGCAGCGGCAAGAAGGGGAGTCACTTCCGGATCATAGATCATATCCATAACAACCGTGTCTTTGGTGAATATCGTATGCGGAACCGGCGAGCAGTGTTCAAACCCGCTCATACCGGCCGGGGTCGCGTTGAGGATGATCGTATATGCCGGCTTGAGATCCTCAATTTTTACTGATCGTGCGCCAAACAATTCGGCAAGCGTTTCCGCCCGGGCAAATGTCCGGTTGGCGATAGAAATGTGGGCACCGGCGGCTTTCAGATACGCGGCGGCTGCCTTTGCTGCCCCTCCGGCGCCGATGATGAGCGCCTCGGCGCCCTTTGGATCCGCGTCCACTGACGCGAGCGATGCAGCGATTCCCAGAATATCGGTATTGTACCCCTCGAGACCGGCAGGAGAGTTTCGGATAGTATTCACTGCTCCGGCGGATTCGGCAAGAGGATCGATCCTTTTCAGGAAAGGAATGACCGATTCTTTATGAGGAATGGTTACGTTCATCCCGATGATCCGGTATTTTCTGATAACCTCCGGGATAAGGAGCAGTTCCTCAGGAGCTGACGGGATCTTCACGTATCGCCCCCGGATCTTCGCGGCTTTGAATGCCGCGTTGTGGATCTCCGGCGAGAACGTATGGGTCAAAGGATAGCCGGTTACGGCAGCAACCTGCGGATCGGTACCGAGCCTCTCAGCCTCTTCCAGTGTTATCTGACCCGGAGCGGACGCAAGTTCCGGCCGTAACGCACAGTAGTTGAGCATCGATCCAAGATCGGATGAGCGGATACGGGTAACCTCGCCGGCGGCCCCCATGCCTATAAGAATAAACGGAGCTCCTTTTTCTCTAAGAACAGATGCGGCACTCCAGACTGCAAGCAGATCCGCCGGCCCCCTCACCATGAATGCGGCTTTGGGGATTCCCGAGGATCGAAGATCGTTGAAGATTGCAAGGATCTCATCCTCGGCGGGCGTTTTCTCAAAGTCATGATACGAACAGATGACCTGTTCTTTTGGGAACCGGTTTCTCAGAACCGAGTCCGATTCTATGTCGATGTACTTTGCGCCGGACGCGAGAGCTCGGAGAAAGATATCTTTTCGCTCCTCGTCCAAAGGAGACCTGAGTGTGGCTATTGATGGAACGCCGCACGCAAGAAAGGAGAGATCTGCCGGTATGACCGGGAAGGAATCCAGCCGGAATTCAAGAGCCTCTGCTCCTTTCAGGATCGCTTCTTTTGCAAGGGTCCACGCTTCTCCCTCGTCTTTCGCCACAATAACGGCACAATTTGCAGTCATTTTTCGCAGATCGTTTCCGCCATCGTATGTCCGAAGTGGCGGCCGCCGCTTTCAAGTCTGACATAGACCAGATCACCGATCGCGAGATCGGATACGGAAACCGCTCCCGACGGCGTTCCAAGGCGTATGGTCTCGGCGTTCTGGAGAACGACCGAGTAGGTCTTTCCTCCGGCTTTTGCCTCGATATAGAGCATGGGGCGGATCTCGATTTTTACTCTGCCGACATTCACGCTTCGCAGACTGCCGTCAGGTTTGCGGGAAAGGAGTTCGTTCCCGCTCGCGATCTCGGAGAGATATTTCGTCGTACAGTCAGGGCAGAGAATGTATGAATGGACGGCGCCGGCGTTCACCCGAAACGGCCGGGCGCTGACGTATTCGCTCTCAAAACTCTCCGAGCAGACGAGGAAAAGGCAGGATGACTGGGAACCGATCAGCATGCCCTCTCCCCTCTCCAGAAGCGAGCAGGTGTCGATACATACCCGGTCCCCTAAAGAGAGCGTGGATATTTTGGTGACCACGGCGGTTTCCAGATCGACTACCGGGTATTCAGCGGTCCTGATCCCGGAAAATGCGGCAAGATCGGCCGGACCGTCCGGCGTGATGACGATACCGTCAGAGCCCACCTCCATTGTTTGGAAAGCGAGACGGGCTTCTTCGGGGGTCTTCACGCAAATATATACACTCGTCTCGGCGTTCTGGAACCGGGAGATGAGATTTTCAAGAGGGATGACCTTCCAGTTTTCGGGGGAGATGATCAGAGTTGGAACGGCATTCTTCAGGCTGTACGCCTCCTCCATTTCCTCGGCACCGGTCAGGTTCAGGAGAACGCCGATGCGTTCCCCGGAATACATGAGGTTTTTGCCTTCGGCTAGTATAGCAGTATATCTGCCGAGATGGCTGAGAGCCTCATCTTCCGGTCTCAGGATGATATGGGTATACCCGGATTCCAGGGCTGAAGCGACGACGGCTTTTCGTTCGTCATAGGTCGGCAGGTGGTCGGCACGGATCAGGATCGGAGGTAGTTGAACGGTCATTTACTTCACCGGATGAGGTGTTTTGCTGCTTCTTCCACGGATGCGTCCCTTAACACGATATCGGTGACGGCCGAGGTAATACCAATGATATCATTGTGCTGGAAGATGTTTCTTCCGATTGAAACACCTTTTCCTCCTGCATCGAGAGAGTCACGGACCATCTGAAGCATCTCTAAGTCAGAGCCCATCTTCGGACCTCCGGCGATGACGACCGGGATCTGGGCTCCGCGGACCACTTCACGGAACGTATCGATATCTCCGGTGTAACTGGTTTTTACGATGTCAGCACCAAGTTCGGCTGCAACGCGGGCGCAGGTTTTGAGGGCATCCACGTCGAACGAGTCTTTGATGTTTTTGCCGCGAGGGTAGACCATCGCAAGAAGCGGCATGCCCCACTGCTGGCATTTGCGGGAGATCTCTCCTGCATTGCAGATCATCTCGGGTTCGGTATCGGCTCCCAGATTGATATGAATGGATACGGCGTCCGCTCCAAGCGTTATTGCCTCCTCAACGGTCGTGACGATGACCTTCGAGTTGGGATCGGTTCCAAGACCGGTGCCGGCGGAAAGATGGACGATCAAACCGATATCTTTTCCGGATGTCCGATGACCGTAGGGAACCATGCCTTTGTGCATGAGAACTGCCGTGGCTCCGCCGATCGAGATCTTGTTTATGGTGTCACGCATGTCGGTGAGCCCGGGAATCGGTCCCATCGAAATGCCGTGATCCAATGGTACAATAACGGCACGACCGGAGTTCCGGTCTATGACCCGTTCCATACGGATATGTTTTCCAAACATGTGTGCTAATCATTAGCACGGTGACAACATCAATCTTCTGGACAGAGCAAAGACCAGGGATATTGCGGGATATATGCTGAATTATGACGGCATTTTTCAATATGTATGCCGCAATCATCAGTTTTCTCTGCACAAAATCCAGATCAGAACCCGAAAAAGTCCGGAGATGTCCAATCAGAGAGAGGAGGAAAAGTAGAGATATTACGCGTGACCGGCGCAGAAAAACAGATGATGCGAATCAAAAAAGGATGATAAATTATTTTTCTCCTCTGCCGAGTTCTCTGTGCGCTTTTCCAAGATGCTGGGCTCCAAGCGCCCCGAGAAGCGACAGTTCGCCTGCCAGAACGCCGGCTGCCACGATCTCGGCAAATGCTTTTGCGTTGTCTCCCGGATTTTCCGCCCCGCCGGCAACGCCGAGCATCGTAAGATTTGCATTCTGGGTGGCAATACTCGTTCCCCCTCCGACCGTCCCGACCTGAAGCGAGGGGAGCGTGACGGAGACATACACGCCGCCTTCCGCCATATCCACGGTCGTGATCGCATTGCTTCCCTCGACCACGTGGGCCGGGTCCTGTCCGCAGGCGATGAACATGGCGGCAACAACGTTCGCTGCCTGGGCGTTGAATCCGAGAGATGCCGCCCGGGCAGATCCTGTCAGATTTTTGCGGGTATTGACCTCCGCAAGGGTAGCTGAGTTTGTCTTGAACACGGATGCCACCAGTTCATCCGAGAGAAAAACCCCGGCTGAAACCGTTTTGCCCCGGCCTTCGATAATGTTGATCGCAGAGGGTTTTTTGTCGCAGCACATGTTTCCGGATACGGCGATAAGTTTTGCCCCCGTCTCCTCTTCGATCAGATGAGCTGCGGCTTCAGAGGCGAGCGTCGCCATGTTCATGCCCATAGCATCCTTTGTGTCGAACTCAAAGCGGATAAAGACACTCGTACCTGCCGTATATGTCGTGAGCCCGATCAGTTCGCCGTGATTTGTGGTTTCTTCGGCGGCGACCTTCAAAAGAAGGAGATTGTCTTCCGCCCACCTCGCAACCTCGGCCGCGTGGGAAACGCTTCTGGCTGCAAAAACCGGTGCACGGGTCATGCCGTCTCGGAGAATTCGCACCTCGGCGCCGCCGGCTTTGGTGATGGCGCCGCACCCTCTGTTGATCGAAGCGACCAGAGCGCCTTCTGTCGTCGCAAGCGGGAGCCAGTACTTTCCGCTGGCATACTCCCCTTTGACCGCCAAAGGTCCCGCAACTCCCAGCGGGATCTGAACACAGCCGATCATATTCTCGATGTTTCGGGTAACTACCCGGTCAATAGGTATCGAATAGGTCCCGACAGCGGAAAGATCCGTACCGGTCTCCTCTTCGATATATTTACGGCGAAGAGATACGGCATCATCTGCCGGCATACTCTTCTCCAGCGCGTAAAGTTTCAGATCCCCGGAACGGATCTTTGCAAGATACTCATCCATAAGTATACAATAGTTCAGAAGGGACTAATACATTTTTCTGTCAGACAGGCAAATAATATTCAGGCATATGCAGAGATACGCTCACATTTTGGACCTTGTCAGGGAGAGAAATCCCCTTGTGCATCAGATCACCAACTACGTCACGGTAAATGACTGCGCCAATATGACAATATGTTTCGGGGCATCACCGGTGATGTCGCACGCACCTGAAGACGTAGTGGATATGATAAAAATAGCGGGCGTTCTTGTGCTGAATATCGGAACACTGGATGAAAACCAGATCGAAGGAATGCTTGCAGCGGCAAACGGAGCAAAGAAATGCGGCATCCCAATAGTTCTCGACCCCGTGGGAGCAGGGGCGACACCATATCGCACACAAACCGCGGAGAGGTTTATGAACGAATTCCCCATCTCGGTCGTGAAAGGTAACGCCGGAGAGATCAGCACGCTTGCCGGCGTCTCGGCAACGGTCCGGGGCGTTGATTCCGGCAGCATTTCCGGAGACCCCAAAGAGACCGCACGCAGATATGCAAAAGAATACGGATGTACGGTCGTCATAAGCGGAGCGGAGGATATCGTAAGTGACGGAAAACGCGTCGTCGGGATATTAAACGGCGTCCCAATGATGGGGAGAATCTCTGGGACCGGCTGTATGGCGAGCGCTATCTGCGGCGCCTTCACTGCAGTAACTGACCCGATGGACGGCTGTATCGCCGCGATGACCGCGCTTGGGATCGCCGGCGAAGAAGCAGCAAAAACTGCAAAAGGCCCGGGATCGTTTAAGCCGGCATTTTTCGACGCCGCGGCCGCGCTCACCAAAGAACAGTTTCTCAAATCAGCAAAGATCACTGAGTATTCATGACATATGACCTCTATGTGGTAACCGACGAAGAACTCTCAAATGGTCATTCCCATGCAGAAATAGCAAAGCTCGCGGTTGAAGGAGGAGCGGATGTCATCCAGCTCCGTGATAAGAGGATGAGCGCGGCGGATCTTTTTGCCGAAGCGGAAAAGATCCGTGCGATCACCAAAGACAAAGCCCTTTTCATCGTAAACGACCGGATCGATATCGCGCTCGCGTCAAAAGCGGATGGCATTCACCTTGGACAAAGCGACCTGCCGGTGAAGACCGCAAGACGCCTTGTTCCGGATGATTTCATCATCGGCATCTCTGTTGGTTCGGTCGAAGAAGCAGTAAAAGGCGTTTTGGACGGCGCGGATTATGTGGCAGTGAGCCCGGTTTTTTCGACAGGCTCAAAACCGGACGCTGGTGAAGGCCGCGGACTTGCCTGTATCTCAGCTGTAAGAAAAGCCGTGCCAAAAGAGATCCCCGTGGTCGGTATCGGCGGCATCAACAGTGGAAATATCAGTGAGGTCATCGCGGCCGGATTGGACGGGATCTGTGTCATCTCCGCAGTGGTAAGTGCACCGGATATCAAAAAAGCCGCCGGAGATCTGCGTGAAAAGATCAGGAACATAAAAAATGAGTGAAAAAGTCATGCAGTGGTGCGTGCGGATCCCGGTTCTTGAAGGAGAAGCAGGACGCAGAAAACTCATTGCCGAAGGAAAGGCAGACCGAAGCCTCCGGCCGTACGTTGAGGAGGGCTTCCTGTTTGTCCCGGTTCTGGAAGAGACCGGGATGCAGGCGGAGTTCTCCACAACAAGCCCCCGCGAGGAGCTGCCCCGTCACGAACAGATCGGCGGGATCGTTGTTCTTCAGGAAGATGATCAGATCGAAGCGGAAAAGATTCTGGCGGCACGTCCTTCGACGCATACCGTACTTTTTGCCACATCACCGGTCGAAGGAGAGTTCAGAACAAAAACATTCAAAGTGCTCGCCGGAAAAAATACGACCGAGACATTCTACCATGAATACGGCAGAAGAATGATCATCGATCTGACCGCAGCCTACTTTTCCGCCCGGCTCTCGAACGAACGCCAGAGAATTCTCTCTTCCATGAAAGAGGGAGAAAAAGTTCTTGATATGTTCGCCGGCGTCGGACCGTTTCCGGTGATGCTGAGCAGTAAAGCGAAGCTCATCGTCGCAAACGACATAAATCCATCCGCGGTTTATCTGCTTCAGAAAAACATTAGATTAAACCATCTGCATAACGTAGTGCCTGTTCTCGGCGATGCAATGAATCTCCCGCATATGCTCGATTCGATGAAGTTTGACCGCATAATCATGAACTTACCATTCGCAGCATACGGATTTTTAGCAGGAGCTGCAAAACTTGCGGCTAAAGGCGCCGTCATCCATCTCTACGCGCTTGTCGAGAAAGAAGGAGAACACAATGAAGATATTCTGCGTGCGTTTCCAAACGCGAAAATCACCGAACGGTTCCTGCGGTCATATTCGCCGGCCAGCTGGCATGCCGTCTATGATATAGAGGTCGGCGATGAAGTGTAAGATCTGCGGTACCGGAAGTTTTGCCGATCTGAAATGTGCCGTTGACGCGGGAACGGATGCGGTAGGTTTTCTGATGGGCATCACGCACGTGACCCAGGATGCCGTAAGTCCAGAGGAAGCGGCGGCGATGATAAAAACACTGCCACCGTTCATCGAACCGGTTGCGGTGACCCATCTGCAGGATGCCCGTTCGATCATCAGCATCGTTCAGCAGTCCGGCTGTACCGCGCTCCAGATCCAGAACACGATCACGCCTGAAGAAATATGCATGATCAGAAAGAGTCTGCCGTATCTTCGCATCATAAAAGCAGTCCATGTGATGGATATGTCAGCCGTACAAACAGCTCAGCGGGAAGCAGCCTATGCTGATGCGATAATCCTGGACACACGGACCCATGACCGGCTCGGCGGGACCGGACTCACTCACGACTGGAGCATCAGTGCAAAGATTGTGGAATCGGTCGAGATCCCCGTCATACTCGCCGGCGGCCTCACTCCGGAGAATGTGGCCTCGGCGATCCGCCAGGTCCGCCCCTATGCGGTAGATGTTCACACCGGAGTGAAGAAAAATGATGTCAGGGATGCTCTTAAGACAAAAGCATTCGTCCATGCGGCGCATACGGCCGTCTGAATCAGAGGATCCTTTTTTTCAAAAAAAAATGATCAGACTTCAATCACTGTCTGTTTACAGGTTTTGAAGTGATTTGCATAGCCGGCCATATCGAGCAGCCCGTGACCTGAAAGATTGAAGACGATAGTCTGTTCCTCATTCTTTTTCTTTGCTTCAAGCGCGAGGTCAACAGCAGCGCGGATTGCATGAGCTGATTCCGGCGCCGGGATGATGCCTTCGGTTCTCGCAAAGGTAACGGCTGCCTGGAAAACCTGTTCCTGGTTATACGATACAGCGTTGATAGTTTTGTTATCATATAACCTGGACACCAGCGGATTCATACCATGATACCGAAGACCTCCTGCGTGAACGGCGTTCGGGGTAAAGTCATGCCCGAGAGTATGCATCTTAAAGAGCGGAGTGATGCAGCCGGAATCACCGAAATCATACCGGTATTCTCCTTTTGTAAGTGAAGGTACTTCGGACGGTTCGACAGCAAGGAAATTTGTGTCGATTTTTCCATGGAGTTTTTTCTGGATCATAGGGAAGCTGAATCCGGCAAAGTTACTTCCTCCGCCGATACATCCGATCATGTGATCCGGAGTGACATCGATCTCATTCAGCTGAGCGATCAGTTCCTGACCGATAACGGTCTGATGCATACATACATGATTTGCAACGCTGCCAAGACTGTACTTTGTTTTTCCGGTGGGATCTTTGACTGCCATTTCGACTGCTTCTGTGATCGCAGTTCCAAGGGTCCCCCCGTAGGAAGGATCTTTTGCGAGGACGGATTTTCCATACTCAGTGACTGGACTTGGTGAGGGATAGACTGTGCTTCCGTAGGTTTCCATGATCGATCTGCGGAACGGTTTCTGCTCGAAACTTACTTTGACCATGAACACGATAAGGTCGAGATCAAAGTAGTTGCAGGAGAGGGAAAGGGCAGAACCCCACTGACCCGCGCCCGTTTCGGTGGTCAGATGTTCTGTTCCGTCACGTTTGTTGTAGTATGCCTGGGCAATGGCACTGTTGAGTTTGTGGCTGCCGGTCGGACTGACATCTTCACGTTTGAAGTAGATCTTGGCCGGGGTTTTGAGATACTGCTCAAGATGATATGCACGCTGAAGCGGCGTTACGCGGCCGAATTGGGCATATGCTTCTCTGACGACTTCCGGGATGTCGATGAATCGGTGAGTGGTGTCGAGTTCCTGCTCGACCGATGTTTTACAAAACACGGGTGCAAGATCATCGTGGGTCACTGGTTTCATTGTCCCGGGATTAAGGATCTCCGGGGAGCCGATGTCGACCGCGATATTATACCATTTTTTAGGGATGTCATCTACTGTAAGGGTCGTACGACCATCTTTCGGGAACATAGATACAGGTGGTATCCAATAGTATTTAAAATCTGTACAACAATAACCAAATTATTACTTCAATGATTATATTTGTACATGTTCGGGATTGTAAATAGAGGGAGGCGCGCAGACCTATTTCCGAAGAGAGAAGGGAGACCCCGGGGATAAAGGTCGGACCGATACGGTCCTGACGGCTGATGAGGAGGGGGGCCTTTTGGTCTGATCAGATCAGAGCCGGAGCATGCAGAACGGTCTGATATACATGTTCCCGATTATACGGCTCTGTGATGATGAGGTTGTAGATGTCTATGTGCCGGTTCTGTTCGCTGACCGTACTGCTGTAATCTGTGTAAGAAGCTGCATACGCTGCGTAGTATGCCTGATACTCGGCATAGAGCTTCTGATACTCCGCGTAATAGGCAGTGTAGTTTTGATACGCATCATCAGCCTTTGTCAGATACTCTGTATAGGATGCATTGAGCGTTTCCCATTCTGAAGAATAGGCATTGTCGGTTATTTTGCCTGCGCGAAGATCGCGGTTCAGCTTTTTCTGCTGTGATACTATGGAGTCTGCCAGATCGGCATAGGTATTATATGCGGATATTGCCGTTTGCATTGAGGAGTCAAGTGAGGAAAGGCGGATCTCATATTCGGTGAGTGCATCTTCCATTTCATCGAGATCTTCGGTCTTTTCAGCACCTTCCCGTGATAACCGATCGATCAGGGAGGCGGCTTTATCCCGGTAATTCAGGATGACGGTTATTTGACTGCCGGAGGTGTAGGTTTTTGCACCGGTGCCGACACTGATGACTGAAGGGATGCTGGAGAGTGATGAGCCGTCTTCAAATTGGAACGATCTGTCGGTGATATAACTGAAGTCGGTTGTTTCGATGACCGCGTATCCCCCGGTATCCGGATAGGCTGTTGTGTCAGCTGTTTTTATTCCGACTGCGGCGTGGCTTTCTTCATCAAAGATCAGGAGGACAGCATCATAGCCGGCACGGGTCAATAACCCGGCCAACAGGATACTTTTGTCATCACAATCACCATACTGGTCAATAATGGTCTCTACCGGGTAGCGGTACTCGTCTTTTGTATGGTAATGAATACTTTGGACAAATGTCGAGAGCAACTCCAGATACTCGTCGTCCGTTAAATCCAAGGTATGTTTCACGGATGCCGTTTGTGTCAGGATCTGTGTGTACATCTCTTCCTGAAGGGGATCATTGGTAAAATCAGCATAATACTCGCGCGAGGTTATTTTTGTGTAAGGAAGGTATTTTGATCCGGTATCTTTCGCCCCATGATAGATGGATGCGGGAACGGAGACGAAAAGTGTTATTGAGGTGTTTTTGAAGGGGAAGATGTATTCTGCCGAGAGGGAATCCGTGTAGGCGTTATCGGGATATATTTGGGGATTTGCACTGAGGATACAGAGATAGCAGCCGGCGGAGGAGATGATGACGAGCAGGACCGCGAGCAGGATGATCTTTTTCATGGTGATACAGAGATATGTTTTGTATTTGTTCTTCTGTATTATATGTTAGGTTTGATCATGCTACTGTATCCGGGATGAAAAAGGTTCGTGCGGTTAATTTCTGTGGATATTCATTTTCCCCCGTTCTTTCTTCTTGTATGCAGGATACCCCGGGGTATCCGGATAGAAGACGAAAGAAGAGGGGACGACAACCAAAACATGAGAGCTTGCGCTCAACACTAAAAAAACACAAA
>NZ_AUMX01000021.1:0-22173 GCF_000430905.1 Methanocorpusculum bavaricum DSM 4179
CCCCAGGCATACCGCCTGCGGGAAACGGCCAGATGACCCTTGAACGTGAAAAATTAATCGAGGTAATCCTTCGGAGTCGGGATCTGTTCTTTGAGACCCTTTCTCTTTCTGATACCCATAACGATCTCGGAAAGCATTCCCTGGGGAACCGGGGAGAAGCCTGCGAACTCGGTAGACCACATAGCACGGCCTTCGGTTGCTGAACGGATATCGCCCGCGAAACCAAAGAGCTCTGCGACCGGTGCCTCACCGTTAACCACGATCTGGTCACCTTCGGACTCAGTCGTGGACAGCTGACCACGGCGACCCTGGATCTGGGAGATTGCTGCACCCATCTGATCCTGCGGAACAGTGATCTGGATCTTCTGAATCGGTTCAAGGAGTGTGTCGCCGGCCATAAGAAGAGCTGCCTTCATACCACCGCGAACTGCAGGAATGACCTGTCCCGGACCACGGTGGATAGCATCCTCGTGAAGCTTTACATCGTGGAGTTTGATCAGAACATTCTGGACCTGCTCATCAGCAAGCGGTCCGCCGTCGAGTGCCTCGTGAACACCGTCAAGGATCAGTTCCATCGTTTCATTCAGGTACTGGATACCTTTCGTGCAGTCAATGAACATGTTCGAGCCGTAGATATCCTTCACGGACTTGGCCTCATCCTTGTCCATACCAAGTGCTACAAGAGCGTCACGGCGGGCAATGTTTTCCATGTTCATCGAGATCTCGCCCGACTGGATCGCTTTCAGGATTTCTTCCGGCATCGGCTCAACAGACATAAAGAATCTGTTGTGTCTGTTCGGAGACTTACCCTCAACGGTTCCGTCAAGCGGCTTTGCGACCGTCTCACGGTACACAACGATCGGCGGGGAGGTAACGATATCCACACCCTTGTCTCTCTTGATACGGCCGGTAACGACCTCAAGGTGGAGTTCGCCCATACCGGCGATCAGGTGTTCGCCCGTCTCTTCATTGATGTTGATACGGACAGTCGGGTCTTCCTTTCCGACCTGGTGAAGAACTTCGATAAGCTTTGGAAGATCCTTCATGTTCTTTGCTTCGACCGCGACGGTCATAACAGGCTCGGAGTAGTGCTTAAGGGACTCGAACGGCGTCATGTCTTTAAGGGACGTAACGGTCGAACCGACGATCGCATCACTCAGACCGGTCACTGCCGCAATGTTTCCGGCAACGACCTTGTCCACCTCAACACGGGTCGGACCCATAAAGATACCGACACCCTGAAGTCTGTTCGGCTTACCAGCTGTCCCGGAGATAAAGACCTCCTGACCGCGGGTAAGGGTTCCGGAGAACAGTCTACCCGTAGCAATCTCTCCTGCGTGCTTGTCAAAGGAGATATCGGTGATCATCATTGCGATCGGACCTTTGGCATCGCATGCATACATTGCCTTTCCGACCGGGGACTCAACATCGCCGTGCCAGATGATGTGGCATCTCTTACCCTGTGCCTGAAGCGGGTTCGGGAGGAAAGTCACGACCATATCGAGAAGTACTGAGTGAAGCGGAGAAGCCTTTGCAAGGTACTTCATATCGCCTTCGTTACACTTGTCGATAACGGTCTGCAGGGAAACACCGGTCGTCTTGATGTAAGGGATCGAAACGGCCCAGTTGTACAGAGCAGAACCAAAAGCGACGTTTCCTTTCATCGGATCGAGTTTCCATCCACCTTTGGTGTAGAGCTCCTCGTTCATGCCTTTGATGAGCTTGTTGACCTTGTCAATGACTTTTCCAAGACGGATCATCATTTCCTGGGGGTTAACTTTCAGCTCGTTGATAAGTCTGTCGACCTTGTTGATGAACAGGACCGGGTGAACACCCTCTTTGAGTGCCTGACGAAGAACGGTCTCCGTCTGGGGCATCGGACCTTCGACTGCGTCGACAACGACGACTGCGCCGTCGACTGCACGCATTGCACGGGTAACATCCCCGCCGAAGTCGACGTGGCCTGGAGTATCGATCATGTTGATAAGATACTCGTGACCGCCGACCATGTGGACCATGGATACGTTTGATGCATCAATGGTGATTCCGCGTGCCTGTTCCTCTTCATCAGAGTCCATCCAGCAGGCTTTTCCGGAGAGTTCCTCGCTGATCATTCCTGCTCCTGAGAGAAGGTTGTCCGAGAGGGTGGTCTTTCCGTGATCAATGTGCGCTACGATACCGATATTACGGATGTGCTCGGGATCATTCATGAGCTCCGTAATTCGTTCTACCATCTTTTTTCCGCGTGACATAAAACACCTTTTTTAAAAAAGAATATATGGGGAAATCACCGTGCGGATTTTGCAATCCGTTCGACTTCTTCCTTCTTTCCAACAGAGAAACACTTTGCGTCTCCCTTTGCTGCCATGATCAGCTCATCGGCGAGCACAAGGTATGCGGGTTTCTTTGTTTTGTGTGAGCCTCTCCAGGTTGCAAGAGCAATGTATCGAAGAGCAGTGTTGACACGGCGGATCGGGGCTGAGTCAACGGACTTTGGAACGTTGATACCGCCGTACTTCAGACGAACGGTCTCCTCACGGGGACCTGCATTTGCTACGGCGTCAACAAGAACCTGAAGCGGGTTCTGCTTGGTTTTCTTGTTGATGACGTCGAATGCGTCCATGACCATCTTGGTACACATCATCTTCTTACCGGTGTTGTATTCCTGCTGCATGAGACGGTTGATCAGTCTTTCGACGATCGCCATTTCACTCTTGGTGAACTGCTGCTGGGTAAGTCTGCCGCAGCTGCTTGGAACTTCGGTAGAGGTGACAGTGACGTAGCGGACCATTCCTGGATCCTTTACGACAACTTCGCTCATATCCCACTTGTTAAAGAGAAGGATCTTGCTGGTGGCTGCTTCTTCTGTCATACTATTTACCTCCGTGCTTTCTCGGCACGTCCGATGACAAGTTCATTGAGCGAAACGCCGTTGACGCCGCTTACAACGAAACGAACTCCGGGAATATCTCCCATTGAACGACCTGCACGACCGCCGATACCACAAATGGTGACTTCGTCGTGTTCATCAATGAAGTTGATAGCACCGTCGCCGACCGCGAAGGCGGTGACCTGACGGCCGTTTTTGATCAGCTGAACACGGACACATTTTCTGATTGCCGAGTTCGGCTGTTTTGCTTCCACACCGACCTTTTCAAGAACGATTGCGCGTCCGATTGGTGCTCCCTCAAGGGGATCTGCTTTCAGTTTCAGTTTAAGCGCTCTGCGCGAGTAAACCGAGTCGCTCCACCGGAATTTCTTTGCGGTGCGAACGAGTTGTCTTGCTGCGAATTTTCCCTGTCCCATGAAGTTTCCTCATTGGTTTGGATTATATTGTGAATGAACCCGCCCGAATAACGGGGGGGAGGGTTCGACATCCTGCATGCAGGATCCCGAACACCTGCTGACCGACCGTGCCTGACATAGATACGGTCTTCTCAGCGTGTTCCTATACTTATGAGCGGGGAGTGATAATAATAGTAATGGGCGCTCTCTCAGAGATGAAAAAATGCTGGTTTTGAGATAAATTCAGGAAAGACCGCCTTTCAATCAGCACATTTATATACCACATTTCAGGAACTCCTTTTCGAGAGTGTGATTTTGAGAACCTTGGCGTGGACTTGGTCCAAGCTGGATCAGGACCAAAAAACAGCATCCTCGCGGGAGGGTGAATGGACTCCGAAGAAGAGTATTATGGTCTTGAAGGCAAAACAGTACATCAATGGTTACCCGGATCTATAAAGAAACCCACTTCGATGCATCCCACCGTCTGATGCATTACGAGGGAAAATGTTCCAGACTTCATGGTCACCGCTGGAGCGTTGAGGTCTGGATGGACGGAACACCGGATGAAAAATCACGGATCCTGCTCGATTACAATATCATCAAAAACATCATCAATGTCTACGACCATCAGGTCGTGTTGAATAAAGACGACCCGATGGTCGAGGCGCTTTCCCGATTCCAGACACCCGTTCTGACGAACGGCGACCCGACAAGCGAACTTCTGGCGGAAGACATCCGCGAGCGGCTGAACACGTTCTGCAAAGAACATGAGCTGAGCGCCAGGGTCGCAAAACTGCGGGTATGGGAGTCGGAAGGCTGCTATGCCGAGGTCTTTGCAGAATGAGAGTTGCGGAAACATTCGTGAGTCTGCAGGGCGAAGGGGAACGGCAGGGTATGCCCTGTTTTTTCCTCAGGCTTTCGGGCTGTAATCTCCGATGCGCCTGGTGCGACACGGAATACTCGTTTGAGAAAGGGACGGACAGAAGCGTGGACGAGGTCGTGAAAGAGATCGCGGATTCCGGTCTTTCCTATGTCTGCGTGACGGGAGGCGAACCTCTTCTCCAGAAGGAGGAGCTGATCCCTCTTCTGGAGATTCTGGGGGCCGCAGATATCCATGTAGATATCGAAACGAACGGCACGATCCCGTTCGACGATGTTTCGGCGTATGCGTCCATTTGTATGGATGTGAAGTGCCCGTCATCCGGGGAGATGAGCGATCTGTCGCTTTTATCGAGCCTCACCGAAAAGGATTGTCTGAAATTCGTTATCGGCGACGAGGCGGATTATCTGTATATGGTGGAGGTTCTCGCCGCCCATAAACCGAAATCCCCGGTCTGTATCACGCCTGTGTTTGGTACAGACACGAAGTGGCTCATTGAAACGATCATTGCTGAACGTCTGCCGGTCAGATTCCAGCTTCAGCTGCATAAAGTGGTGCATGTACAATGAAAAAAGCAGTATGCCTCCTGTCAGGAGGAATGGACTCCACGACTCTTGCCTTTGTTGCAAAGAAGATGGGGTATGATATTCTGGCCCTTCATGTGAATTACGGTCAGAGAACAGAAAAGAAGGAACTTGAATGTGCGAAAAAGATCGCAGAACGCCTGCGTGCAGTCGATTTTGTAGAAATCACACTCGATTACTTCACGAAGTTTGGAGCGAGCAGTCTGACGGATCCAAACATTCCGGTCGAGTCAGGGGTATTGGGAAAAGCCAACCGCCCAAATACGTATGTGCCGTTCAGAAATGGAAATCTGATTTCGATCGCCACGTCGTACTGTGAGTCCCGGGGCGGGGAGGCGATTTTCATCGGTGTTCAGTCGGGCGACCACACGGGGTATCCGGACTGCACGCCGAAGTTCATCGAAGCTATGCAGAGAGTGATCTACATCGGAACACAGACGCCTACACCGATCCAGCTCCTGACCCCGTTCGTATCGATGAATAAGACCAGCATCCTCCGGGAGGGAATACGTCTGTGTGTTCCCTACGAAGACACATGGTCCTGTTATTCGGAGAATGACGAGGCATGCGGGGTATGTTCATCCTGCCTTGCACGGATGAAGGCTTTTGCAGACCTCGGGATGGAAGATCCGATCCCCTACAAAAAATAATTTTTATCATCCGCTCTTTTTTTCTAATAGGAGTTACGCGGTGTGCTCCCAATCAAAAAGCTGACGTACTTATGAGATGTACTTCAATTTCGTGTATGAAATACGTGTGGATACATGAGAAATCCCACCGCGAATAAGCCCAAATGGGCAAAGCCCATTTGAGGCGGCACGCAAGCCTTCGGCTTGCACGCAATCGCGAATAAACGCGAATCGCATTTTTCCTGTTCCGCCCTCTTGACCTTCGGTCGCGTCCCTACGCTACGCCTGATCGGCTTCGCGTGACCGGGACGGCGGAACGAAAAATGCTGGAAAACCCGCGTCGCGGGTTTTCTATAAAACATCTCTAACCCATTTATAATATAAGAGATCAGTATTTTCTCATGAGAAAACCCGCGACGCGGGTTTTCCAGCATTTTCCACGCTGGCGTTCCGGCCACGCGGAGCCGATCAGGCGTAGCGTAGGAACGCGGCCGAGGAGTGAAACGACGAGGACAAGAAGACAGCGTAAGGAAAATGCGATTCGCGTTTATTCGCGATTATTCGCGGTGGGATTTCTCATGTATCCACACGTATTTCATACACGAAATTGAAGTACATCTCATAAGTACGTCAGCTTTTTGATTGGGGGGGCCCCTCGTAACTCCCATTAAAAAAACGCTCTTTTTTCTGCAGAAAATTCATTCCAAAAATAAAAGAAAAAAAGGATTACTCTGCGGTTTCCTTTTTCGGCCGCTCGGGTTTCACATACGTGATCTCGTAGGTCTCGACGCTGCGCTCCGCCGGGGTCGCCGACTTCGCGTATTCCCGTTCCATCGAGAGGGCATCAAACTTACACACATCAACACAGTTCCCGCACATAACGCAGCGGAACCGGTCGAGTGTCCAGATCTTCTCAGCCCGCTGAACGGTGATCGCCTGTGAAGGACACCTTTTCATACACATCATGCATGACGTGCACTTCGCCGGATCGAAAACCAGATGACCCCGGGTCCCCTCGAAGTTCTCCAGAGGCACATACGGGAACATCGTCGTCGCCGGCTTGTTGAGGAACTGTTTCAGGATCGTTTTAAGCATCTTCATGACAGTTCACCTCTCCATACAGCCGATACACGGATCGATCGTCAACACGATCTGTGGAACATCGGCAAGCTCGCAGCCTGCAAGGATCGACACCAGAGGCGGGATATTCGTCAGGGTCGGCGTTCTCACCCGGAACTGTGCAAGATGCTTGGTTCCATTCCCTTTCAGATAATGGATGACCTCGCCCCTCGGCTGCTCGGAGCGGCTGAAGTATTCGCCGTCGGGATTACCCTTCACAGGAGTGAAAACATCTCCTTCCGGCATATCGGTGATCACCCGGCGGATGATCTCCACCGACTGGAACAACTCCTTACATCTGACCGCACAGCGGGCATATCCGTCGCCGCCTTTCTCAACGACCGGTTTGAACCCGATATCGCCGTAGGCGAGATAGCCGGTAGAGCGGGCATCCAGATCAAGACCGCTGCCGCGGGCCGTCGGACCGACCGCTCCAAGATAATAGGCATCCTCTTTTGAGAGAACGCCTTTGCCGACCAGACGTTTGGTCAGCGTGTAATCATTCAGGAACACGTTCGTAAGATCCTTCATCTCATCCTCGATCTCATCGAGCCGGTCATCCATATCCGAAAGGAAGGAGTTTGCGACATCACGCCGGACACCGCCTACTTTGCAGACCCCCTGGATCACCCGGCCGCCGGTCGTTGCCTCCATCTCATCAAGGATCGATTCGCGGATCTTCCATGCCTGATAGAACAGGCTCTCGAACCCGAGCGAGTCGGCAAACAAGCCGAGCCACAGAAGATGACTGTGGAGACGCGAGTACTCGCCCCACATCGTCCGAAGATACGTCGCCCGCTGCGGGACCTGGATACCCATCAGCCCTTCTATCCCCTGGCAAAAGGTCGAGGAGTGCGTGAAACTGCAGATACCGCAGATACGCTCCGCGAGAAACACAAAATCCTGATAATCGCGGCGGTCCACCAGGCTCTCAAGCCCGCGGTGAACATACCCGATCGACGGGATCGCCGAAACGACACGCTCATCCTCCACGACCAGATCCAGATGGATCGGCTCGGGAAGCACGGGGTGCTGGGGTCCGAACGGAATGATCGTCTGTCTGCCGGTCATTCTTTCGCCTCCTTAACGACGGTCACCGTCGGAGCAGGCTGCTCCTTCTTTTTGAACGGATAAGGAACGGATGTTTTGATGAACGTTCCGCCGAAATCGAGAGACATCCCTTCAAACGTAAATCCATACAGATCATGGATCTCGTTTTCATACACGAATGCCCCGCCGTAGGATGACCCGATCGACGGGATCTTCGTCCCTTCAGAAACGGCGATGCGGTAATGCCGGAGATCCGTCTCCTTTTCGAACGAGTAGGTGATATAGTAGCCTTCGTCGGCCGGCGTGCAGGTCATCACAACCAGCCGGTATCCGCCGGTTCGCATAGTGCCGGCGGTTTTCTGCACATCAGCAACTTCAATGGAATCGATCTTCATATTCATTTTTTTGCCTCCATAGCTGCCCGTTTTTCTTCCAGAACGCCAAGCGCCTTCACGATTCCCTCAATGAGCGCCTCGGGACGAACGGAACATCCGGGGACATACACGTCCACCGGAATGATCGTATCGACGCCGCCTGAGATATTGTAACACTCACGGAAAACACCGCCGCTCGATGCGCAGATTCCGACCGCGACCACAACCTTCGGTTCAGGGATCTGGTCGTAGATGTTTTTCAGAACCGCTTTGTTCTGTTCGTTCACCCCGCCGGTCACCACAAAGATGTCGGCGTGAGCCGGGTTTCCGGTATTGATGATACCAAACCGCTCGACGTCGTAGACTGGAGTCAGGGCGGCGAGGATCTCGATATCACATCCATTACAGCTGGATGCATTGTAATGGAGAAGCCAGGGGGATTTTGATGCCGAACTCATTATACTATACCTCCAAGGATGCCAAGAACGACAATGTTTCCTACTCCGAAGACGAGAGTGACGATCCACAGACTCTTGACCGTCATCTTCCAGGTCACACGCGGGAAGATATTGTCGATGACGATTTCCAGAAGGAACGCCAGGATGACCGCTACTGCGGAAAGTACTGGATACCCGGCAAAGAAGAAGAAGATCATGCAGAGGAATATGAGCATCTCATACCAGTGGGCGATCTCCACCTTGGCAAGACTTCTTCCCGACAGGGAGGAGGTCACACCTTTGACCAGTTCCTGATGGGCGTGGTGCGAGGTCGAGATATCGAACGGTGATTTTCTGAGTTTGAGCGTCAGGACCGCTATCAGAGCGATGAACACACCCGGCAGGAGGATGATCGCGGGTGTGCCCAGAGTGAGCATATGATAGGTCTCGAAGCTGCCCGAAACCATGAAAAATCCTACGGCAAGCAGGATCAGGATCGGTTCAGTGATCATGACGCTGAGAAGTTCACGTTCCGCACCGATATGAGCATAGGGAGCGTTAGCCGAATATGCTGCAAGGATCAGGAAGGTGTGGGCGAGTGCGAGCGAGAAGACCGCAAACAGGAAATTGCCTCCGGTAGCGACCATTCCTCCTGAAAATGCGATCAGGATCAGATATGCCGTGGTGAAGATGATCTCCAAAGGATTGGAGAACGCTTTTTCCTTATGCCAGAGTTTGGCCACATCGTAAAACGGCTGAAGAAGCGGCGGGCCGACTCTTGACTGGAAACGGGCAGTTAACACGCGGTCGCATCCGGAAAGGAGTCCGCCGAGGATCGGAGCGAGGATCAGAAAGGTCAGCGCCCCTACAAAAAACATTATATCCATATCATCACCCCCATAAATCCGAGAACAAGCATCACGATGATCAGAACTCCCGAGATGACCCACGAGGGTTTGAGAAGGGCCTTTTCACCGCAGTACTCTTCAAGATAGTAGTTCGAGGTCTTTGCCTCTTTATATACGCCGAGAGAACCAAGGAACCTGCCTTCGCTGTCAACAGCGCGGCCGCCAAGATACGGAGCGATCGTCCGTCCTTCCCGGGAACCAAGGAAAGCACCGATCACGAGGAACAGCAGGATGAAAGCCATAAGACCGAGCATGACCAGGGTATCGAAGTAGAAGAATCCCTTATTGCCCAGATAGAAGTACGGACGGATCCCGTTAAGGTAGGGGATGATCACTCCCGTTATGATCGCCGGGAACCCGAGACAGCAGCCAATCACAAGAACGCCCATAACGATCACCGAGAGCTTCTCGGATATATGGAGGGCGATCTTTTCCGCAGGCGGTCTGTTCATTCTCATGAACAGTTTGCCGAGCCATTTTGTCCAGAAGAAGATGGTAAAGGCACTGCCGAATGCAAGGATCGCGATGAACACGCATCCGAGCGGAGCGGTCAGGAAAGCTTCCAGGGCCGCCCATTTGGAAATGAGCATACCAAAGGGTGCGAGGTACATCCCGGAAATACCGATGACCATCATCGTAGAGAGGAGCGGGAGGCGGACCAGAAGTCCGTCCATGTCCTCGATGTCACGGCTCCCGATCTTATGTTCAACTGCTCCCACACAGAGGAAGAGAAGCGCCTTGGCGACCGCATGGAAGATGATCAACAGGATCGCCGCCATGATTGCCTCGGCCGTTCCTATTCCGGCACACGCAGTGATAAGACCAAGGTTCGCGATCGTTGAATAGGCGAGAACTTTCTTCGCATTGCTCTGCGAGATCGCGAGGGCCGAGGTCGCAAGGAAGGTGAATGCCCCTATCAGAGCAAGGAAGATCCCCACCCATGTCTGCGAAAACAGCGGGGCGAAGAGCACCAGAAGATACACGCCGGCCTTCACCATTGTGCTGGAATGCAGCAGAGCGGATACCGGGGTCGGGGCGACCATTGCTCCTGTGAGCCAGGTCGAAAACGGCATCTGGGCAGCCTTCGTCAATCCGGCCACCGCGATGAATGCCAGCGGGATCGTCAGAGCGGAGACGTTCGGGAAGGCGAGCAGATCGGTTACCGAGAGCAGATTCACCGGCGTATTGATGCGAAGCAAAAAGAATATCGCAAGGGTGAAACAGATCCCGCCGATCAGATTCATCCACACAGCACGAAACGCATTTTTCACTGCTTCAGGGGTCCGTGAGTATCCTATCAGAAGGAAGGAACACAGCGTTGTGACTTCCCACGCACAAAGTATCCACATAAGATTATTGAACAGAACCAGTCCGAACATCGCCGAGAGGAAGAGGAACATCAAAGCGAAGAAGTAGCGTTTGCGTACCGGAACGCCGATCTGATGATCATGATAATCCTTCATATAGCCCAGAGCATAGACACAGATCAGTGTGCCGATGATGCCGATGATGAGGACCATCACAGCCGAGAGGCCGGTGACCGTGAACGTGGTCATCGCATGAGGGCCGGCAATGCCGAAGAGCTCGAGGATCAGAATAAGGATCAGCTGAACAACCGAAAGAAGAAGCGGAAGTATTTTCCGGTATTTGATCGAAAGGCCCAGAATAACGAGAGCTACACCGATTTCAGCGATGAATAACAGCATCCCGATCCATTCAGTATGTTCGAGGGTCAAAGATACGGGAGCAAGCAATGCTTTCCATGCCAGAAAGACGGATGAGCCGATAATAATGACCGAGGTTATGCCTGCGAGGATATTGCGGACAAGATCCGGTTTGAAGACCGCTAAAAGAACAGCGGCAGAAACAGGGACAAGCAGCAATATCAGTATGGCAATGAGTTCCGGCGGGTACATAGATATCACTTGTTGAAAGTATTGACATTCATCATTATTAATCATTCTAATGAACCCCGGGAGAATACGAGTATTTTTGGCCGGGATGAAAAATGCGGCCGGAAATGATCCGATACATATCAGGGATCCAGGCAGGATCCAAAAGAAAATCCATTTGTCTCTCTATGATAAGAACAAAAAAATACCTGGCTATTCTCCAGATTACTAGAGATTATTGCCGGATAAATTACCGGAATGGGATAGGAATCTCTGAAATCCTGCAGGAAGACATCGCCGGCCGGCAGATACAGCGCGCCCGCAGTAAAAAGCTGAAAAAAAAGAAAAAAATTAGAGATCGGGAACGAACTTCGTTCCGTAATGGATGATCCCGTCCGAACCTTCGCGGTCAAGAACACGGAAGACGGATTTTACCGGCATGCCGATATGGACGTCTTCGGGCTCACAGATGAGGTGCGAGGTGACCCGTGTTCCTTCTTCGAGTTCGATGATCGCAAGAACATAGGGTTTCAGCGCTGAGAACTGATCGCTTGCTGCGGAGAGGACCGAGTAGGTCATGACCTTTCCTTTGCCTGAACACTGACAGGGGACGATTTTTCCATCCCTGCGGCAGTGAGGACAGATCGCTCTCGGCGGGAAAAAGACATCCCCGCATACCTCGCATTTCGTTCCGACCAGATTATACCTCTGGGGGATCTCTCTCCAGAATCGTGCTACGGTCATCTCAGGCCCTCCTAAAGATGTGTGATACAACGGTAGCGCCGGTTCCTCCGACATTCTGTGTCATACCAATTTCAGCTCCTTCGACCTGACGTTTGCCGCCCTCGCCGCGAAGCTGCTGGACGACTTCCCAGATCTGTTTGATACCTGTGGCACCGACCGGGTGGCCGCATGCCTTGAGACCTCCGGACGTGTTTACCGGAAGCTTGCCGCCAAGCTGGGTCTCGCCCTGCTCGGTGAACTTGCCGGCTGTTCCCTTCGGAACAAAGCCGAGATCCTCGATCGCACAAAGTTCTGCGATCGTGAAACAGTCGTGAACTTCGACAAAGTCGATGTCCTTTCGTTCGAGTTTTGCCTGCCGGAACGCAGAGTTTCCTACGGCAACGGTTGCGCCCATCGTGGAAAAGTCAGGACGGTCGTGTAAAGCGATCGTGTCACCGGCCTGGGCTGAGGCAAGGACCTTGATCGGCGTGTCGGTGAACTCCCGTGCTTTTTCAAGCGGGCAGACAACTACGACTGCGGCACCGTCGGAAACGGGTGAGCAGTCGAAGAGTCTAAGCGGGGAGGCGACAAGGGTCGAGTTCATCACGGTCGACTGGGTGATCTCGTTCTGGAAATGGGCGAACGGGTTTCTTGCTCCGTGGAAATGGTTTTTCACCGCGACCTGGGCGAGCTGCTCGCGGGTCAGTCCGTACTTGTGCATGTAGTCGCATGCGATCATAGCGTAGAGACCGGGGAAGGTCGCTCCTGCAAAACTCTCCCATTCTCTGTCGGCTGCTCCGGCGAGGACATCCGTCGAATCACCGACATCGGTCATCTTCTCGACACCTGCCGCGATGACGACATCAGACATGCCGGAAGAAACTGCGGCTACGGCCTGACGGAAGGCAAGGCCTCCGGACGCACAGGCCGCCTCGACACGGGTAGCCGGGACGTGGAGATCTCCGCCGAGTCCCACGTAATCGGCAACGAGCGCCCCGACGTGTTCCTGACCGACGAATCTGCCGGCTGACATCGACCCGACGAACAATGCGTCGATCTGTTCTCCCGCCACATTTGCATCTTCAAGTGCGGCGATTCCTGCTTCTGTACACAGATCACGGAAAGATGTGTCCCATCTTTCTCCGAACTTCGTCATTCCTGCACCAATTACTGCTACTTCTCTCATGATCCACCTCACATCCGGATCTTGCCCTTGTGCCGGGCATATACTGCATAGTCAAGATACTTCTTTGTGGCAAGCATCTGCTCAACGGTCGGACCCTTGGAACGGTCGATCTTATGCAAAATCGCGTCGGTCACGGTGATATCAAAGGCATCGGATCCGGCGCCGCTTCCGTAACTTGTAACAAAGATCCGGTCACCGGGTTTTGCCACATCCAATACGGCCGCTAAACCGAGAGGAACAGCGCCGCTGTAGGTGTTGCCGAGTCTTGGAGCCAGAAGACCTGCCTTGATCTGTTCCTTCGTGAACCCAAGCATCTGTGCTGCTTTCTGCGGGAATTTGGCATTCGGCTGGTGGAAGACTGCATGCGTATAATCGGAAGGTTTCGTTCCGCGAAGTTCCATCATCAACTTTGCAGCCCCGAGCGTGTGTTTGAAGTATCCGGGATCCCCGGAGAACCGGCCGCCATGCCGCGGATAATCCTCTCCTTCACGACGCCAGAAGTCCGGCGTGTCGGAGGTAAAGGAGCAGGTCTCATTGATGACTGCTATCGGATCATCATTACCGATAACGTATGCCGCTCCTCCGGCAGCCGCCGTATATTCCAGTGCGTCGCCGGGGGCTCCCTGAGCAGTGTCCGCTCCGATCGCGACGGCATACTTCATCATTCCTGACGAAACCAGGCCCATCGCGGTCTGGATGGCGGCCGTTCCTGCTTTACAGGCGAACTCGTAGTCTGCAGCTGTCATAACCGGTGTTGCGCCGATCGCCTCTCCGACCGTGACTGCGGTCGGTTTGACCGCATAGGGGTGTGACTCGGATCCCACATAGACCGCCTTTATGTCGGCAACGTCTACCGGACGCCGGCACAGAGCCGAGCGGGCAGCCTCAACGGAAAATGTGGCTGTGTTCTCATCGTAATCGGGTACGGCTTTTTCTAAAACGCCAAGTCCGCCGGTAATCTCCGCGGCGTTCGCTCCCCATACACGAGCAATCTCTTCGATTTTAATTCTGAAACGGGGGATGTATGCCCCGTAGGTGATTATGCCTACCATTGTGTTTTCCTCAAACGTGTAACGAGATCCTGAACTCCCAGGGGCGTACAGAGAACGGTAATGTGATCTTTTTCTGCGAGCTTTTTGACGAGCGGGCTGACATGTTCCTCATCTATCCCCTGAAGGATTACATACGGGGGTTTGAACGGGGTGACGCGGATCGCGATCATCGGGGATTTTCCGGTCGAAATATCCGTGAAAATCAGAGCGCGTTCCGTACTCCAGCCGTAAATGCGGTTGAACTCATTGGGTGAAAGGTTCAAAATGGCATTCGTACTGTTAATAACAGTGTAGCCGAAGATCTGGGAATCAAGCTCCCCGCAGATGAGGGAACATTCGATCAGTTCCGATAACTCCCTGATAGGAATAGAGGTCGCGAAGTCATGAATATCATAAATGACCTCGTCGTCATAATCCGAGAACAGGAGTTTGCCATACTTTTTGATGTATGTCCCGCCATTTTCTTCGTCAACATTCAGAAGCGAGTCTACGATTTTCCCAACGACACCGGTTCCCGGACTTTTTCTCCTGCCGCTCTCATAATCGCTGATAACGGACGGAGAAACTCCAAGATGGTCTGCGAGTACGCCCGGAGCGATCTGAAAACTTGTACGCCATTTTTTCAGGGCTTTTCCGGGTGAATCGGAGAGGGTGATCTCGCCTGCCATCTTTTCGGCAAGCTGCTGGCGAAGTACCGGCTTCATACTTACCTATATTTCGTTACTTACATAAGAAGTTGGTTGTCGAATTCGTCAATGCGCGAACAACGCCCATACCAACCCATAAATAGTAAGCAATTCAACGATGGGTTATGCATATAATAGATGCAGAAGATGCGGCCTGTCTGAGACGGATCGCCCTGCTTGGCGGATGTAAAGGACCGGTTCGTCTCTCCACGCAGACTCTGGGAGATCAGCTCGGGATCAGCCAGCAGACCGCATCACGCAGACTTCAGTCGCTTGAAAAGGCACAGATGATCTCACGGACCGCCGAGCCGACCGGCCAGTTCGTTCTCGTGACCCGGTCCGGCGAAGAGCATCTCCGGCGGGAATTCTCCGAGTATGCCAAGATATTCGATGTAAAAGATGAACAGTATATCCTCACGGGAACCGTCATCTCCGGAGTGGGCGAGGGAAGATATTACATGTCGATCCCGCATTATCAGGAACAGTTTCAAAAACTCTGCGGATTCACGCCGTATCCGGGGACACTCAATATAAAACTCAATCCCCAGAGCGTGCAGATCAGAAAACGGATGGACTCTCTGGAATGGACGACCGTTCCCGGATTCAAAGATGAACACCGGATGTTCGGCGAGGCACGCTGCATCAGATGCACGATATCTGACATCCCGTGTGCGATCGTTGTGCCCGGACGGACCCATCACCCGGAAGATGTGATCGAGATAATCTCCGGGACCCAGCTCCGTGACACCCTGGGTCTGCAGGAAAACAGCGACGTCAGCGTGGTTATCGGATAAACCACACCCTATTTTAGCAAATCTTCGTGTTCACACACGGGAAAAGAGGATCGTCACCTGACTCTGATCAGGTATCAGTCAAATTGGAATACCTCTTCGACCGTTGTATGAAAATATCTGGCGATCCGAAACGCCAGGTCAAGCGACGGATCATACTTGCCCTTTTCTATCGCAAGGATCGTCTGGCGGGTCACCCCCAGTTCCTTTGCCAGAGCATCCTGCGTCAGATCATGCATCGCCCGGTAGACCTTGATCTTATTCCTCATCTTCACCCCAGACACTGAACTTTTGGGCGTAATAGAATCTGAATCCGACATAAATGAACAGCGCCGAGACGATCAGACCCAACTGCATTACAGCAAACAGCCCGAGTTCCCAGATCGGGATCATGTCGGGAGGAATGGGAAAATACGGAATGGATTCATACCCGCCTGCAGGGATCATCGGATCTTTCAGACGGCTGTAGGTAAATATATGAAAACCCAGAGGGCCGCTGAACACATAAACGGTCGTCGCAAGATTCACCGTCAGAAAAAGAACGACCGATGCCTTGATCGTTGCCGACGCGGTTTTCATTTCGATGAGAACACTCCGCTCATCCTCATCAAGATCGGTAACGCGTTTTTTGAGAACGAAGAAAATTACCGCGGAAAGGAGTACGGATATTGCGATGATCCACGGACTGGTAAGTTTTACCGAAAGCCAGAATAAAAGAAGCAGCGAGACGGCAATCAAACCGAATATAATATAGAAGGTATTTTTCTTCATCAGATAATCCTACTTTATGGTAATTGAACACTATAAGGATTTGCAAAATAGAAATACCCGCCCGCGTGTGTGTGGGAAGGGGGCGGGCATCCTGGTATGGTGGTATGAGAAAAAATCTGATTCTGCTTTTTTCTGTTGTGGTACTGAAGAACAGGAGAGCGGCATTCACCGGATCCATCCTTCAGAGTACAATCTATTTTACATAATGTAATAAATAGCTTCCGTTTTTTTTTCAAATAGCGGGAAGCCCGTCAAAATAAAATAAAAAAACTCCCCGGATCTCTTTTGATGGTGTGGATCGGATCCGGGGTCTGCTGGTGTGTGTGTATGGTTCTATATAGGGAAAATCTGTGTTTTCTGCGTCATGAAGTATCGGTATAACCGATCTTCATTAATTGGTATATAATTCATTTTACTATATATAGATTCTGAACGTGGACATCCCGCGTAAATCTTAATCTCCGTAGAGAGCCCATCATACGGATAAGCATGCCTTCAATCACCACCGGAAACATCGCCGGGCAGCCGCACTATATTCCAATAACAGCTGAGGAGTTAAAAATGACCGGGAAAAACACCCCGGACATCATCCTCGTATCAGCTGACGCCTATGTCGATCATCCGTCATTTGCCGCCGCACTCCTCGGACGAACACTGATCAACGCAGGATTCTCCGTTGCGATAATCAGCCAGCCCGACTGGAAAGACCGGGAAGGGACCGACTTCGCACAATTCGGCAGACCAAACCTCTTCTTCGCCATCCTTCCCGGAGCCGTTGACCCCATGGTCAGCGCCTACACCCCGGCACTCCGCCGCCGGCACGACGATGCGTATTCGCCCGGAGGAAAACCCACCCGCCCGGAAAAAACGACCCTCGTTTACACGAATATCCTGCACCGTCTGTTCAAAGACACCCCGATAATCATCGGCGGGATCGAAGCAAGTCTCAGACGCTTCGCTCATTACGATTACTGGAGCGACACCGTCAAACAGGGGATGCTTGCCGACGCTCCGGCCTCGCTTCTCGTCTACGGCATGGGCGAACTCCAGCTGATCGAGATCGCCTCCCGCCTGAAAAACGGCGAAAGCGCGAAAGACCTGACAGACATCAGAGGCACCTGCTATACGATGAGCATAGCCGCGTTCCGGGAACATCCGCCGGCCGGGACCGTACTTCCGGGATATCCTGACGTAGTGAAAAAGGAGATCTATGCTGAAGCATTCAGGACCCAGTACCTCTCGAAAGACACCCTGATCCAGCCCCACCCAAAGACCGTCATCGTCCAGAACCCGCCTGCAAGGCCTCTTACAACAGAGGAACTCGACATCATTTACGAGCTGCCCTATACCCGAAAACAGCACCCGGCGTATAAGGAACCGATCCCGGCACTTACCCCGATCCAGTTCTCCGTCACCACCCATCGGGGATGTTTCGGCGCCTGCTCGTTTTGCGCCATCACCCATCACCAGGGAAAAGAGATCGTCTCGCGAAGCGAGGCTTCGATCCTCAGGGAAGTAGAAAGGATCGCCAAAATGCCCGAGTTTCGGGGAACCGTCTCGGACCTTGGAGGACCTTCGGCAAACATGTATGCATCCCATTGTGCAAACTGGGAGAAGAACGGCCCATGCCCCGACAAAAACTGCACGACCTGCCCTTCGCTCAAAATGGGCACGGAAGAACAGTTATCCCTGCTTAGAAACGTATCGCGGATCCGGAAAGTCAAACATGTATTCATCAGCTCAGGGGTAAGATACGACCTCGTTCCAACTACGGAAGACGGGGACAAATACCTGAAAGAGCTGACCGAACGCCACATCTCCGGCCACCTCAAAGTCGCCCCCGAACATATCAGCGACCGGGTCACCCGGCTGATGAACAAACCTGGAAAAGCGGCCTTCGATGCATTCTGCAAACGGTTCGATGCTCTGCAGAAGGACAAACCAAAGCGGCAGTACCTCGTCCCGTATCTCATGTCTTCCCACCCCGGGTGCCGGATAGACGACATGGTCACCCTTGCCCTCTATCTCAGAGAGAAGGGCATGTACACCGAACAGGTCCAGGACTTCACTCCGGTCCCGATGACCCTTTCGACCGCGATGTACTACACCGGACTCGATCCCCTGACCGGCAAAAAAGTCCATGTCCCTCTCGGCGATGAGAAAAGGATCCAGAGAGCCCTTCTTCAGTGGAAGGATCCAAAACAGTATGATTATGTCGTCTCCGGCCTTTTGAAGGCCGGAAGAAGTGACCTGATCGGGGATCTCGTGCCGAACAAAGGTCTGCCGCCGGTGAAAAAATCCGGCAGCTCGAAAAAAAGAAGAGTCTAACTCTCTGCTTCCTGCTCACATACAACGGACTTCGGCTTCTCGCCTCGGAAAAAGAAGCCTTTGTAAACCAGCGGAACGATCACGGTCGTTACAAGAGCTATCACCACAATCGCGATAAACAGCTCGTTTCCTAACTGAAGGAGATGTTCGGCTTCGGCCGGATCTACGGCTTTTGCCGCCATCTCCTCAAAATGATTCAGAGCAATAAGACCGACGATCATCGCGACTTCTCCCCGGGGATTCATCCCAAATCCGATAACTGCCGAGTCCTTCCAGCTCATTCCCATGAGTTTTGCAGGGATACCGCAGCCGATAACTTTCGTGATAACGGCGACGATCGTCAGGATCGCGATGAACAGCACCATATCCTGAGTAAGATAGCGTAGATCTGCGATGATACCGAGTGATACGAAGAAGATCGCCGCGAAGATGATATACAGATACTCGGCGCCGAGTTTGATGTCCATACTATGTTTCAGACTCACTCTGTTTACGCAGATGCCGGCAAGGAATGCGCCGACGATCGCAGAAATTCCAACGGCCTCGGCCATCATCGCATAGAAAAATGCGATCATCATCGCAAAGATGAAGACGAACTCCGGGAACTGCCGGGCGATCTTGGTCCCGTCCATTTTGGTAATGAGTTTGGGGATGAACTTGACACCAAGGACTGCAGCGATTATGACGAAGGCAAACGCTTTGATGACCGTCAGGCCGACCGAGACCGGGATCAGTTCTCCGGTCGCCGCAAGATCGACACAGATCGAGAGCACGATCAAACTTAAGATATCGTCGATGACCGCAGCGCCGATGATCGCCTTTGCGAATGGCTGATGGAGTTTGCCCATCTCCCGCAGAACATTGGCGGTGATCGCGATACTGGTCGCAGTCAGAGCGGTTCCGATAAAGATGGCGCTGTAAAAGTCCATGCCGAAGAAGACTGCGGTGATGTACCCCCCGATCCAGGGGACGATGACACCCAAAAGAGCGATAACGATATATTTCCAGTTGGTGATGTCGCGCAGTTCAAACTCAAATCCGATAACAAACAGCAGGATAATAGCGCCAAGACCGGCGAGACTCTGGACGAAATCCGTGTAAGTAATCAGTCCGAGAACACTCGGCCCGACGATCAGACCCACCAGGATCTCGCCGATGACCGCGGACTGGTGTATCCGTGTCGCGAGAAGATATCCTCCCAATGCCACGAATAACAGCAGGCTCATCTGAAATTCGATGGTGGATACGAGTTCTTCCAACATAAGTATCTTGATTTAGGTTGTGCTACTAAAAAGAATTTCTCTTGTATGTCCGCAGTCTCAGTACTCGGGATCCTGTTTTGCCGGACAGTAGTTACACAGCGCCAGGGGAAGGTCCTTTTCCCGGTCGCGGATCGGGCAGTACACAATGTCTCCCGCCTGCCGGATCCGGAGGCCTCCGGGAAACGGCATGCCGATCGGATGACCGCAGCCTCCTTTTACGAACATGACGTAGGCAAATACCAGACGGTAGAAGAATTTTGCGAGAGGGTGATCCTGGGGAGGCAGGATATTTTCCGAGCGGGCCGCGTCCTGAAAGCAGTGTTCGGGAACAGGCTCCCAGTATTTTTTCCAGAGACCGAGATCCGGAAGCGGACCTGAGCAGACGATCCCGGGTCTGTACTCCTGCATGAATGCATGGTACTGATCGAAGAGGTCCATACAGTACGGTTTGTACAGCCGGCGGTACGGATCCGGGAGTCGATCGACCTCACGTTTCAGATAGCCGCCGATGTACTGCAGATCAAAAACCGTGTAGGCCGATAATGCCCTGCCGATTATTTCTGCGGCCGCCTGATTTGTCTCTGCAGAAAGAAGAGCCGTGACCGTATCTTCAATAAAGGTCTTTGAGGAGGAGGCGGAACGTGAAAAGATGTCCATTGAAAGATTATCATACATTGGCTTCAAATCCTATTAATTTTCTGGGCTGGAAAACAGCACATTTATATTCCGGGGAGTCGAATACAGTGTACTTTCCATGGACATTCTCTACGCCGTAGTGGTGATCATCGGCCTTGTTACCTTCGAAACCGTTGCCAGCATAGATAATGCCATCATTAATGCGGATATTTTATCGACGATGAAGGCCTGGGCGCGGCGCTGGTTCCTTACCTGGGGTCTTATCATCGCGGTCTTTGGTGTCCGCGGTATTCTGCCCTGGGCAATTATATGGGCATCGGCTCCCTCGCTTGGTCCGATCGGAGCACTCACCGCGACTTTTTCCGGCGATGAGGCGGCGGCGCTCGCGATGGAACATAGTGCCCCGTTCCTTCTTCTCGCAGGCGGAGTGTTCATGGTGTTTTTGTTTCTGCACTGGTTTATGGCAGAGCAGAAGAACTGTATCGTGCCCGGAGAACTGGCTTTTTCCAGAACCGGTCCCTGGTTCTATGCGGTGGCCGCACTTATTCTTCTGGCGCTTGTCTACTTCGCCGTACAGATCAATCCGTTCCTCGCCGTCGCGGCGGTCGCGGGTTCGGCAATCTTTTTCGTGATGCAGGGATTCCGTCTGTTTGCGGATGCGAAAACGCTGGAGCTTGAGAAAGGAACGGGCGATCCGGAATCAGCGAGCCATAAATCCCAGATCAGTAAACTGATGCTTCTGGAAGTGATCGATGCGACGTTTTCGATTGACGGCGTTGTGGGCGCATTCGCGTTCACGATGTCGGTTCCTCTGATCCTGATCGGTAACGGTATCGGGGCATTGGTGGTCCGTGAACTGACGATCAGAAATATCGACAGTATCCGAAAATATGCGTATCTGAAAAACGGGGCGATGTACTCGATCCTTTGTCTGGGTCTGATCATGTGCTCGGAAGGAGTCGGTCTGGAACTGCCGATCTGGATCGCGCCGATCATTACCGTGACCATCGTTACGACCTTCTTTATACTTTCTCTGCGCAGGATCCGGAGACATGACTACGGAACCTGCCCGGCGCCGAGAAAAGAGTAACTATTTTTTTGAGGGAGGGGTTAGGCGGGGTTGTGATCCCATCTACCTTCCGAATTGGAGTGAGCATTTCTGCAGGGAATCCGTAGAGAAAAAATAGAAAAATTTGCCGGGAGAGGTGGGTTCACCTCTGCCCAGCGATCACACCCTCGACGAGCTTCCCAAAGAGTATGATGAGAAACCCGAGGAAGAGCATGATGAGCTTCCTAAGGCGGCTGGAGATTCTCATCTCCTGCCCCCGTTAGTTCAGGGCCGGCTTGGTGTCTGCCCAGGCATCGACCGCGGCGATCGTCGCATCATCGGCATAGCCGGAAACGGTCATCGAATCGCGGTTGAAACTGATCTGGAAGGTATCGGCCCCAAGCTTCGCGGAAATGCGGACGTTCCAGGTTGCTTCGGTACCGATCTCGGTCGTCTCGGCAGTACCGCCGTTCCCGAATGCTGCTTTAAGATCCGCACTGCCGGTAAGGGCGGTGATCGCGGCCGAATACTC
>NZ_KE387273.1:0-21497 GCF_000430905.1 Methanocorpusculum bavaricum DSM 4179
CGCCGGAGTCGCGGCCCCGCACCCCAGATCAAGAAAAGGGATTGTTCATCTATTTTTTGCAGAAAAAAAGACATGCAAGATAAGAAAAACCCGCATGCAAGTGAGCGAAGCGAAACGGAGAGCAAATCTCTGATTTGCGAACAAGCGAGGGCTGCAAGCCCGAACCGGAGAGCAAAGCGAAGCTTTGCGAACGGGTTTTTCCTCAGCATTTGTCCAAGAGCCGAAGGCTCTTGAGACGTCTCACGAGCTTTTAGCTCGTGGACTTTTCCAGAGAGGGTGCGATTCTGCGTAGGCGAAGCCCAAATGGGCAAAGCTCATTTGGGCTAATT
The DNA here is from genome assembly GCF_000430905.1 of Methanocorpusculum bavaricum DSM 4179. Taxonomy (NCBI): domain Archaea; kingdom Methanobacteriati; phylum Methanobacteriota; class Methanomicrobia; order Methanomicrobiales; family Methanocorpusculaceae; genus Methanocorpusculum; species Methanocorpusculum bavaricum. The sequence continues at coordinate 330 of NZ_KE387273.1, forward strand.
GGCGGTTAAATAATCTCATGTTTCCAAACCCAGCCGTACCCTTCCCAAATTGGATTCACAACCACACCGCGTAAGTCCTACTAAAAAAAAGATCAGATCCTGGTATATGTGCCGCCATACTGGTCGGTCAGGATCTTTTTATCAGCAGATAATGTGTGAGGATAGACGGTTTTGGTGTCTGTTGTGTAGGCAAACACATACTTCCCTTTGTCGTTGCCCCAGAAAATATCGACTTTCGCTGCTTCGGATGAGCCGCCCTCCGCCATCATCGCATACCCGGTGTTGTCGTCTTTGATCTCATAGATGATGTAGACCTCTTTTCCGTCAACGGTGTAAGAATCCGTGCTCTGCCAGATACCGACGATCGGGTCGGCCGTCCCGGTGCTGTTCACTGCCGGGACATCGGGGCTTATACACCCTGCGCTGGCAACAACGAGAACTGCGATGAGTCCGAGTAAGACTATCAGCTTTTTCATGCAAAGGATATCTTGCCTTTATCATATAATAAGTTCCCGCCGCATCGATAAGCAAATGCTTATGCCTTTTCCTCATGCAAATATTATCTCAATGGCTCTGGAAATAGAAATAAAAGTGAAGGTCCCTTCCCTCGACCCCATCAGGGAAAAGCTCCTGGAAAACGGCTCGGTCCTGATCGCCGAACAGGATGAACATGATCTGTATTATAATGCTCCCCACCGTGATTTTGCCGTGACCGATGAAGCGCTCAGGATCCGGTACCTGACCAACCAGACCTGCGGGAAGGCTATGCCCCCGAACGTGACCTACAAAGGCCAAAAAGTCGGCCGAGAGGGTTTCAAATCCAGAGAAGAGCTCATCGTCGATCTCTCTTCTGCCGAGGAGTACTGTCTGATCCTTGAGCGGCTCGGTTTCCGGCTGACCGCCGAGGTCGTCAAACACCGGGAGATCTATCAGTGCAAAGACGCGATCGTCACGCTGGATTATCTGCCCGGGGTCGGCACGTTCTCGGAGATCGAAGCATCCTTTGATCTTTCAGAGGAAGAAGCGATATCCGTGATCAACAAAACCGCAGAGATGGCCGGAATCGTCGGCGAACGGCTGACCAGATCCTATCTGGAGATCATGCTGGATTCCAAAAAGATCTGATTATTGGAAGATCCATTTTATGGCAGACAAAAGATCCGTGTTCGAAAACAATGACCCCGAAACGATCCGGGCAGTCATGATCAGCGAAGTCGTCCCCAAAGATCCGGACCAGGATTTTTACGCAGGACCTGACGCCGATTATGCAAAGTCGGCGGTCGCGCTGTTCCGGCAGGCCGGCGTCGATGTCTCCTCAGTCTCAGAACTCCTTGCTCGCGGGATCTATCTCACGAACGCGGTAAAAGTTCCCAAAACCGGATACGCTGTGGAACTTTCCGCGATCGAACACAGTCTGCCTCTCCTGGAAGAGGAGCTTGCGTTGTTTCCAAATGTTCAGGTGATCATGCTGATGGGCGATGTTGCAAAAAAGTCGTTCAATATGATCGCAAAAAAAGCGGCCGGCAAAAACTGCATCCCGTCCGGCGCGACCTACAAACTGCGGGCAGGCGAGTTCTATTTTGGAAACGTGCGGGTCATCCCCTCCTATATCATGACCGGCGGAAACCTTCTGATCGAAAGATCCAAGACGCAGATGATCACGGAGGATATAAAAAAGATGATGGAAATTATTCTTCCGTGACTTCGACTTCGTCCCGGGTGTTTTTGAGAACGATCTTCGGCTCATCCTCCTCTTCATCCAGCGTGATGACCGCATAATTTCCGTTGTATGCCGGGCCGGGATTCACGCAGATACGCCGTTCCAGTTCACAGATCCCTTTCTGCTCATGGATATGCCCGCAGCAGATGATGTCGAACTCTTTGACGATCTTTGCGATCGGGAACGCTCCGACATGCACATCCGGGGCGACCTCGTCCAGGGCGCCAAACGGCGGCGCGTGGGTGACGAGGATGTTCCACCGGTTCTTTCCTGTTTTGGCGGCGACTTCTTTGACGATCGCCGTCAGCTCCTCTTCGGTGTGTTCGAACGGTGTGGAAAACGGCGTGGCATTGGACCCGCCGATCCCCGAAATGGTGATATTTCCAAGATCGATGCTTTTTCTGTGGATCAAAATCGCATCGGAAGCTTCGAGGACAGGGATGATGTCCCGGTTGTCACAGTTTCCGGGAATCACGAACGTCGGGGCTGGAATATCTTCCATGAACGGTATCACGCCGTCGAGCGTCTGGCCGAGATCGGTGACATCTCCGCCGATAAGTACATAATCCGGACTCTCTCTATTGAAGATCTCATAGACGGTGTCGAACTTCCCGTGGATATCGGTGATAAACACAATGTCAGTCATTAGTTGTATATATCCCGGTCATAGGATATGAACTTTCTAAATCATGGGTCCGTGATGAGTTCGGGCAATATATCCTCCTCGGTCGGTTTAATGCTCCCTCAAACCAAATAATAGAAGGAATGGACACACCCAATACCGGACTTCTCCCGGCATCCTGTATATTCGCCGGCGAACTCACGCATGCAGCGGAAGCGGAAATCGGATTTACGACCCCGTTCGGCATCTTCTCCCCCAAAATATTTCTGATAGGCACCCTCACCGAAAAGATCCAGAGAGACGGCAAGGTCTCCTCGCTTCGCATCAGCGACCCGACCGGGGTATTTTCCTGCTCCATGAGCTGGCAGAACATCCCTCTTCTCAAAACAGCAGACGAGATCGAGGTCCCCTCGTTCGTCGCCGTATTTGGCACCGTCAGATTCCGTAAATACGCAGGCAGAACGTTTCTCGAGATCGTTCCGGAAACCATCACCCCCTCGACCCGCGAGGCCCGGGACGCCTGGATCGTAAGCACCGCCGAGTCCGCGATCCCCAGGCTCGAAAACTCCCCGCCGTCCGATCTCAGGAAAGAAGTTGCCGGAAAGATCAGCGCCGCTCTCTCCTCCGTGCGCCCGCCCGGGCCGAAAGAGGAGGTCACCAACGAAAAGATCCTCGATATCATCACCGTTCTCTCCGAAAAGAAAGGAGCCCGGATACTCGACGTCATCGCCCGTTTAAGTTCCCTCGGTCTCGACGAAAAGTCAGCGAAGATGCGTCTTGGCATGCTGATGGAAGAAGGGGAATGCTACACTCCGACGACCGAGTTCATCAAAATCGCCTGATCATGCAGCCGGAATTTTATGCAGAAGGACCCGCGGTCCTCATCGGGAGGCAGGAGCGTTCTCTGGTGATCGCCGACCCTCACTTCGGCGTCGAGGCCGACCTTCACCGGCATGGTCTGCACTTTCAGAGTTCGACCGATTCGCGTCTGGCGAGGCTGCTTGCCGTCATCGAACAGGCCGATCCCGACTACCTGATCGTGCTCGGCGATCTCAAGCATATGATCCCGTATGTCACCTACCAGGAACGGACCGAGATGCCCGAGGTCCTGAGAAAGATCCGGAGAGAGACCCAATTCCGGCTCGCTCCCGGAAATCACGACACCGGTCTTGAACAGTATCTCGAAAAGGATGAACTCCTCCCGATGAACGGGGCCCTGATCGACGGAACTGGCTATTTCCATGGCCACACGATCCCGGACCCATCTCTCCTCGGCCATTTGATTTTGTGCGGCCATCATCATCCGGTCGTGAACATCTACGATGCCGTCGGCTGTTCACTTCGCGGAACGCCGGGTTATCTGCTTGCCGAGATCGACCCTTCGGTCTGGGGACCGGTGCCGGCCGACCCGACCCGTGTCCTGCTCGTTCCGGCATTCTATGAACTTGCCGGCGGGATGGACATCCGGCTGATCCCGGGCGGCAGGATCTCTCCAATTGCCAAGGCTATTTTGACTGAAACCGCCGAGGTGTTCCTGAAAGACGGAACATACGTCGCGCCGTTTGCGGAACTCCGCCCCGATCCTCTGGAGCGAGCATGACATCCGCGATCCAGGAACTCAAAGATTCTCTTCACCCGAAACTCCGGGCCGTTTTGGAAAAGCGGGGATTCGATGAGTTCTCCGAGATCCAGATGCGTGCGGTCCCAAAACTCATCTCCGGGATCAACGCGATCCTGATCGCGCCGACCGGAACGGGAAAAACCGAGAGTGCGCTTTTGCCGGTTTTCCATCACATGCTCACCGATCCGCTGCCCGAAGGGTTTTCGGCACTCTACATCACGCCGCTTCGGTCCCTCAACCGGGACATGATGAACCGGCTGGAGTGGTGGGGGGCAGAACTCGGGCTGAAGATCTCGGTCCGGCATGGTGACACGACTCAGACCGACCGGCGAAAACAGGCGACCCATCCGCCCGATCTTTTGATCACGACGCCCGAGAGTCTGCAGGCGATGATGATGGGAAAAGTGCTCCGCAAACATCTTGCGGCAGTCCGCTACGTCATCGTCGATGAGATCCACGAGCTTGCCGACGGAAAACGCGGCGCCCAGCTCTCCGTTGCGCTCGAACGGGTCGCCGAACTCGCCGGCGAGTTTCAGCGGATCGGGATCTCGGCAACCGTCGGGAACCCCGAGGTCGTCGGCCGGTTCCTCTGCGGGAAACGTCCATGCACGATCGTGCAGGTCCCTGTCGCCAAAACCCTCGACCTTTCCGTGAAGTTTGCCGGCGAGTCGTTTGGCGACCAGACGAAGCTGATCGAAAAATGCATCGACGCCCACACCTCGACCCTTGTTTTCACGAACACCCGTAGCGTCGCCGAGGCGATAGGCCATGCTCTTCTTCCGCGGGGAGACACGGATGTTCATCACGGATCCCTTTCCCGCGAGGTCAGGATCGATGCCGAGGACAAGTTCCGTGCCGGAATGACGCGGGGCATGATCTGCACCTCCTCGATGGAGCTCGGGATCGATATCGGACAGATCGATCATGTCATCCAGTTCAACTCGCCGCGTGAGGTCGCCCGCCTCATGCAGAGGACCGGCAGAGCCGGTCATCAGATCCATGCCACCTCGAAAGGCATGATCCTTGCGACCGGGTTCGACGATATCTTAGAGTCGATGGTGATCGTCAGCAAGGCGATGAGCAATCAGCCGGAGAACATCCGCCCGCACATCAATGCGGCGGACGTGATCGCGAATCAGATAGCAGCTCTCGCAGTGGAACGCGGCGAGATCGCTATCGAAAAGATCGAGCAGATCTTTTCCCGGAGCTTCTGCTTTGAAAATGCCGGACCCCTGATCCGGGAAGTGATCGCCGGCATGGAGAAACATTACCTGATCCGGACCGAAAACGGCATGGTGATCACGAAGTCCCGGGCACGCAAGTATCTCTCGCTGAATCTTTCGATGATCGCGGATGAGAAGAAGAGCATGATCTTCGATGTGGTCTCGAGAAAACCGGTCGGGACCCTGGACGAGTCGTTTGTGATCAGCTGGATCTCGTCGGGCGCCGTGTTCGTTGCCCGGGGACGGATATGGCGGGTCCTCGACATCGATGAGGATCGGATCATGGTCGAGCCGGCGAAGAACGTGAAAGGAGAACTCCCGTCCTGGGAGGGCGAGCAGATCCCGGTGCCTTTTACGGTCGCGACCGAGGTCGGGAGACTGCGCCGTCTGCAGAACTTCGATGAGTACCGTGCGGATGAGAAGTCCGTCCGCTTTGCAAAAAAGGTCCTTTCCGAGATGAAAAAGAACCGGTCTATAACGGCGACGGACAAGCTGATCGTTCTGGAAGATTCGGACGAGGGGGTCGTGGTGAATCTGTGCGGAGGGCACAAGGTGAACGAGACGATCGGGCGGGTCCTCTCGATCCTGCTTTCTGCAAGATACGGGACGTCGGTCGGGATCGAGACGAATGCCTACCGGATCCTTCTCCGGCTCCCGCAGTTTCTGCGGGCCCCGGACGTGGAGGAGGTCCTCCTCTCTCTCGAACCGGAACATCTGGAAGCGATTTTGATCCTTGCGCTGAAAAAAACGGCTCTGTACAAATGGAAACTCGTGCAGATCGCAAAAAAGTTCGGAGCGATCGACGCGGACGCGGATTATGAAAAGATCAGTATGAACCGTCTTCTCGATCTGTTCGACGGAACAGTGATCGAGAAAGAAGCGTTCCGCGAACTGTTCTTCTCGAGCATGGATGTGGCGTCCGCGAAGACCGTTGTCGCGATGCTGAAAAACCATGAGATGGAGACGAAGACGAGCCGGCTGTCGATCATCGGAGCGGAGGGACTCTTCACGGGCCGGGATGTGGTCGTGCCGCCTGGCGAGGATCAGGCGATAATCGAGAGTGTGAAGCACAGACTCGACGAACAGGATGTGATCCTTGCCTGTATGCACTGCAGGAAATGGAAGTCGAAGACGAAGGTCGCGAGGGTCCCGGATCAGCCGGAGTGTCCGGTCTGCGGCGCCCGTCTGATCGCGGCGCTGAAGCCTTACGAGGAGCCGGCGTTTGCGGCCCTGAAAAAGAAGACCCTCTCGACGGAGGAGCGGGAGGCGGAGACCAGGATGATGCGGAACGCGAACATGGTCCTTTCGAGCGGGAAAAAGGCCGTTTTAGCACTGGCCGGCCGCGGCGTGGGTCCGGAGGCGGCGGCCCGGATCCTGAACACGTTTGCGACCGGCGATAACTTTTACCGGGAGATCCTGAAAGCGGAACGCAAGTTCGTGCAGACGCATAAATACTGGGGGTGAAGGGGGAGGGCGGTTTCCACCCGAAACCGCCGCCCTTTCAGGCTTTTGTTTCCTGCTCTCTCAATTATCTATTTGTCCCATCACCGCCAAACATATATAACCAATGCCCATAGATGCAGACATTATAAAATCCCTCCATAAATACGAAATACGTATCCTCCATGCCCTTGAGCGGATGATGAAACATTACCGCTGGGTCCCTGAAGACGATCTTCGGGCCGCCGTCAAACTCTCCCCTCCGGAAATGAAATATCGTCTCGGCAACCTCATCCACCGGGACCTCATCCGCTCCGACTCCGTCCCCTATAAAGGCTACACCCTCGTTTTCGCCGGCTACGACGCCCTCGCTTTATCCGACCTCGCCGGCAAAAAAACCATCTCCGCTCTCGGCAGCATGATCGGTGTCGGCAAAGAATCCGAGATCTACGAAGCGCTTGGTTTCGGCGTCGTTATCCTCAAACTCCATAAAGTCGGCCAGCGATCCTTCCAGACCCTCAAAACCAACCGGGAATACATGCCTGGCGAAGGACACTGTCCCTGGATATTCGCCTCCGCACGATCCGCCGAACGCGAATACGAAGCGCTCAAAGCCTTAAACGGCAAAGTCAGCGTCCCCGTCCCGATCGACATCAACCGGCATGTCATCGTCATGTCGCAGATCCCCGGCGCCAACCTCCTCCGCTGCGTTCTGGAAGACCCTGACACCATCTATGCCGACATCCTGACCGAAGTCAAAAAAGCCTACTCCGCCGGATTCATCCACGGAGACCTCTCCGAGTACAACATCATGACCGACGGCCAGCTCGTCTGGCTCATCGACTGGCCCCAGTGGATCCCCCCGACCCATCAGAACGCCGACGCGACCCTCCGCCACGACCTCGAGACCGTCATCACCTACTTCGCAAAGAAATACCAGACGACCTATGATTTAGAAGAGGCGGTACGTTTCGTAACGACCCCATGACCCAGCTTGTATTCGGTATCGACATGATCAGACGATCCGCCGGCCCCGTCTCCGACGCCGTATACGGTCTCGTCCGCGTGACCGACTCCCGGATCGAGTCCGAAGAGCGGGACCTGACCTTTTCCCGGCTCCTGCATCTCATCGAAACGGAACGCCCGGCCCTCGTCGCCGCCGGCTCACTTCAGGATGTTGCCCCCGACAACACCGCTCTTTTTCAGATAACCGACGCACTTCCCTATGAGACCAGACTTGTCAGGATCATCGGCAATGGTCCGGCCGTTTCGCTATCCCAGGCAGCTGCAAAATACAACCTCAGATTCGACAAAAGCAACCGCATGGAGGCTGCCAAGACCTCCGCGCTGATAGCATCCTTCGGCGGCGGCGAGGAGGTCAGGGTCTGGGCGGGGGAGACCTCCGTCACCGTTTCGCCGGCCCGTGCTCTGATCCGGATCCACAGGAACCGGCGTGCCAGGCGCATGCTTGGTCCGGTCATGTCCGTCTCCCGAAAGATCGAGGCCGACCTTCTGGCCAAAGGACTCATGTTCGTCTCCTCCCTCTCCCGGTCGTCCAAAGGGGACCGGGGCGCCCGGTTCACCGTCTCCGCTCCCCGTCATGAGGTCCCGGTCACCTCCGGACGATCCGGCGGCGTGAAGATCCATGTCGCCGGAACCCGCAGGGATCTCCCTGAGTTCGTCCCTCTCACGGCAAAACCGCCGTACCTGATCGTCGGGATCGACCCCGGAACGACCGTCGGGATCGCCGCGCTCGATCTTGAAGGTGATCTGGTCAGTCTTTCCAGTTCGCGTGCGCTCGGTCAGGCCGAGATCATATCCGCGATCATCTCCGTCGGACGCCCCGTTCTCATTGCGACCGACAAAGCCGAGATGCCGTTTGCAGTCGAAAAGGTCAGGCGGGCGTTTTCCGCTGCCGCCTGGACTCCTGGAAAGGATGTCCTGATCAAAGAAAAATATGATCTCGCCGAAGGGTATGACTTTTCCAACGATCATGAACGCGACGCCCTCTCGGCGGCGGTCTCTGCATACCGCAGCTATGCGAACAAGTTCGAATCGGTTCAAAAACGCGTGCCGCCGGGAACCGATATCGATCTGGTCCGCGCCGGGATCATTCGCGGCCTCTCTCTTGAGCAGATCCTCGAAACGCTGAAGCATCCAAAAGACCTGCCCGACGAACCGGTGATCATCGAAGAAGAGCCCGTCCCTGATGAAAAGGATGAGCGCATCCAAAAGCTCGAAGAATCGGTCGCCAAACTCAGAAAACTCGTCGGCAGTCTTTCTGAAGAGGTCGAGGTGAAAGACAAGGCGATCGCAGCTCTGCAAAAACGGCTGGTTCTGGAACGGGACGAGCGGGAGACGAAGATCCTCTCCTCTGCGGAGGTCTCCTCCCGGGAAGAAGAGCTCGTCCAGGTCAAAAAAGCGCTCAGGAAAGAGGAACGGCGAAGCAGAACGCTTCGGGTCCGTCTGGAACGGATGAAGCATTTCATCTCCCTGCAGGCCGGAGACGGCTGCACTGCCCTCAAAGTGCTCCAGCTTCTTGCAAAAGATCATGTGAAAAGTCTCGACGATGAGATGGGGGTCGGCGAAGAGGACATCCTGTATGTTCTCACGATCGACGGATGGGGGCGATCGGTCATCCGCGATCTTGCGGAGGCAAAGATCGGGGCGGTGATCCTGCCGCGGCTCACCTATCAGCGGGCGCAAAGCCAGCATCTGATCGAGGAGTTCCGCGAGGCGGACATTCCTATCCTGGACGGAGCGAACCTCTCGCCCCGGGTGAAGGGAAAGATCGGCGTGGTGGACACTGCGGCGTTCGAGTCTGCTCTTGCCGATTGGAAAACGACCCAGGAAGTTTACAAAAACGAGAAGAAGATCGGCGAGATCCGCGGGATGGTGGAGGAGTATCAGGTGGAACGGGTGAAGGATGTGCGGGAAAAAGGGATCGATCCGTCTCTCGTATTCGAAGTCGAGCGGCCAAAACCCGAGGTCCGCCCTGCTCCTCCTGTTCCTGAAAAACCGTCTGCCGTGTTCAGACCAAAACCTCTCCCGCCGGCAGAAAAGCCTGCCACGATAGAAAAACCCGTCTCCCGGCCCGCGGAAAGATCTGTGCCAAAACCGGGTCCGGTCCGCCCGGTCCCTTCGGCGCCCAAACCCGCAGCAAAACCTGCTCCGAAAAAGGAAAAGCCGGTGAAACGATCCGCTCCGCCCGGGCCTAAAGCCGGCTCAGCGGAAAAAATACTGTTCGGGGTGCTCTCCGAGTACCGCGAAGAGCGTAAAAAGGAGCTGAAAAAGTAATGGATGACCGTTCTCTTCTTGATTCCATCCGTCATCTGATCGGTGAAGACGAGACCGCGGACGACTGCGCCGGTTTCGACCTTTCAGACGGCAGGATCCTTGTATCCAGCACCGACATGCTGCATGAGACGACCGACTTCCCAAAAGGCATGACCGAGTTTGAAAAAGGATGGATGAGCGCCGCCGTCACGCTTTCGGATATCGCGAGCTGCGGGGCGCAGCCTATCCAGCTCCTGGTCGCGGTCGGACTGGACGACCCCGCCCGTCTCGTTCCTTTCATGGAAGGCGCCGTCGCCTGCGCAGAAAGTGTCGGGGCAAAGGTCGCCGGCGGGGATATCGACAGTCATACCGAGTTGACCGTTGTCACCACCGGGTTTGGGATCGTGGAAAGATCCTGCTGCTGCAGAAGGACCGGCGCATCGCCCGGCGATCTGGTCTGCATCACCGGGACACCGGGTCTTGCCATGGCGGCGCTCGAAGGGGACGAACGGTACCGGAAAAATCTGCTCACCCCGGTCCCGCAGGTAAAAGCCGGGCAGAAGATCGCACGCGCCAAAGCTTCCTCGATGATGGACATCTCAGACGGTCTGGCGATCTCGCTTTACGATATGGCGCAGGCGTCCGGCGTTGGATTCGTCCTCGATTCCAAGAATTTCAACCTTCCGGATGTCTGTTCCGGCTCCGCACGCGAGTATTATTTATACGGCGGCGGGGACTTCGGTCTTTTGTTCTGTATACCGCCGGCGTGTTTATCGGCTCTTGATACGGATTATACCGTCATCGGAACGGTTGTCTCAGAAAAAGGGGTGTGGTGCGACGGGGATCCTGTCGAAAAGCGGGGATATGCTCATTCCTGGTGAGAACGCACATACCGGTGGAGCATAACGCCTTTTACATCGATTCGCTCCCCGCCGTTTTCATACAGCTCAAAACCCAGATGATACACGATCAGATCGGCGTTCACGCAGGAAGCAAGCTCGATCAGCGCTGGGACGATCTCCGTTCCCGGGCGGATCGCGTAGATAACGTCTGCGGAATAGAGTGACAACGTCGGCTCGACACAGTCATCGACGACCGCAGGGACCGGGCAGCCGGGATATGCGTGGACATCCGTACACAGGATCGGCACGCCGGCAGCCTTCACGATCTCCGCTGCGACGGTTTTTCCGCCGAACCCCACCTCAACGGCTGAGCGGTAATTCGCCGCGATGTAGCGTCCGACCGCGGTCTCGATACTGTTTCTCATAGAATGAGGTACCTTTATCGCTTTGTACAGAGAAATACCTATACAAATGGGGATACATCTTTTCTGGGACAGCCGTGTTCCTGTGGGTCTTTCGCGTCCGGTCTCCGAGGAGCTCTCCGCGGTCCTTGAGATGCCGGTCTCACGGATAGATGACGGCATATTTCCGCTCGAAGGCTTCGATCCGGTACGGAATCAGTATGATGCCGTCAAGATCCTGCTGAAACTGGATATGTTTCGGCGGAGAATGCCGCAGATCTTCAAACCCGCTGATATGGATCTGGACTTTTATAACAAATTCAATCATCTCCACGAAAAGATCCTTCTGGTGACGCCGGGTGACCTCTTTGAACCGCTGGCGGACTTTGTCTTCGGCCTTGCCTACCCGAAGCTCGGGGTAGGGATCGTCTCCCCGCACCGCCTCCAGAATGAGTTTTACGGCAAATATGCCGACGACTCCGCACTGATCGACCGGCTGGTCAAGGAAAGTGCGCATGAGATCGGTCATCTGTTCGGCCTGGATCACTGCGATAATCCGGGCTGCATCATGTATTGTCCGCGCAATCTGGACGAACTGGACCGGAAACGAAAATACTTCTGCGGAAACTGCCGTGTCCGGCTCAACGGGGATACCCCGGAGGATGAACTCTTTTCATGATCCCCTGGGTGACGGTATGGGGGTACGGCTCCGAGATAAAAGCGACCCGCGACTCGCTGCTTATACGGCGCAAAGACGGTCTGACACGCTATGCTCTGGATGATATGCGGCATCTCCTGATCGCCGGCGGCCATACACTGCACACCTCCGTCCTGGAAAGGCTCGCGGAACGGGGGGTCGCGGTCTCGTTTTTCACGGCGCACGGAAAGCCGGTCGGCGGTCTCTACGGCAGAGGGGCTCCTTCACTCGCGGCAGCGCAGCGCGAGATCCCGGTCCATAAATTTGCGATGGCATCGATCCGTTCATCCCTGGACGAACGCCTCAGATACATCAACGAACTTGCGGAGTCGGATCCTGAAGGTCTCTACTTTAAAGGCGAGTTCGACATCCTGCAGGCCGCACGCGAGGAGCTTGAGTTCCTGATCACGCTGCCTGAGATCGGCCGCGCCTTTTCCCTGACGAAAACGATGTATTATGAGATCATCGGCCGCATGATCCCCAAGGAACTTGGCTACCGCCGGAGAAGCACGCCGCCGTTTACCGATCCGGTGAACGTGATGATGTCCCACGGCTATGCGGTCCTGTATGCGAACTTCGCTCTCGCCTGCACCGGAGCAGGCCTTGACCTTTCCCGCGGAGCGCTTTACGGTCAGATCGTTCCGGCGGCAGGCGGCCGCAGCGGATGTGTTCTGGATCTGATGGAACCGGCGACCGTTTCGATGGTCGACCGGGTCATCATCCGGATGGCGATGGAAGGCAGACTCAACGGGGCGTATGAACTGACGAACCGGTGTCTTCTTTCCGATGAACTCAAAGAGGAGTTCATGAAACGGCTGCATGGTTCGATCGACAGCGCACTGATCGAAGAAAACGTCAGCCGGTATGCCGAGTCAGTGAAAGACGGCCGCGAGATCCTGTTCCATTACTAAGACGGCCGAAAAAAAAGTATTAGAGTTATTTCTGTTCAGTTAAGACATCCTTGAGGCTCTCTTCAAGGAAGTCCAGACCTTTTCTGACATCATCGAGGTTTTTCCCGCCGGTCAGGATGATCTTTCCCGAAGAAAAGAGCAGTGCGACGATCTTTGGATCTTTGATCCGGTAAACAAGCCCCGGGAACTGCTCAGGTTCATACTCGATCGCTTCGAGAGAAAGGGTCGCGACGACACGGTTTAAGTTGATGAACCGTCCGATGTCGTAGGAACAGACTATGTTGGTCACGGCGACCCTTGGGACATCCAGGACCTTTACGCCGGCTTCTTTCAGAGAGGCCAGGACCTTTGCGAGCCCTTCATCGAGTGCGGCTTCATTTCTGATCCCGGTAAGCACAACTTTTCCCGAGGAAAAGATGAGCGACGCCATTTTCGGATTGTCGATACGATACACTGCACCGGGGAAACGTTTTGTATTGAGTTCACACCCGTCGATTTTTTCAGATATCTCTGCAAGATCAATCTCCTCGGCGATCACGCCGGAAGCGACGATATTTTCAATCTTCAGAGAGGAGTATGTTTTCCCATCCATCTTTAATAAATGGTGCATGCAGAAGCATAATACTTCGCGTTAGTGATGCGGGAAGTTTCGTGAAAAAATGCGCAGGGGTTTTTATAAAAACGATCCGCAGCTGATGATATGTTCGCTAGAAAAAAGGTTTTAGGATCAGGATTATTCTCAGGAATTCCTGGCATTTGCTTTTATCCGGATCCATGAAAGGAGCGGCGCTCTTCGGTATGTCCGTCGACATACCGGGCGAACCGGTTTTCCCCTATATCATGGACCGGATCGGGAACATCCCACGGCCATCCGCCAAACGCGGTCTGCCGGTAGTCACGGTAGGCATCTTTGATCTCTTCGGCGGTGTTCATGACGAAGGGTCCGTATTTTGCGATCGGTTCATTGATCGGCTCGCCCTCCAGAACCAGAAGGAGACAGGGAAGATCCCCGGCCCGGATCAAAACATCCCGGTCACCGGCCGGGGACGCACGGGTATAGGGTCGGATCTCTCTGCCGGCTATTGTCATCTTGTCCCCGCTGATGAAGTACAGGTTTCGGGAGATGGTCGGCGTGACCGCTGGAACGGTCAGCTCAGCTCCCGGATCCATTTTTATGAGCAGGATCCTGACATGATTCTCCGGGTCATTTGCCCAGGAAGCGGGCGTTGGGGCGGGAGATGTTTTCCCGTCCCAAACGCCGGCGATGATCCTGATCGTGCTTTTCCTTCCGTTTCTGTCTGTAACGCCCGCTTCCGGGATATCCTCGGCCCAAAGCATTCTGTAATGCGGCCTGGCGAACTTATCCTTTGCCGGCAGGTTGAGCCATATCTGGAACAACTCGAGCGGGTTTTCCCGGTCCTGATGAACGAGGGGAAACATCTCCGCGTGCTGACAGCCGCTTCCGGCGGTCATCCACTGGACATCACCATTACAATATCTCCCGGCAGCTCCCAGTGAATCGGCATGATCGACATATCCCTGAAGAGGTATGGTGACCGTTTCAAATCCTCTGTGGGGATGTTTGGGAAATCCCGGGACCCGCTGGCCGTGATACATCCGAAATCCGTTTTTGATGACGAAGTCATCGCCAAGATTTCTGCCGGACAATGAGACCGCCGGTCCGAGATCCCGTTCTCCTTTCGGATACTGGTCTTTGTGGTGTGCGCAGAAGAGGAACGGGTTTTCTGTTTCGAACGGAAAGCCGAGTTTCTCAATTCTGAAATCTTCTTTCTCTCTCATATCCCGTATGTGAATACAACTCCCCTATCCATTATATATGTGCGTGAGGCGGCAGAATCCCGGCGGCATCTTCGGTCGCGGATCTTAGAAATACGGCGCGTTTTTTTCATCCGGCCATCCCCTTTACCCGATCCATTCATAATTCCTCATGTCCAATATGTATCCGCGTGAGAGGGAGCACACGGCTGACGGTGGTCAATTCGAGACCGCTGAGGAAAGTCCTCCCACCGCTCAGGTACACAGCCGGACGCAAGTCCGGGTGGCGAGAGTCACAGCTCTGGAACAGAAACGACACGTCCTCTTCTGAGCAATGAAGCAGCAAAATAATCTGTTGAGCGTCGAGGCTGAGGGATCGATGGAACGGCGAATCTCTGTGGGTGCAAGTTGGAACAGGGTCGCTACGGGTGCCTGACCCAATGATCCGGGTACAACGCTTAGCCGAATGCCGTAAAAACAGGAGGAGGCTTATTACTCCGACTCACGCATCTTCTTCTTTTGGTCCGTTTCCGGTATCACTAAATAGCTTCGGCGCCGATTAAAGTCTGATTAAACATGGGAGGGAATTTTGAGTGTACTCAGTGCGGGCTCTGCTGTCTTGGGATCGGCGAGATCGTGAGGATGGACAAACAGCTGTCCCAGTACGGATTCATCGTGAAAAACGAAGTGGTCCGGGAGATGCGTCAGGCCCTCATCACGCCGGAATACCGGGATCTCTTCGACAACGATCACTCCGTCCAGGAACAAAATACATCGGCCTGTTTTTTTGTGCGGAGAAAGCCTGACGGAAAATACGTCTGCACGATCCATCCCTACCGGCTTTTCATCTGCAAAGATTATCACTGCTGCGCCGCCCGTATCTACAAAAACGGAATCGAGGCCGCCCGGGTGAAAGGCCGCGTTTCCATCGTTACGAAAGACGAGGAACTCCAGGGGATCTGGCGGGAAAACGTGCAGAAACATCCTGATCCGTCCCGTGACCACATCGAGTCCGTGCTTTCAGGACACGGCTATTCTATTCTGTTCTATGACAGTGAATGAGATCCCCGTAAAAGACGGTGTCCTCATCTGCACCGACGGAAGGACCGTCAGCCCGGAAAAATGCCGGATGTGCATGCACTCGCGCTACTTCGTCATCGGCGGAAAACAGGAAAAATCGCCGGCTCTTGCCTTCTGTCAGGTCGAACGGGTCACCAAAGTGCCCGATATCCCCCGGTCGACCGCCGTCGGCTGTGCGGAAAAGCGGGGCGACGGATTCCACAACGTCTCCAATATCTTCTCGTGAGGGTTTCAGGCGCCGGCAGGTTTCACGCCGGTGATCCGCTGGATATCGGCGCATGCCTTGTTCAGATCATCCATATAACACCCGACCGACTCTTTGAATCCGGAAAACCCGTATACGGATTTCAGTGCGAACGCAAGCGCCCGGTCCCCGTCCTCCTGGGCGATCCGCTGCAGGAAGTAGATGATCATCGGATCCCCGCCTGACTGTTTGAAGATCCTTCCCTGACGCATATGGGCATACATGTCGAAGTAGACTTTGACCGCTTCGGGTGTATCATCGATCATTTCCGCAAGTTTTACTGCCGCTTTATCCGGCGCGATCTCTTCACGGCAGACCAGTCTGGATGCAAGAAATATCTTTTCCAGCACCTCAGGGTTTTGGATCCATGCATCATGTGTCATACTTTGTATCTGGTCGGCCGGGTCTGATATATCTTTTGACTCTCGATTCGATATGCCTAAGTATTTCCCGGTGCGATGTTTATTCAATGCAGACGCTGCTTTCCACTCCCTTCAAAGCTGTCCTATTCGACATGGACAACACGCTCTATGATTTTGTGGAGGCTATGAAAAAAGGGTGCGTAGCCGCCGCCGCGTCGGTCGGGGAAGGGACCGGGGATGAACTTCTCGGCTATTATCTCCGGTGGAAGTATCACTTCGAGGACCACACCAATCTTCAGGATTATATGATGGCCCATAACCGCTTTTCCGTGGAGAAGTATTTTGAGGCGGTCGGCGTCTTTGACGAAGCGAAGATGAACAGTCTGGAACTCTATCCGGGGATCGAAGAGGTGCTTGCCGGCCTGAAGTCGGCGGGATACCGTCTTGCGATCGTTACGGATGCCTTTTCGTATGCTGCGGAGTCGCGTCTCAGCCATCTGGGTCTGCGGTCCTATTTTGATGTGATCGTCGGGTACGATACGACCGGATACAAAAAACCGCATCATGCTCCGTTCGAGTGCGCTCTGGATCTCCTGGGACTGTCCGCCCATGAAGCCGCGTATGTGGGGGATTCCATCCGGCGCGACATCGAGCCGGTGAAAGCTCTTGGGATGACGGCCGTTTATGCGAAGTACGGGGACAGGAACTTTTTCGATCATCCGTCCCTTCCCTGCCCGCAGAAAGTTCTCGTCGCTGATACGCCTTTGGCGATCCTTCGTCTCCTGCAACCATAAATATTGTAATGCTGCATAGCCAATAGTAGAAAAACATGATGCTGGATACAGGTTTTTTAAAGCGTATCGCTCCTTATATCGAACCCCTGACAAAAGAGGAACTTGCCGAATATATCGCGGAAGGCGAGGAATCGGTCCGGATCCGGGAGGCGGAGGGGGTATCTCCCGCGGAGTATCTGCAGCTGGTGGAAAATATCGGGCTGTATCTTGGCAAAACGACGGGCGCGGGTTTTGATTCCCATTATCAGAAGATCCCGCTGAGAAATGACAAGACCCTGCTCGTGATCCAGCTGCCGGGCGGCGGGAATATGAATGTGTTTCTGACGTCTGAGGGCAAGATGATCCTTGATACGGGGTACGGCTGTTATTTTAACGACTGTGAGCGGATGCTCAGGTCGGTCGGCGCAGGGGATTTTTCCGATGTGAAATTCGTGGTATGTACCCACGGGGATGCGGATCACTGCGGAGCGGCGGGACATTTCCCGGTCCTGCCTGTGATGCATCCGGTGACCAAGGCTCTTTTGGAGGATGGTTCAAGGGGGTATGCGTCGCCAAACGGCCGGGAGATCCTGGAGAAGTTCTATACGACGACGATCAATACCTACTCGCGGATGAATGTTCCGGCAACGGTGCGCTTTTGTAAAACCGAGCCGATCGGAAAACGCGGACTTTTTTCGGTTATCGATACGTTTGCGTTTGCGGATATGCGGTTTGAGGTGTGGGCAAGTCTCGGCGGCCATATCGCGGGCCAGGTCTTTTTGTATGAGCCGGATGAAGGGCTGCTTTTTACGAGTGATGCTCTGCTGAATTTTGCCACGCTGACTAAGGAACGGGCGGATTACAGTTCTATTGCCGATTCGATGATCGGTTCGGTGAATGTGAACAGTGAGACGGCCAGAATCGAGCGAAGGGAGCTTATGCGGATCGCAAAGGAGCTGGATTCTGAGCTGAAACTGACCGGCAGGCGGCTTTTGATCTGCTGCGGCCATGGGGCGGTTTCTATTTTGGATGAGAACGGGATGCTTTCGCCGTACAGCGAGCCGCTGTATTACGCGGCAGGCTCTTCCTGATCCTTTTTTTCCTGACTTTTTGTGCCGCTCTCCCGGTCCTCGTCCTGTATGGTCCATTTGTTCATATATCTTTATGCGGTTTACGGAGTTCGCCGGTTTCTGCAGTTTTTGGTAAAACATTTTATACTAATGCAACTTACTATTAGTAAGCGAGTCTGAAAAGGCCGCGAGACAGAAGCGTTGGGATCTTATGGTTCCGGCGGCCCGGGGATGTGTTCGTTTGATACGACAAATGCGCTTCCCCGGGCAGATCCGCACCATACACCACACACACCATCCACCTCCAATTTTTTCATACCAAAAAGGAATGGGACCGGGCTGAATAAGTTCCCCATGCTTATCTCCGGCGCGACCGTACGGGTCGTGCCATTCCTCCTAAATCCGATTTGTATAGTTAGATCGTTTCGCCTTCTGATCGCTTTTGAAATAGGAGTTACGCGGTTAGAAAAAATAGAAAAATTCGCCGGGAGAGGTGTGTTCACCTCTGCCCAGCGATAAAGCTCACAATCCCGTTTTTTATTTCCCGGATTCGAGAAACCCCTCAACGAGTTTCCCAAAAAGCATAATGAGAAACCCGAGGAAGATCGTGATAAGCTTCCTAAGGCGGCTGGAGATTCTCATCTCCTGCCTCCCTCAGTTCAGGGCCGGCTTCGTGTCTGCCCAGGCATCGACCGCGGCGACCGTTGCATCATCGGCATAGCCGGAAACGGTCATCGAATCGCGGTTGAAACTGATCTGGAAGGTATCGGTCCCGAGCTTTGCGGAAATGCGGACGTTCCAGGTTGCTTCGGTACCGATCTCGGTCGTCTCGGCCGTGCCGCCGTTCCCGAATGCGGTCTTGAGATCCGCACTGCCGGTGAGGGCGGTGATCGCTGCCGAATACTCGGCCCGCGTGTATGCCGTGACCTGAACCTTGCCGTTCATCTCGGAGGTGTTCGGGTCGAAGTAGCCCACATAGGTCTTGTAGGTCTGCTTCCCGAGCTCGACTTCGGCAAGGCCGAGGGGATTTTCCACGCCGGTAATTTCTGCGATGATCGCATCATACGCGGCGGCGTTCGTAAACTCTGCGGTGAAGATCCGCTTTGCGGACTTCGAGATTGCTGTCTGAATGAAATCAGCTGTCATATCGTATTCTATCCTATTATTATTGCGTCGAGGCCGCCAAAGGCGGTCGAGACGATGAGCAAATCTTTGATTTGCGAGCGGGCCGGCAACAAAGTTGACGGCATCAGCTGAGGCGGGCTGACCCGTAGGGGGCGGCCTTATCCAAGCAAGGCTTTGCCTTGCGACCAAACCGAAGGTTTGCGATTGTATCGAAGCCGGCACACGTCCGAAAGGGGTCCTCTATTCTGGGTTATTGTATCGTTATGGTATCCTATCCAGATATCGGGAGGGTATTCTTCGGCGGTGTGCCGACCTCTACTACCATATTGGAGGGGAAATGGGAAATAACGCGAGGGAAATGTCTTGATTTCTCTGTATTTGTGTTGTTTAATTCGGTTTCGTGTACGAGATTTTTTTGGTGGTACAATCCTCGCAAGGCAAAGCCTTGCTCAACTGAGGTCGTACGCTTCGCTTCCACCCCATCCATCACACGAAATGCACGAAAAGGAGGATTGGGGTGGATGTCGAAAGAGTTTATGAATCTCTGAAGAAAAAGGAGTTGGTATGAGTGTGGAAGCTTGAGAAAAAACCAAACACAAGTTTGTCCGTTCACGGTTGTTATTCTCATGTGGAAACAACGCACAAATACCTATTTTATTTGAATTATTAGTGAGATATGCAGACTCTAAACTCTCACATATACTAATTATCTGATTATTATATTAAATTGAGAACAACCCGAGATGATGGAAAACAGCACCAAGTATAATTATGAATTGATATGTGAATAATGGTGTGTAAATCGCAATCAAATTAATATGTTTGAATAAACTATTATAACAATATGGAACCTACTCAGGATAAAACATTATGCCCTTTTTATGATGGTTACTGTGTGATGGAACGCTGTAAAATTTGGGATGAAGAACATTATGACTGTTCAGTGAACGTAATCAAAGAATATTTAAGGACAATGAAAAAATGATTTATATTTTATCATATAAAGTCCTTTGATTGCCTTCATAGGTGAAGTTAGTTTTAACAACAACAATCATTTTCTTTTTTGAGGAGGAGAGTTTCATTTATCTATTGGGGATATTTCTGCCAACGAAATACTATCATGGATTTCATTACTGATGAGGTTTAATGATCTGAGACTATAACAATCTAACATATTTCCTATTATAATAATTAAATGAGTAAAAAAAAGATGTTGAAATCCTGTAACGTATGAAAAGTACCAACCGCGTTTACATGGTTGCACCTTGCTCTCCGACTCGCTTCGCGTCCGACCCGCCTCACACAAACCTTCGGTTTGGTCGCAAGGCAAAGCCTTGCTCGGCTGAGGGACCTAAAGGTCCCCGCCTCCGCTAAGACCGCCCTACGGGGCAGCCCGCCCGCTCGCAAATCAGAGATTTGCTCGGCTGAGGTCGTCGACTTCGTCGCCAACCCGCCGGATAAACCGCGGCATCACCCCCCTCTGCCCCTTCGCCGTAAGCCCGTGCCGATTCAAAGCCGTCACCACACACTGCCGCGAACAACCCTCCCGTACCGAAAGTTCCCGGACACTCAGCCCCTCATCCACCAGCCCTTTCAGCTTCGTTCGATCCAGAAGCTCCGGGAAATCGTACCAGTGTTTCATCGGAGGAGAACCTCCTCAATCACATACCTCTCCGAGATCGGCTTATCCGTAACATACCGCGAATACTCCGGTTCCGGGAGGCGTGCCTCAAGATCCTTCACATTCACCTCCTCATACTTCGTGATCCGGTCCTTGATCAGCTTCTTCGTCGCATCATAGATGAACTTCTTCGACAGAAGCTTCGACGCATTCGCCGCGGAAACAAACGCCAGCTCCGCAAACAGCTCAGGCAGCTCCTCACGAAGCAGCGGCACATTCACGGACTTGTTCCTCTTCTCCTCCCGCCGGAGAACAAACTCCGCAGACTCAAGCCCGCCGGCTCTGATCTCATCGACCGTCTCCA
>NZ_KE387273.1:21514-21781 GCF_000430905.1 Methanocorpusculum bavaricum DSM 4179
CTTGATCAGCTTCTTCGTCGCATCATAGATGAACTTCTTCGACAGAAGCTTCGACGCATTCGCCGCGGAAACAAACGCCAGCTCCGCAAACAGCTCAGGCAGCTCCTCACGAAGCAGCGGCACATTCACGGACTTGTTCCTCTTCTCCTCCAGCCGGAGAACAAACTCCGCAGACTCAAGCCCGCCGGCTCTGATCTCATCGACCGTCTCCAGGAACCGGACCTTATACTCCTTCGCCGCCGCTTCCAGCGCAGCCGTCATCTCCTG
>NZ_AUMX01000024.1:0-13702 GCF_000430905.1 Methanocorpusculum bavaricum DSM 4179
TAGTATGTCAATTTGATAACATAAAGATATCCTCAGATTTTTGACGTGGGCGATTTGCGGGAAAAATGCGTGTTTCCGATGATGTATCCGGTATTATCTGCTGTGTCTACTGAGTGAGAACGATTTTTTTGCATTATCGCACCGCGCGGTTAGGGATTTATATGCTCTCTCATTCTAAGTTATTCGGGGAAGTTGATACCTTACAGCAAACAGAACGCTGCCGTCATATCTGCCCGAAATCTCAATCAACTTAACCCCGCAAAAGATGCAGGGAATGGGAGTCCCAGACAGTACCCAAACCCGCGGGCTAACCAGACGAAGGCGTCAAAAAAACAAAAAGTGTATGACGACCCGTTCTTCCGGGCGTTTTACTCTGATGAATGTATTGGAAGAATGAGAGAAATCATTCTCGCCCGTTGATCTTACGGGCGGAAATGAATGCGGGTGAACGATCCTGTCTATCGTTCGATGGACAACACCCGTTTTTGAGGGGGATGATGTGTGGAGAGCCGCTTTTTTTGGGGAGATAGTGTTCGGATTTATGTGATCGTTGGGGGGTGTGCTTTTCGATTTCGTGGACGGGATTTTTTTGGGTGGGCGCATTCATCACACTAAATTCACGAAAACATAACGCAAATCAGAGATTTGCTCGGCTGAGGTTGTCCGCTTTCAGCGTCCAACCCGCCAACGAAAACACGAAAATGAGAAAAGTTCGTTGGACGGTCTCCATTTAGTACCCTCCCCCGTCCCCCACGCAAACCTTCGGTTTGCTCGGCTAAGGTCGGCCGCTTTCAGCGTCCAACCCGCCCCCACACGAAAGCCACCAACTCGCAAACCTTCGGTTTGCTTAGCTGAGGTCGTCCGCTTTCAGCGTCCGACCCGCCAACGAAATGCACGAAAAGGGGGACAGGGGTGGAGAGAAGGGGGGATCGGTAAGCTCTGAAAAGGAAGGAGTTGAGATAGATGTGGATGCATGAGAAAAACCAACCGCGAATCGGCGCGAATCCCGCCCTTCGGGCTCCCAGAATCGGATTTGCTTATCCTCACTTGAACTCGGCGGCTCTCTCGCAAGTCTAACGACTTGCTCAGCTGAGGTCGTCCGCTTTCAGCGTCCAACCCGCTATCGATCCGCCGGTTCATCCCTCATCGGGAACGTTCGGGCAAATCCTGTCGCCGCCCCAGCGGCTCCTGTGAGGAGAAAATAGTATTTTGGTGTTGGGGGGACAGGGGCGGAGGAATCGTGTGGGGTGTGACGCTCTGGAAGGAGTATGGCTGGATGTGGACACATGAAAAAGTCAACCGCAAACCTGTGGTTTGCTCTCCGCTTCGCTTTCGTGCGGGTTTTTCTTTCATCTGTGTGAATATCAGTGTTTTCTCAGATCATTTTTTGGTTGAGCGTGAGACTGTGAAAAAATACGGCCCGTCGATTCCAATTTATTTGAGATCAAGTTTTTTCCGTTCATTCGGGGGTTTTTAGATGAAATTGAATAATGCAAATCTATGAAAACTATCATTCTTAATACCTGTAAAAACCTATTAACAATAATTACGCTCTCCATAAAGTGCTGATGATTAGATGAGGAATGGTGTGAAATGAAATTAGAAGAAATCATAACTGGATGCCTTATTCAGGGGATTTTCCCCGGTAAAATTGCAAAAATCATTGGAGTTGAACAATTATCTCCCGACATAATCACCATATATTACAAATTGGATGATGGCATCCCAAAAGAAAGGCAGCTATTCAGACGTGATGAGGACAAGTATTCTTTAGCAATTGAAGGGAGACATTTTGCTTTTGATGCAAATGCCGATGATTTTAAACTGGCTATGGAAGCACAGCGCATAGCCAATTCGCACCTTTTCGATCCGTATATGGCCGTTCATTCTTCCAATATCATACCTCTTCCCCATCAGATCACGGCCGTATATGAGTCTATGCTTCCAAAGCAGCCTTTGCGTTATGTTCTGGCGGATGATCCGGGAGCTGGAAAAACTATTATGGCAGGTCTGCTGATTCGTGAATTGATCGCCCGATCTGATATTGAAAGGATATTGATCGTCTGTCCGGGTGTTTTAGTTGAACAGTGGCAAGATGAGCTGGATGAAAAGTTCAATCTGAAGTTCAGAATTCTTTCCAATGAAATGAATGAACAGTGTCGTGGAAATGTTTTTGAAGAGCATAACTGCCTTATTGCAAGACTCGATCAGTTGAAACAAAATGAAGACTTCCTGGAAAAACTTGAACTTGTTAATTGGGATCTGGTGATCGTTGATGAAGCCCATAAGATGTCTGCAAGTCAAAATGGATCTGATGTGAAGAAAACACAGAGGTTCCGGCTTGGTGAACTTCTCGGATCCCATACTAAACATTTTCTTTTGATGACAGCGACTCCGCATAATGGAAAAGAAGAGGATTTCCAGTTATTCCTTTCTTTGCTGGATAAGGACAGGTTCTATGCAAAAATCCGCGGTGCTGCTGAGAGAGCAGATGTTTCTGATGTGATGCGAAGGATGTGTAAGGAGGATCTGCTGAAGTTTGACGGCACACGTCTTTTCCCTGAACGAAAAGCGGTCACGGCAAGTTATGAGCTATCTGATCTGGAGATGGAACTCTATGAGGATGTTACGCTTTATGTCCGTGAAGAGATGAATAAGGCTGAGCGGCTGGATAAAAATAAGAGAGTCAATGTCGGTTTTGCTTTAACGAGTCTTCAGCGTCGTCTTGCTTCTAGTCCGGAAGCAATTCATAAATCATTAGAGAATCGTAAGAAAAAGTTGATCGAGAAACAGAAAGATTGGGAAGAGGGTAAAGAAAGCAGGGGGTATGTTTCAGATGTGATGGCTGGTTATACAAAATCAGATTATAGTAAGTTTGAAGATGATCTGTTTGATGATTTAACAGGTCATGAATATGAGGAGCGCATAGATCAGATCACAGATAATTCAACGGCAGCCAGAAGTCTGGAAGAGTTAAAGAATGAGATCAAAACTCTTGAGGGTTTAGAGGAGAAGGCTCATCAACTTGTTTTATCCGAGAAAGACCGGAAATGGGATGAGTTGTCCAGACTATTGCAGAATACTCCTGAAATGAGAGGAGAGGATGGGAAACAGAGGAAGCTGATCATTTTCACTGAATATAAAGCAACTCTGAATTATCTTCAGGACCGGATCACGGATCTGCTTGGGTCAAATGAAGAGGTGGTTGTTATTCATGGAGGGGTGAAGCGTGAGAGCCGAAGGGAAATTCAGGAGAAGTTTCGGAATGTCCCGGATGTGCGTATTTTGATTGCAACCGATGCAGCAGGAGAGGGAGTGAATCTGCAGACTGCTCATCTGATGATCAATTATGATCTGCCCTGGAATCCAAACAGGATCGAGCAGAGGTTTGGAAGGATCCATCGTATTGGTCAGACAGAAGTTTGTTATTTGTGGAATCTGATTGCAAAGGATACCCGTGAGGGGGATGTTTTTGCAACGCTTTTTGCAAAGTTGGAGGTTGAACGCCAGGCTCTTGGCGGTAAGGTGTTTGATGTTTTGGGAGATTTGTTTGAGGATAGGTCTTTGGCAGATCTGCTTTTAGAAGCAATTCGTTATGGTGAAGACCCGAAAACCAAGGCGAGATTAAAGGAGAAGGTCGAGGGTGCTTTGGATAGAAAACATATCGAGGATCTGATTCGGCGAAATGCTTTGACTCAGGATATTATGAGTCCGGAGCGTGTATTTGCAGTTCGTGAGGAGATGGAGAAGGCAGAAGCAAGGAAACTTCAGCCGTATTTTGTGCGGTCGTATTTCCTGAATGCATTTTCAAAGGTGGGGGGAGTACTTAACCAGCGTGAGACGGGACGTTATGAGATCTCACATGTTCCAAGTTCTATTTTGGAGAGAGATCATATTTTGATCGATAGTGAAAGGCGTGACAGAAATCCAGTTGTTCATAAGTATGACAGGGTGTGTTTTGATAAGGAGGATATTGAGGGTAAGAATAAGCAGGCTGTCATGCTGCATCCCGGTCATCCTTTGATGCGGGCAGTTACGAGTATCATTCTCGAGAAATACGGCGGTCTTTTGAAACAGGGGGCAGTTTTTGTCGACCCGCTGGATAATGGACATACCCCTTCTATTCTTTATGTTCTTGATCATCGGATCACTGAGAGTAATGATCTTTCAAAGGTGATTTCCAGAAGATTTCAGTTTGTGAAAATGAATGAATTAGGGGAGGCGATGGATGCAGGTTTTGCACCTCATCTGGATCTGAGGTCTTTGACTTTGGAGGAGGAGAGATTCATTGAAGAAAAATGTGGTGAGGATTGGAGATCAGGAGCGGATAGGGATAATGTTCTGGATGGATATTCCATGTCATGGATCGGGGATGATGTCGAGCGAAAAGCTTTGTCTTATGCGAATATGGAGTTGGTCCCCCACCATTTTGATGAGATCAGACGCAAGCGTGAGGAGGATATTGATAAGACAAAATGTGCTATCCGGGAGAGGCTTTTAAAGGAGATCGATTATCTTACAAAACAGAGAGCCCGGTTTGAGGCTGATGTGAGACGGGGCAAGGGAGGGTCGATCCCAAGTCTTGAGAAGGTGAAGAGTGAAATCGAGCGTCTGCGTGACCGGCTTAAGGTTCGTGAGGCTGATCTGGATTCTCAGAGGGATGTTGTATCCCAGACTCCTTTGGTGATCGGGGCTTGCATTGTTTTGCCGTTCGGATTGTTTGAATATTTATCTAATGGGGGGCAGCCTTATTTCACCCCGGATTTTGACTGCCGTTCTGAGATCGAGATGAAGGGAATGCAGGCTGTTTTTGCAAAAGAGCAGTCGATGGGGTATGAGACGACCGATGTTTCTAAAGAGAACTGCGGGTGGGATATCACATCCCGGAAGAAAGATGGTTCGGGAATGATCATTGATGAGAGACATATTGAGGTGAAGGGTAAAGGTATGGATAGTCCGGTTGTAACTGTTTCCAAAAATGAGATCATGTATGGTCTGAATCAGCGTGAGAAGTTTATTTTGGCAATTGTGCGGGTGGATGGTGACGTGGTCATGCAGCCAAGGTATATTCATGAGCCTTTTACGAAGGAACCTGCATTTGATGTGGTGAGCCAGAATTTTGATGTGGAAGAGCTTTTAGCACGTTCAAAGGAGTTTTAGATGACAGAAATAATAAAACCAAAGAAGCTGATCGAGACCTCTATTCCTCTGGATGCGATAAATATTGAATCTGCCAGAGAGAAATCTATTCGTCACGGTCATCCGTCAACTTTGCATTTGTGGTGGGCAAGGCGTCCTCTGGTGACATGCCGTGCAATTCTGTTTGCCCAGATGGTGAATGATCCCGGCTGGAATAACCCGAATCCAACTCCTCAGCAGATCGGAATGTATGCGAATCAGCGAAAAAAACTTTTCAGGATCATTCGTGAGATGGTCAAGTGGGAAAACTCGGATAATGAACGCATTTTAAAAGAAGCAAGGAACGAGGTTTGGAAGAGCTGGGTGGAGACGTGCGAGGCGAATAAGGATCACCCTGAGGCTTCAACACTTTTTGATCCTGATGTTTTGCCGGCAGGTCATGATCCGTTTGCCGGAGGCGGAGCAATTCCTTTAGAGATGCAGCGTTTAGGTTTGACCGCGTATGCATCTGATCTGAACCCGGTCGCCGTGATGATAAATAAGGCGATGATCGAGATCCCGCCGAAGTGTGCTGGTCATGCTCCGATCAATCCTGGTTCAAAGAAGATCAGTTCTTCATGGAAAGGCTGCACAGGACTTGCCGAGGATATCAAATATTACGGTAATTGGATGCGTGAAGAGGCATTCAAACGAATAGGCCATCTGTATCCAAAAGTGAAGATCACGGAAGAGATGACCAAAGACAGACCTGATCTGCTTCCATATGTTGGTCAGGAATTAACGGTCATTGCATGGATATGGGCAAGAACGGTAAAGAGTCCGAATCCCGCGTTTGCAAATATTGATGTTCCTTTAGTTAATTCGTTTACTATTTCCGTTAAGCAGAAGACCTGGGTCGAGCCGGTAATTCGGGAGGACAACTCTGGCTATGATTTTGTGGTGAGAACGCAAGGGGAACCCACATTGAATGAGGGAACAGTAGGGCGGAAAGGCGGAGTCTGTATTATGTCAGGTTCATCGATGGATTTGTCATATATCCGCTCTGAAGCTCAAGCCGGAAGGATGGGTGAAAAATTAATGGCTGTTGTTTGTGAGGGTAAAAAAGGGAGAATATATCTCTCTCCTTTCTCTGAAAAAGCACTTATCTTATGTGGGAATGAGACCGTTTGGAAGCCAAATCTTAGGTTTCCTACAAATCCTCGAGATTTCCGCCTTCATCTTTATGGTATGGAAACATTTGGGGATATCTTTTCCAAACGTCAGTTAACCACTCTGAGTACATTTTCTGATTTGATTCCCGAAGTTATTAACAAAATCCGTGACGAATCTGCGGGCACTGTTGATGAAGATTACGCTAAAGGACTTGCCACATATCTTTCCTTTGTTCTCGACAAATGTGCTGACTACTGGTCATCGGTCTGCAGTTGGAATAGCGTTGGTGAAAAAATAAGGAATACCTTTGTTCGTCAGGCTATTGCAATGTCTTGGGGATATGCTGAGACCAATCCATTTTCAGATTCAACAGGGAACTGGATGGCAATGGTTGACTGGGTG
This sequence comes from Methanocorpusculum bavaricum DSM 4179, assembly GCF_000430905.1. Classification (NCBI taxonomy): domain Archaea; kingdom Methanobacteriati; phylum Methanobacteriota; class Methanomicrobia; order Methanomicrobiales; family Methanocorpusculaceae; genus Methanocorpusculum; species Methanocorpusculum bavaricum. The sequence continues at coordinate 6,694 of NZ_AUMX01000024.1, forward strand.
TGGAAAGTTGTCGAAAGACTTCCTGGAAACGAATCCGGATATGCATGTCAGGCTGATGCTCAAAAGCAAACAATATCACAAAACAAAATCATATCAATGGATCCTCCATACTATGATGTTGTTATGTTTGGGGATATCTCAGACTTTTTTTATGTGTGGATGAGGCGTTCACTCAGAAGTTTATACCCTAATCTTTTTGAAACGATAGCAACTCCAAAAGAAGAAGAAATTATTGCATCCTCACATCGTTTTGGCTCGAAAGAAAATGCTTCCAAAGAGTTCATGAATATGATGAGTAAAGCGTTAACAAATATAGCAAATTTATCTCATCCTGCATTTCCTGTAACAATTTATTATGCATTCAAACAGGCTGAAACAAAAGAAGAAGGGACGGTATCTACCGGATGGGAAACCTTCCTTGACGCAGTCATGCGATCTGGTTTTGTGATTACTGGAACATGGCCTATGCGAACTGAGCGAGGAAGCCGTATGAATGCTCAAGATTCAAATTCATTAGCATCTGCCATCATTCTAGTCTGCCGTAAACGTGAAGCCAATGCTCCAAAGATCACCCGGAAAGAATTCATCAAAGAATTAAATATCAGATTACCGCAGGATCTGAATCTGATGACCGGTGTTGAGTTTGATGACAAAATAGACTTCAAAGTCTCTGCAGTTGATTTGGCACAGGCCGCGATTGGCCCGGGAATGGCGATCTATTCCAAATATTCCGGGATCCTTGAAGCCAACGGCTCAACGATGAGTGTGCATGATGCGTTACTTCTCATCAACAAAGTTCTAAGTGCCTATCTTGACAAGGACGACAACGAACTCGATGCGGATACAAAATTCTGTAAATCCTGGTTCGAGCAGAACGGATGGAACGAAGGAAAATACGGGGAAGCTGAAGTTCTTGCAACAGCCAAAGGAACGTCCATTTCTGGCTTACAGGAGGCTGGTGTATTACAATCAGGCCGAGGAAATGTCAGACTCCTCAGATTTACCGAGTATCCTGACAACTGGGACCCGGAAACAGACTCCAGACTTCCGGTCTGGGAAGCTCTTCATCACTTAGTAAAAGCTCATCAGGAAGGCGGAGACGCAAAAGCCGGCAGACTCTTTAGTCAGATCGAAAGTATGTCTCAGTCCATAAATCTTCTCGCAACCAGACTTTATCAGATCTGCGAACAGAAAGGCTGGGCTGAAGATGCACGATATTACAATGAACTGACCGCTTCATGGCAAAACATTGAAGAACGCCCTGGCGGAGATGCTAAAACCGCACGCGAACCCAGTAAGAAAAAGGAAGTTGGGCAGAAAACACTGGAAGGGTTTTCCATCCCGTTGACACTGCCATTTACTTTGGGAACCCTAAAAAAACCAGATGAAAAGTAATGACTGACCCTTATAATGAGCCGTGGGTTGAGGAATTCATCCAACAGTTTGGACAAACCAAGTCGGAAAACCCACCTAAATTTTTAAACGGAAAAAGTCCACATCTCCCCGATAAACTCTATCGTTATCGGGAGATCACCCAACAAAATTGTGACACGCTCGTTGGTGAGTGGAGCGATGCTATTGGGAAATTTTGGCATGTTGTTTGGCTGTCACACCCCAGTAAGTATGACGATCCGGATTCTCAAATGAGTTTTTCCGAAGACGCGCTCCAAAAACGTATATTTGCAAAAGAATGCCGCATTTATCTCGAAAATGTCTTAGGTATAGATATAGCCCAAAAAAAGATAGATGCTCTTCCGGAGGAAGATAACGGATTCTTTCTGCAGGGGCTAACAGCAGAAGTTTTGAAAACAGCTCGGGAGCACGGTGAAGGAGATCCACAACAAATACTAGATTTGATCAAAAAAGAATCTAAAACCAAAGAGAAAATGGATGCGTATAAGAAAAGCGTCCAAGATAGAATGTATGACGGACTTGCTATTTGTTGTTTTACCGATGAAAAGCACTCTGATTCTTTATGGGCCAAATTTGGAAACAACAATACAGGTATGTGTCTTGAATATGACATGACAAGATGTGCTAATTCTGACATACAAAAGGCCGAGATGTACCCGGTCTATTACTCTGATATTCCGATAAATCTGAGTGATCTATTAAGCTCTGACTTCAAGCGTACATATTGGAACCCACGGATATTACGAGCAATTCTCACGAAAAAAACTGAATTCCATGCCGAAAGAGAATGGCGTTTTGTATTAAGTTATCTCGCTAGTGAAAACGGACTTGCATTTCCGTTTATAAAACCATCCACAATTTATTTGGGTTCTGACGTCTCTTGTGAAAATCGAAAAAATGTTCAAACTATAGCCAAAACCTTGGGAATACGTATCGTTCAATTACACAAAGGTGACGAACCAAATACATATTCTGAAGAAATTTGTGACTGATCCAAATCAAGAATTATCTTGTTTCTGCAAGAATTCTCGTCTCCATTTTGTTAAAAACCATACATCTATTACACTTAACAGACCATAACCTATTACTTACTTAATTTAGAGAGAGGAGAACTTTGTCACTAAAACCTTGGAGAGAAATAGCAGAACCCCGCGACGACGTATGTACTGGAACCTTCCAGCAGGCAGAATTTGCAGCCGATATATCTGCCGTCCGGAAAAAGATTGCATCCAAAGAATACACCGATCCTGAAAAATTCTTCGCCATGACTTACATCACAAAAGGCATGGAAGACCTCATAAAATCAGTCTTAAGGAGAATATCCGGAACAGGAGGAGATCCAGTAATACAACTGCAAACCTCCTTTGGCGGTGGAAAAACCCACAGTCTCCTTGCGATATTCCATATTGCCAAACAGGAAAAACCTCTCACCTCATTAAACGGACTTTCAAAAATACTCGACGAACTCCAGATATTTGATCTCCCAAAATCCAGAGTAGTTGTGATCGATGGAACAAATCAGAACGTAAGCCAGCCAATAATCTATGGAACTCTGAAAGTCAACACACTCTGGGGTGATTTAGCCTACCAGCTCGGCGGAATAGAAGCCTACGAACTGGTAAAACAAAATGATCTCGAAGGAACTACTCCTTCAAAAGATTTATTCATAAAACTTCTCTCAGATTATGGGCCAGCCGTCATTTTAATGGACGAACTCGTCAGATACATATCACAATTCAGATCTACAGGATCATACTTAGGTGGAACATACAACTCAAATCTCTCCTTCATTCAAAACCTCACTGAAGCAGTCAAACAGGTCCCAAACGCAATATTACTAGCCTCACTTCCAAATTCTGACAAAGAGGCTGGAGATGAACACGGAATAGATACATTAAACACCGTAAGCCACTACTTTGGCCGTATCCAGAGCATTTGGCGACCAGTTGAAACTCAGGAATCCTTTGAAATAGTGCGAAGAAGACTCTTCAAACCGATCACAGGCGACGCCGTGAGAAAAGAGATCTGCAAAGCGTTTGCAGACAATTACATTCAGAACGCTGAACATTTTCCGCCTGAAACTCAGGAAAGCACATACCTCACCAGTCTGGTAAATGCTTACCCTATCCATCCAGAATTATTTGACCGACTTTATAATGACTGGTCATCACTTCCAACGTTCCAGAAAACACGCGGTGTTCTCAAACTCATGGCAAAGATCATCTCTGAACTTTGGAATGAAGGAAACTCTGATCTCCTCATTATGCCAGGAAACCTCCCGTTAGACGATGATGTGAAAACTGAATTTCTTTCATACCTTGATGCAGGATGGGACCCTGTAATTGATGGAGATATCGATGGAGAACGTTCTGAAGCTTACCGACTCGACTCTGCCCAGCCAAGACTTGGAAAAGAACTTGCCTGCCGCAAAGTTGCACGGACTATTTTCCTTGGAACAGCTCCCGGAAGCCAAAACAGACTCAAACGCGGAATTGACAAAAAGCAGATCATGCTTGGAATTGTCCAGCCAGAACAGTCGATCGCAATTTACTCAGATGCTCTTGACCAACTGAGCAACAAACTTCATTACCTCAATATTGGTGAGGATCAATACTGGTTTGACATCAAACCCAACTTAACCAAAGAAATGGAAGAGCGTAAAAAACGCTTCAACCTTGATGATACGATCCTCCCTGAAATCAAAAAAATTCTTAAAGATGTATTCAAACCGTCTGGAATATTTGAAGCAGTCCATATATTCACTCAAAGTTCAGACATACCCGACGACAAATCTCTGCGTCTTGTAATTCTTCCGCCCGGAGAAAACTATAACAAACTCATAAACTTCAGCACCGCACAACCATACGCAAAAAGTGTCTTAGAGACCCATGGGATCCAACTGAGAAAATATCAGAATCGTCTCATCTTCCTTGCTGCTGAGGAAAATTGTGTCAGCAGATTCAAAGATCATATCGTTTCGAAACTTGCATGGGAATCTATCGTTGAAGATTATGAAAAACAAGCGCTTGTATTGGATAGTATTCAATCTAAGCATGCAAAAGATAAAGCAGTATTCAGCGCAAAAACAGCCAAGCAAAGTGTTCGTGAATGCTACAAACACATACTGATCCCAGAAATTATATGTGTTGGCAGAGAAGTCCCGAAGGATTTTGAATGGAAAGAGCTTCTATTGAATTCTGGAAGTCATGACCCTGTACGTGATATACAGAAAAATTTGCAGGATGAAGAGTATATCATACATGAATGGGCTCCGGTCCATCTCAACTCTTGTCTTCGGAAATGGTATTGGAACAACAAACACCATGTAACTGAAGAAGAGTTCTGGGACAACTCATGCAGGTATCTTTATTTCTCGCGTTTATCCAATGAAGGTGTTCTTCACTCTGCGATTGCTGATGGTCAGGAAGTAAAAGACTTCTTTGGAATCGCATACGGATTCGAAGACGAAAAATACACAGATTTCAGGTTTGGAACTTCTGAAAGACATTACATCAAAGACAAAGCCGTTTTACTCATTGATCCGATTGTTGCTGAAGAATATCAAAAATCATTAAAACCGGTAGAACCTCCGGTTGATATTATAGGGCCTGTAATCCCTAAACCAGGCCAAGTCGATCTAACGACGAGAACATTGCCACCAAAACCAATCATTACAGGGCCATTAATGAAAAGATTCTATGGTTCTGTAGAACTAGATCCTATAACTCCCGCCAATGACATGATGAATATCACTGAAGAAGTGATTCGTCAATTCACAAAGTTAGGAGCAGATGTTTCGATCAAGGTTGAAATAACGGCAGTTGATAGAAAAGGATTTGGACCTGATTTACAAAGAACAGTTAAAGAAAATACCAAGCAACTTGGATTCAATACTGAGAATACAAACTTTGCTGAAGAGTGAATAGTGGTAAACTGACAGATTGAGTATAAGGTATATATCCTTTTTTTATTCCATAAACAGAAAAACCTCGTAAAGGAGCCGCTGGGGCGGCGACAGGATTTGCCCGAACGTTCCCGATGAAGGGACGAGCCGTTGGGTCGATTAGACCCAACGAGCGAGAGTGAGGAAAAGCAAATCCGATTCTGGGAGCCCGAAGGGCGGGATTCGCGCCGATTCGCGGTTGGTTTTTCTCATGTGTCAAAACGAATGCCGTACAAGAAATCGAAGTACATCTGCTTTGTCCCCCGAACCCCAAAAACCACCCAACTTCCACACGAAAACCGCCACTTCCACTCCAAAAACACCCCCAGCCCATCAAAAACACCCAACCCCATACACACAAAAATCCCCCCTCAAACAAAAAATACGCCCATTCCTGCCGTATTTCCCTCCAAACACACTCATCCTATATAAAATACCAACCTGGACGTCCAGAAAATTCGATAACCCCCCAGAGACTACGTCCGTAAGTAAGTAAATACGGGAAGAAAAAAATGCTCATCAATCACTTTTTTTTTAGACGTCTAGTTGTATTATTATTATTTTATGTACAGTACAGAAGAGAGAGAGAGAGAGAGAGAGAGATCGAACCAAAAACAAAAACAAATCATATTTAAGCTTTTCCGACCGTAAGGACGTAGTCTGAGGGGGGTTATCGTTTTTCCTGGACGTCCACGTATATAATTTATATACAATGACTCTGCCAAACCGAAAATACGCCCATTCCTGTCGATTTCGATTTTTACCCACCAAAAATAATCACAAAAAATTCATCAAAATTGATCACCGAAAGTCGATTCTGGAATCGAAATACCTATTTGCGAATACAAATCGAGTCGTTTTTCATCATCAGACCCCTGTTTTTCACCACCCCTGTTTTGTTGTCAAATTGCTAGCAAATATCGCATTTTCCGAAACACTCAAATACCCTTCTGCGAAATAGTTTGTTAGCAGATTGTCAGCATGCTTGCTACCAATTCTGCACAAGACCCGGTCACCCGGGAGGAAGTGAGATCTATATCACAAAAATTTACTCTATGCATAGGCGACTTGGACAAACACCTCTTTGACGCCTTTGCAAAAACGTATCGACACGGTGAAACATCCAGGATCATCCTCGGGCTCATCCGTAAACACATGAAAGAGGTCCATCAGATCTATGCCTGACTACAAAATCTACATCCCCGAAGCAAAAGCCCCTGTCCTCTACCAATTCAAAGAACAGTTCGGCAAAGACGCATCCGGTATGATCGTCGACTTCATCGAAAACGTCCTCAGGGATGCCGGCAGCTCAGAGACCATAACCTGCTCAGCCGACCAGATCCATCAAACCTACTTCGGCGACATCGAAAGCGAAAAAGCCTTCCTCTATCTCTTCGATACCCGGGAAAGCGCAAAACTCGCTCTCAAAAACCGTCTCGATGCCCTCTATCAGAAACATCCTGACATCTACCTCGATGTCCTCGCACAGTTCAAAGAAAAATACCCAAACCTTGCAAAAATCACAGGAATCAACCAATGAAACAAACCACAAACAGCGAAACCATTCGCGAAAAACATGCCTGCCCTAAACCAGCGTCTAAACAGTTTCAGGGAACAGGCAACAACAGATTCGATTCGAAGACACAAAAAACC
>NZ_AUMX01000025.1:0-7152 GCF_000430905.1 Methanocorpusculum bavaricum DSM 4179
CCCTCCCCCGTCCCTCGCAAGGCAAAGCCTTGCTCGGCTAAGGTCGGCCGCTTTCAGCGTCCAACCCGCCCCCACACGAAAGCCACTAAAATCAACGAAATGCACGAAAAGGGGGGACAGGGGCGGAAGAATGGAAGGAGTATCTATTGTAAAGCTTGGAAAGTGTAAGGTCTTGTGCGGATACAAGAGAAAAAGAACCGCGAATAAGCCCAAACGGACCATGTCCGTTTGAGGCGGCACGCAAGCCTTTGGCTTGCACGCCTCCGCGAATTTTCGCGAATCGCATTTTTGTTCCGTTCGGGTGCTCTGCTCCGGCTGAGCGCTGGTGCAGAATCGCACCCTCTCTGGAAAAGAAAAAAAAGTACTTTCTGTCGAAAAAAAGGTTGTTAGAAATTCTCTATTTTTTTTAGAATTTTATGCATGCGTCAATTTTCGTCATAATTTTTTGAGTTCTATCTATTGCATCAATAATATTCATGTAATGTGTGATATCGTTTGTAGATAGAATAACTAAATTCTTTTTTCTGTCTTTAAGCCATTTTTGTAGAGGTTGGAATCCACCAATTGTATAATTCCATAATTTATCATCAATTATAACATCAGACGATTTTGACATGAAATATTGGGTTTTATTAATGTAAATTTTGTTATCTTTTAATGTAAATTTATCTACAATATTGTTTCCGATTCCTGAATATTCATAATTAGATAGATCAGCATCAATTTCTTCAGTATGTAATTTTCTTAATTCTGAACCAAAAGAAACCATCTTCCAGAAATATTCTGAACTCTGCGGGTAAGGTATATTAGGATAATTGACCCTAAGTTCATCAGCAAATTCTTCACGATAACTGTGAGAATAAAGCACTGCATAAACATAGTCAATAATATCAAGTGGTGTGAATGTATCTGTTTGGTCATTCTTTTCTGCGATAAATTTAAGTTTAAGATATTTTTCAAACTTATTTACAATGTCTAATTGTAAATTAGGGATTCGTTTTGTATCGCTTTCATACAAATATAATGGAGCAGATTGTATTCCACCCCTACTAAATATGTTGGCATCTGTTGCGTAACGTGATACTGTAACAAGGCACCATTCAATATCACCAATCGCTTCACCTTGTCTCCCAACACCTAAAACATAATTGTCTTTGTTGGATACATTACTAAATACACCATCCCGAGGACGATCCATAAATCCATAATCCAAATAGCACCATCTTTTATCAAATAAGCGATATTGACACAATGCAACATTATTAGTTCTTTCATCGCTAGGGGTATTTTTTATCCTTAATCGTGCATTGCAAACCTGCCAATCTCCATTATCATTAATATCATATTTGGCTTTTATGTCAGCATCAGAAATTTCGGGATTGAGCATATCTTCGATACGATTAACAATTATTTTTTTATCAAAAGCAATCGCAAAATCATCTCTATGGGTTTGAAAACCCATGTCAGATTTTTTAAATAATTTTATTATATTAAATTGTTCAATTCTATTTGTTTTGATATCTTTAACTGGCTTAAACATATAAAATGGTTCTGAATATCTTACAGGAAGCCATTTAATATCATTTAACAGTAATTTATTTAGTTGATTAAATTTGTATTCTTTTGTACCTAAAATATCTGCATAATATACCTTACCTAATTCATCTATTTTTGAATTTTTTCTCACCATTATGGCGATGCATACGCCTTCCTGAATCTGAAAAACATTCTCGTCTTCACTACCATCTAAGGATATTTCATGTTTCCTGCTGTTTCCATGTAAATCAAGAATATAAATTTCATCATAAGATGAACAAAGACTCCAACGCATACCACGATATATTGGACCCGCAAGAAAACTATGTGGACATATAAAGGCAAGAATGCCGCTGCCAGAACGTTCAATATAATACTGACCAAAACGAATGAATTTTATATAATCATTATCAATCCATTTTGCATTTCTTTCTTGAATTTTTTGATTGCTGTTTGGTTCTTTTTTGTATAAAGCAATTAATGATTTAATCCACTTACTTTCATTTAGACTTTTACCGTTATATGGGGGATTTCCTATAATAATATTAATCCCGTTATTTATTTTAACGCCGTTCGCTTCTGCGGATTCTCTGCCAAGCGGGTCAGAATCAAATGTTGATTGACCAGTCCAGCCTGCTTCCTCTAAAGTATTTGTAAGATATAATTTCAGGCGTTTATTTTCTCTGAAATCATAACCTGTTTCTTTCAAAACCATTGCCAATTTCATGTGAGCAACAGCATAAGGAGCCATCATTAATTCAAAACCATTTAAACGAGGCAATAGGTTTTTACAGACATATGTGCTCCATTCATCTGAAAAGTATTCATCACCAGAATGATTATTTTTAAAGTTTTCATAAATCTGTAAAATAATCTGGCGCAAAAAAGTTCCTGTCCCAGTTGATGGATCAAGAATCTGAATTTTAGGCACATCAGCTTTTATTTCAGTTTCCCCATTTTTCTTCCGGTTCCAGACAGTTTCTTTTATTCTCTTTGTCTCAGATGATGCAAGACCGTCAATCAACCCAAATTCTTCTTTCAATATTGAATCAACTGAGCGAACCATGAAATTAACAACAGGCTGAGGAGTATAGAAAACACCCAAATTCTTTTTCACATCTTTATCGTATGCAGAAAGAAACTCCTCATAAAAGTGAATAACAGGATCTTCATTTCCTGTCTGGCGGTTAAAGTCTTTGATGATTGACGAAATATCAGTATGCAGCAATATTTCCAATACATTTCCTATTTCTAATTCATCAAAAAGAAGATGCTTGTTTTTTGAACCAATACAATCTTCCAGTAAATCTCTTAAAAATGGGTTTGTATTTGGAATACAAGAAATAGCCTCTGAAACGCTAAAATCTTCTGGAGTCTCATCCATACACCTTGCAGAAAACAAACCATATACTACCGTTTGAGCATACATATCTGCAAACTGTTCTTTAGTCATATCATGAATCAGAGTTTCTTTAAATCTATTGTATATTTTATGCACATCACCTGTATCAGATTCTACTTCAAGAGTCTCTAATATCTGATTTCTTATATTACGAGCTGCTTCTGCAAGTTTGAGAGTTAAAGTTGACGAATTACGAATATTTTCACGATAGCCAGTCGGAAATGCTTTAGACCATTTTTTCCAGTATGAGCCATGTGACATATCTGACTGCCATTCTAAAAATGATAAAGCCTTTTCAAAATCAGATAACTTAGTAATATCCTCTTTAGCAGGAGAACAATATGTAACCTTAATCTGAGGCAAACCAGTTTCCTTATCCTCAAAATGTGCAATACCTATTGTTCTGTTTGCATCAGTTCCCCAGAAACAAATAAAAAGCAAATCTCGCTGTTTCCAGACAGCGTGATTAGAATTTCTGCGGTTATCTACTAATCCCCATAATATTTTTCTTAGTGCTGTAATTTCAAAATGTTTACTGTTGTATTCAACACAAAAAATACCTAAAGACTGATTTGAGGATAAATTTTTGAGCTGACGAAGAGAGGAAATTTTTTCAAACACTTCTTCCTTTAAACATAAATCATCAGCAGTGAACTCATATGTAATATCATCAATATCATCAAAATCATCTATTTCAATATCCCATTTCAGTTCTTCTGAGAAATAAATAAGCAAATCATCAAAGTTTTTTATATTCCTGAGTTTTGATTCTGTTTTCATTTTCTAACCTCTTAATAAAGTTCCATCCATGTAACCAAACGCGGTTTTGGAGCGTGCAGATCTGCATTAATCTGTCTAAGATACTCTTTTTTGATGTGTTTGTAAACACGCTCCTTCATTACTGAAAATGATTCTCTATTAACACCAATAATACGCGGCTCGGAAACAGAACATTTAATCAACTGCCAAATCTCATACGCCTGTTCTGAAATTTCATTTGTATCTGAATTAATGAAATACCATCTGAACACTCCATTCTCAGACCAACAACCATCCGATGCTGATTTTACAGGTAGTTCATAACAGAAGAAAATACCCTTCTGTCCTGATTTAACTTTCCCGCTGAACATTTTTTTAGGTAGTGATTTAACTGTTTCAGAATAATCAGGATTTTCACTCATCAATTTTTGATATGCAAGAATCATATCTTCTGTGCTTGATGTTTTACCCTCATACTTTGAATTAAAGTTTTTAATGGCTTGATAATCATCATCTGCCGTGAGAAGTTTCTTTCCTTCAATACCAAATGTTTTAGAAATACGAAGCGTCTTTTGTGAAACAACCTTATAAAGACTGAGTAAACTATCCAATTCATCTGGCGGAAGGAAATTCCAATAGTAAATATTATCTCTGTCTTTTTCAAGTTCAGGGCGATCTTCAAGTAATTTCGTTTCAATATCTATATTTCTGCGTCTATCAACACGCCCAATTCTTTGCATCAGCCTTACGGGATTCCAATGTAAATCATAATTTATCAAACATGATGCATCTTGAAGGTTCAAACCCTCAGATAAAATATCCGTGGCGATAAGAATTGATATTTCATCCTTCACTTCACTTGACGATAAATCATTATAATATGGTGAGAAACGCTGAACAATCTCATGTCTGTCAACTTTACTCTGTCCATCTATTTCATAGATATTGCTGAAACCCGCTTTATTTAATTCATCAAAAATATATTTTGCCGTTGCGCGATACTCGGAGAAAATAATAACCTTCTTGCCTTTAACTCTGCTGTCATTTGCAAGGATATGTTTTAACTTACGTATTTTATCATCATTAGTTGAATCGACTTTTTTTATATCTTCTATAAAGTCAGAGATGACATCCAAATCCATCATTGTATCTTCAAGCATTATACGGATATCAAAATCATCTTTTGTTAAATTCTCATCCTCATCCCACACATATTTAGGTAAATCATTTTCAAAATCCGAAAATGTGTTTAATTTGCTAATGTATTTCTTAACGTGTTCAATAGTATCTTCATGTTTCTGCATGTATCTTTCAATATTTCTGACATTCCCCTCTTCTTTGTAGATCTCCAAAAAGTTTAGCAAGCGGAAATATATTCTGATACATGTTTCTTCAAACGCGGATAATGAACTTTCAAATCTCTTTAACAGTAACTGACGAATTAAATTAACAACCTGTGCCTGTCGCCCAGATTTCATATCATCAATCTTAGATTTATCCCCGATAAAATACGGCTCATCAAATGGTGAGTAAATTGGAAGTGTGATAATGGGCTGTCTTTTTCCATTTTTATCAACCTTATCAAAAGACTTAATAAAATCATTAATAAGTTCTCCGTATGATAATTTCAGAGAATAGTTTGCAACTGTTGGATCTTGCCTGTTAGGAAAAATAACATTACAAGCACCTTCTGATGCTTTCAGACTTTCAACAACATATGCTCTGCTTCTCTGAACAACAAGTTGATTAATTAATTTATCATTTCTGAAAATATCGTTTGATTCATCTTCAAAATCAGATGCATCAGATATTGAATTTAAATGTGCTTCAAGCGTCCTAAAATATCCCTGTATAGTATGAACACCAATAGACTTGAAATAATCTTTTGTTCCGTGTGTAAAGAGTTCTATCAAATGCTGTAAGTCGTAAAAACTGTTGTTAATCGGTGTTGCGGTCAGCATAAACATCTGTTTATTATTCCCGCATTTCATCATCTCAAATAACTTACGATATCTGCCTGACGCCTGATTTCTAAAATGATGTGCCTCATCAATAATTACAATTTCACCCTGCTTCGCAATCTGTTCAAGTAAATTGTTTTTTGAATCTGAAAGTAAATCTGTGTGATTAATAATTTTGAAAGGATAGAATCCTTCGAGAATTTCTGGAACAAATTTTTTAATTGCAGTTTCCCAAACAGAATCACGGGTAGATGCGGGGATAATTAAAACAACATTTTTACGTTCTTTTTTAACAAAACGTTCAATAAGCATCATCCCAACAAAAGTTTTACCCAAACCAACACCATCACACAATAACGCCCCAGAATAATTATTTGCGATATTTATTAGACTGTTATATCCATCTTTTTGATACTGAGAAAGTATAGGATAAATTTTTGAGGTTTTTTCTTCCCATTCATTTATAGTCTGGTCATGTTCTTTGAAATATTCATACATTGATTTCAAATATACATCAAACGGAGAATACTCTTTAACATGAATTTCTATAGTCTTTAGTAATTCAGGGGTAACATCTTCGGCATCTTCCCAATGTTCATTAAACCATTTTTGTAATTTTTCAACATCATTGGGAATCTGAACATTCAATTCTATGTTTTGAGTTAAACCTGCTTTTGTAAAATTACTTGAACCAACTAACGCATATCCCGCATGGATATTCATTGACGAAAGGAATTGTTTATGGAAATCATCTTTAAAATAAGTAATATATGATTTCGCATGAAATTTACCTTTATTATATACACGACATTCTATTTTTCCGTCTTTGATTGCTTTAACAATTCCGGGAACTCCTACTAAAAACTCATCTATGTCTTTTTCTTTTTCAATACTGTCATCAAGCCTTTTTAAAAATGTATTAACGCTCTCATCAACCTTTTCAAACATATTCTTTGTTCGCTTGGTTACTTCATCCCCAAATAAAATACGAATTTTACCTAACTTTTGCCATTTACCGTCAAGTTCTAACAGACTTCCAATTTCAAAATAACCTGTGGCAATATCCATTTGTTTTGAAACATCACACCACTCAGAAAGATATTTTTTTACAGAGTTATCAAAAATACTGTTATCAGCAATAAACAAATCAGTGTCAGAAATAGATTTTCACCTTTCTGTTAAATAAGTTGTAGACTGATATAAGATTTCCGTGTTAATTTTTATTCATTTTCAATACCTCACTGATATGATAATCATATCCCGAAGCGGAGAGCAAATCGATGATTTGCGAACGCGGTTGGTTTTTCTCATGTGTCCACACTCATCCCAACTACTTTCTTCTCAGAGCTTGCTGGTCTCCTCATTTCTCCGCCCCTGTCCCCCCTTTTCGTGAATTTCGTTGATTTTAGTGGCTTTCGTGTGGGGGCGGGTTGGACGCTGAAAGCGGCCGACCTTAGCCGAGCAAGGCTTTGCCTTGCGAGGGACGGGGGAGGG
>NZ_AUMX01000026.1:0-4237 GCF_000430905.1 Methanocorpusculum bavaricum DSM 4179
ATCAGCCGGAGCAGAGCACGACGGCGCAAGAAAAATGCGATTCGCGTTAATTCGCGGAGGCGTGCAAGCCGAAGGCTTGCGTGCCGCCTCAAATGAGCAAAGCTCATTTGGGCTTATTCGCGGTTGGTTTTTTTCATCCATCCAAACCTGACCATCTCCCTTCCGAATTAGATTGTGATAAACACAGCGGAATTCCTAAACAAAGAACATCATCATGATCCAAAGCTGAAAGATCCCGGAAAAAAGGAGAGGTGTTTATTGGAAGAATGTCATCTTCCGAACTTTGAACCGGATACGGCGATCGTGATGATCAGGACGACGAGTCCTGCCACGATTTTATCCAGCACTGAGGGTGCGTATTTCATACTGGATTATTGCCTCTATATTATCATAAATGCGGCGTTAACTACAAAAATATTGTTAGTTATCCAAATATTCGAATGATCAGGCAAATAATATCCGATGCCTGGAATGCTCATGTTTCCATGGCGATGCGTTCGCCGCCGCCCACTTCTCCACGCTCCATTCTGAAATAGGCATCATTGGCATCCGGGCTGAGCGAGTAGTACGAGATCCCTCCTTCTTTCACCTCGGTAAGTAACCGGCCGTCGAAATTCTTCAGATGAAAATACACGGTGTCCGGAGATTTGCCGATGATCCCGGCGATCTCGTGACGTGTCAGGTTTGGATGAAGATATAATGTTTTGAAAATCGAGCCGGTGGTTTCATTTTCCAGAATGCTGTATACGACCGGTTCTAAGGATTCCTGATCGATCGGGTGTGCCGAATAATACGTTTTTCCGTTCACTTCGGCTGCAAATATTTTCTGCTCGATCTGGAGCCGGTGAAGCTGATAGGCAACGGATCCCCGGGAACTCTCCACCCCGTTGACGATCTGTTTTTGCGAGCAGAATTTGTGCTGCCGAATGTAGGCGAGGATCTTTGCCGGGGTCGACTCCGGATTTTTTTCGGGAGATTTCCGGCGGCAGAAGACGATGAAGGTACCGCAGATACCAAAGATCGTAGTAAGAAGCGGAATCATCATTGTTCTGGTCATGTCTCCAAGAGGCGTTGGTTCAAAGTAGTCAAAGTATGAGCCGATATAGATGGGAAGCACCTCTTTCCAGTAAACAAGGTTCAGCCATCCGGTAATAGTCACTCCCTCAATTCCGTCATCGACAGGAACTATCTCATAGTCGATCGGGGTTATTACCAAGTCATCTTCGCCGGGATAAGTATAATAGAAGTCAAAGGCACTCGCTGGTCCACATACACCTGCAAGTACGCAGAAGATCACAACCCATAGGAAAAAGTGAATTTTGTGTCTAAACAGCATAGAATTGTAATGTGTATGGCTGAGTACCGCTCACCGATGCCCCATTAATAGATATTGTCCATAGGCCTGCTGCAAGGTTTCCGCTTATGGCAAGGGGAATCACTCCATTTGCTACTCCATCAAATGAATCGTAATACGGTCCATATGAAGATTCATCCGGTTTTTTTATCAGCATGTAGAGAGTATTTTGCGTATTTCCCCATGAGAGAGCAATCTCAATTCTTGTTTTACCGGCAGGAAGGAGATATGAGTGACTCTTCCATTCCCCTTGGGTAATTGTATCGTAGAGCGGCGGAGCTTTGCTGCTATCGGTAAATTTGTACCAGGGAGTTATCGTATACTTTGCGGCATTCTCAGAAAAATCAGCTGCACCCGCAGGCATTACACAGCATGTGGTCAAAAGGAGCATGCCGATCAACAGAATCTGTATCTTCATACGTTGGTATGTTCTGTTGTTTCTTTGTTATAAATACATTGAGCCTAGTATCCAATTCTGCCTCTTTCCCTTTACCTCTTGAATACATGAATTGGAATCTATGCTCAATGTATTGATAATAGATGAAAAAGAAGGGATAGGTGTGGATTGAGTTACAATCTACAAGATTATCAAAACGAGGGTTTTCCTCTGGTGTTGCTTACGTATCTGCGATGAGGACTCCCTCAAACGAGATTAAAATGAATTTTACTAAACGACGTATTGAAATTATATCACTTCTTCTGCTCATAATTGCAGTAATTTTTATTTTTCCAATAAGTGCAGAAACTGCAGACGGTGATAGCGTACCAATTTTTACCCTCCCTGGTAAAACAACGATTTATGACATGAAAATGATTACAGAAGAATCAGAATCATCTATAAATTACGAATCTTTGAAGATTCCAGAAAGTGTTATAGCCTCATCTGATGCCAAAAAAGCATCAGGCGAGATAGCAAAAGATTCAGAAATCTATGATGTGATTTGTTTCAACAACCCCATTCCCAACCGTCAGGCTGAAATCACACTTCCAATCACATTATACGGAAAAGACTATCTTCTTCTCCTTAAAAGAATGAATTTTGAAAACATTGATGATGGTATTGATTCCTATGAGGGCGTGATTTCAGGCATTGATGACTCGCATGTTGTTTTGACCGCAGATATGGATAATATTCTTTGTGGATTTATAAGCTATCCTGGTGAATACATCACCATCTCTGCAATTCAGGCAAGTGAAAACAGCCGAACAACTGGTATGCCATTGCATATCGTATATTCAGAGTATGATATGCTTCAGCCGGATGAACCGATCGAATTCTGCGGAGTCAAAGATCAGATTCAAACGGCCCCATTATCTGAAAATATCGTAAAATCAGCTGGATCAAACTCAAAGGGACCATATGACACGATTTATGTTGATGTACTTGTTGTAACCGACGACGCTTTTTACTCTAGTAGCTGGGTAACAATCGCTCAAAGTTACATTGCAACAGCAAACTCAGTCACCAGTTATGGTAGAGATGACGTAAAAGTTGTTTTAGTACCGCATTATGATGTCTCTCAAAAATCTCAGTTAAGTGCTAATTCTTCAATTACTACATATCCTTTAGAGACTCTGGCATATTATTATCCGCTGTCGACTTTAGACTCTTTGAATGTTGATTTGTGTGTTTATCTTGGGGGATATGATATTGAAGGGGTGAATTATAAAGCTCAAGGATTATCATGGGGATATGATACCAGATATGCCTGGTCTCAAATGGTTATTGATTGGAGTGGCCCTGTTTATAATGGAAACGATTATTCAAGGACTTACAGTATCATTCATGAAATTGGACATTGTTTTGGAGCAGTACATGAACAAACATACACATGGTGGTTGCTTAATGTAAGAAATACTGTTATGCTAAGTGAATATTATGGGTATCCATTTAGCTTACTCGAGTTTTCCTCACCATCTTATAATGGGGATGCAACACATAATAATGCACAGATAATTAGAAATAATAAAACCAGTGTAAGTTTGTACACGTAAAATACATCTATAATCATGACTGAACATACCAAAAACACAAAAGCAAGCGTCATCTGCATGGCACTCATCTATCTACTGCCGCTATGCGTTTTTTCGGCATATTTCTCATGGAGTATATCTTTGCCAAATGCCGTCACCGATGGTCTGTTTGCGTCTCTATTTTTTATTCTGCCGCTCGCAGTCCTTATCGGGGTGATAATGTATAAGAAAACGCTCGGCAGAGAAAACACGACATGGTTCACGGTCCTTATAATTGCCCTTGTTCTTTTGCTCGTCATCAACATCGGAATGGGCATCACAAATATCATCGACGGAGCATTCACTTCTTCTCAGTCAATGCTGACGAATTTCCTGCGAATGCCGGTTTTGGTCACCGCCCTCTACTTCTTCCTGATCCTTGCCCCCCTCTTCTCCCTTGTTGTCCCAAGACTCTGCGAAGCACGAAAACCGCAGAAGATCCTGTCGGGAGTCTCGAAAGGGTTTGCCGTATTCAGCATCTTCTATCTGATCTATGCTATGTTTCGTGGAATAGCAGGAGATGCATATGATGTTGTTGTCCCCGGAATGCCTCCCGCTTATCCCTGGTATATATCCCCGGTATTTATGTTGACCCTCTCCATTATCTGGGTCGTTTTCGGTCTCGCGGTTGGAGCCTGCATGATTTGGCTGTGTCGAAAATCTGAAAATGATGTATGCATGCGTAACGAATGTGATGAAAAATGAACACAATACAGAATCCAAACAGACCTGATATTTGAATACTACAATCTGCGGATGTGATCCCCTCCCTCTATTTTCTCACTATTTGTCTCACGATTCCGACGGATACATTCTGCATTGGAGTCTATGCTCAATGTATTGATAATAGATGAGGGAGAAAGGGTAGTT
>NZ_AUMX01000027.1:0-1265 GCF_000430905.1 Methanocorpusculum bavaricum DSM 4179
GAGTATTCGGCCGCGATCACCGCCCTTACCGGCAGTGCGGATCTTAAAGCAGCATTCGGGAACGGCGGCACGGCCGAGACGACCGAGATCGGTACCGAAGCCACCTGGAACGTCCGCATTTCCGCGAAGCTTGGGACCGACACCTTCCAGATCAGTCTCAACCGCGATTCGATGACCGTCTCCGGCTATGCCGATGATGCAACGGTCGCCGCGGTCGATGCCTGGGCAGACACCAAGCCGGCCCTGAACTAACGGGGGCAGGAGATGAGAATCTCCAGCCGCCTGAGGAAGCTCATCATGCTCTTCCTCGGGTTTCTCATCATGCTCTTTGGGAAGCTCGTCGAGGGCGTGATCGCTGGGCAGAGGTGAACCCACCTCTCCCGGCAAATTTTCTATTTTTTCAGACGTATTTCCTGCAGAAATGCTCACTCCAATTCGGAAGGGAGATGGGTCAGTTTGGACACATGAAGAAAAACCAACCGCGAATCGGCGCGAACCGCAAATCTCTGATTTGCGAACGCGGTTGGTTTTTTTCTCATGTATCCACACACAACAAACTCCTTCCCGAATCACACTCACCACCCTACACCCCCTCCTCCCCAAACTCCTCCCGGATCTGCGAAAGCATCCACTCCCGATAGATCTCCCGCTTACTCTCCCCTAGCGCCATACCACATTCAGAGCAATACTTCGCCCTCCCCGCATTCACAAAAGAACAGCCCGGGCAGACATTCACAAGACCAAGCCGGCTCTGCATAGCTTCCCGAACCCATTCCTGCGTCGTCATCCCCTCGCACCTCGCCCCCGTCTCCACCAGAGATTTTATCCTCGCCGGCAGACGCACAAGGATCTGCTCATCGTTTCGTTCCGCTTTCATACCTCAGCCTTCCACCGTCTCACATTCCACTCGCAAGTTTTCTTCAAAAACCTGGTCGCAAGTCTTTCGACTTGATCGCAAGTTTCCTTCGAAAACTTGCTCAGCTGAACCCGGTCCGATGGACCGGGCCGCCTCCGCTAAGATCGCCGGCTGCGCCGTCAATCCGCCTCCGCTGAGGTCGGCCGCGTTCCGCGTCCAACCCGCCTCCCCCTCGATCAAAAGAACCTCCTGGGTCAGCACCCCGTCGATCTCCCGTTCAAGAGCCCGCAGCTTCGCCGTCAGATATTTTGTCTCGTCGATCAGCCGCTGCGAACGGAGAAGAGTCTCTTTCGACGCCCCCGCAGTTTTCATTAGTTCGAGCTGCACTCTTCGGATATCTTTCCCTGTC
>NZ_AUMX01000028.1:0-3533 GCF_000430905.1 Methanocorpusculum bavaricum DSM 4179
TCGACAGACTTTAAGAGAGACAAAGGGTCCCTGGCAACAGCACATCAACATGATGCTGAATATTCCATTTACCACAAATAATACATTGTTGTAACCAACAATCATCTAAAACAATCATCGACATACCCTTGGATGTTCCGAGCTTTGGAACATCCGGGATTAAAGAACCTGGTTCTTATGCCGGTTAGTGAATGGTTCGGTTTGAGAGCCGATGAAGGGCGTGCCAAGCAGCGAAATGCCCCGGGAAGACGCAAGGAGTCTGTGATCCGGGGATCCCCTAATAGGACCTCCCCACGATTTATCGTGAATCCGTAAGGATGGGGAACCCCCCGAAGTGAAACATCTCAGTAGGGGGAGGAAGAGAAATCAATTGAGATTACGTTAGTAGAGGCGATCGAACCCGTAAGAGTCTAAACTGAATCCCGCAAGGGAGATGTAGTGTATGGCCTTCATTATAGTATGTGTTTATCTAATGAAAGTAGCTTGGAATGGCTTACCTTAGAGGGTGACAGTCCCGTACGTGGTGATAAACACAGCTTAGAAGTGTCCTGAGTAGCGCGGGTTGGAATTCCCACGTGAATATGGGGGTCACCTAACCTCCAAGACTAAATACTCCTCAAAACCGATAGTGAAATAGTAGCGTGAGCGAAAACTGAAAAGTATCCCTAAAAAGGAAATGAAAAGTGCCTGAAACTAACCGGTGATCGTGTGTTACGGCGTGCAAGGATCTTCTCTTCGAAAGAACCCGTCGCGAGGCGGTAGTATGAGTAGAGTTGCCGACGTCGTAACTTACGTTTTGAAGAACGGGCCAAAGAGTGTATTCCGCTGGCGAGGTTAACCGCAAGGGCAGCCGCAGCGAAAGCGACAAGCGCGTAGTTTACCTGGCGCGGCGTACTAATAGTGCGCGGAGTCAACGGGATACGACCTGAAACCTGGTGATCTATGCCTGAGCAGGTTGAAGCGTGCCGAAAGGTGCGTGGAGGACCGCATGCGGTATTGATATGCAAATCATTCGCGTGACTTGGGTATAGGAGTGAAAGATTCATCGAACCGGGTGTCAGCTGGTTCCTCTCGAAACATGTCTAAGCATGACCTCGACCGAGAATGATAGTGAGGTAGAGCACCTATTAGAAATCCCGGGGAAGAAATTCCTCGCTTTCTTGTAAAACTCCAAACTCCCTATCTTTGTAGACGTCGGGCAGTCCGGGCTACGGGGTAAGCTTGTAGTCCGTAAGGGAGACAACCCAGACCATGGTTAATGCCCCCCAATGTAGGCTAAGTGTCAACACTGAATGAAGTCCTAGGTCAAAGACAACTGGAAGGTGAGCTCAGAAGCAGCTATCCTTTAAAAAGTGCGTAACAGCTTACCAGTCAAGATTTAGGGCGCAGAAAATGGACGGGGCTCAAGCCTACTGCAGATACCATGGCGCACGTTTTTGAACGTGATCGAGTAGAGAGGCGTCCTGTATGGGCTGAAGCAGGGGTGTAAGTTCCTGTGGACCGTATAGGAATGAGAATTTTGGCAGTAGTAGAAGCAAAGAATGGTGAGAATCCATTCCGCCGAAGGGGCTAGGTTTCCTCGGCAATGTTCGTCAGCCGAGGGTTAGTCGGTCCTAAGCTGCACCATAACTTGAGTGCAGCAAAAGGGAAACAGGTTAATATTCCTGTACCGTGCGTTAATAATACTGACGCATCGGGTTATACATAGCGGGACCGTCGTCCCGTCCAATCGTATAAACTCTTGGAGTACCGTAATGGTGAGAATTGAGTGAAAGCGTGATGGCGTAAGTGTGTAAACACCTGGTGCCCGTGAAAAGGTAACGCAATGTCCGTACCGAGAACCGACACAGGTGCCCCTAGTTGAAAAGACTCAGGCGTGTCGGAATTATTTGTGGTAAGGGAACTCGGCAAAATGGCTCCGTACCTTCGGAACAAGGAGTGCCTGCCTAGTGATTAGGCAGGTCGCAGTGACCAGGGAGCTCTAACTGTCTAACAACAACATAGCAGACTGCAACTCCGTAAGGACTAGTATAGTCTGTGAATCCTGCCCAGTGCGGGTATCTGAACACTGATTACAATCGGACGAAGGACCCGTAAACGGCGGGGGTAACTATGACCCTCTTAAGGTAGCGTAGTACCTTGTCGCTTAATTGGCGACTTGCATGAATGGATTAATAAGGGCTCTACTGTCCCTACCACAAATCCGTTGAACCTTTTATCCTTGTGCAGAGGCAAGGGACTCCCATCGGGAAGTGAAGACCCCATGGAGCTTTACTGCAGCCTGTCGTTGACTTACGGTATTACATGCGCAGCGTAGATAGTAGGTGTTAATGCTCATATTCCGGTATGAGTGGAGCCACAGTTGAGACACTATCCTTGTTCTGCTGTAATTCTCACTCATCTTTCATGGTGAGGACATCGGTAGGTAGGCAGTTTGGGTGGGGCGCCACACCCTCGAAAAAATATCAAGGGTGCCCTATGGTCAACTCATGTGAGTCAGCAACTCACAGGAGAGTGTCAAGAGCATAAGTTGGCTTGACGTGATTTCGCACAGCAAGAAATCACGAGTGGAAACACGGGTCTAACGAACCAATACGCCTTTTTGGTGAGGGCTATTGACTACAGAAAAGCTACCCTGGGGATAACAGAGTCGTCGCCGGCAAGAGCACATATCGACCCGGCGGCTTGCTACCTCGATGTCGGTTCTTTCCATCCTGGCTGTGCAGCAGCAGCCAAGGGTGAGGTTGTTCGCCTATTAAAGGGGATCGTGAGCTGGGTTCAGACCGTCGTGAGACAGGTCGGTTACTATCTGATGGGAGTGTTCGAAATCTGAGAGCAAGAATGAAATAGTACGAGAGGAACTTTCATTCGTCACCTCTGGTGTATCGGTTGTCTGATAAGGCAGTGCCGAGCAGCTACGTGGCACGAGATAAAAACTGAAAGCATCTAAGTTTGAAACTTCGCTTGAAAAGAGATTTCGTTACAGAGCACCGGTAAAAGACCGGGTTAATAGGCTTGGGATGTACGCACGAAGGCAACGACGTGTTCAGTCCGCAAGTACTAACGCTCAAATCCAGATTCTTTATGAACTGGTATGCCTCGACATTGTGCAGGATGAATTGGTAACGTCAATGGAAATGTGTGGTAGATGGACTTCGGCATCATATGATTGTGCCTTTGTTCTTTTGAGAACCTGTCTACTTCTGCTTACAAACGACGTATCCGCTGTGCCCAGACGTTATCCGAATGCAAAACCTATTGAAGGTATATCCTTTATAAACAGTAACGGCATATATGTTATGCCAGATTACTGTGCTAAGTTGGCGGAGCGGCCACGCGGTTGCCTGCAGAGCAACTCTACTCCCGTTCAAATCGGGAACTTAGCTTGGGGGATCATGCGGCCATAGCAGAGAGGTTCCACCCGGACCCATTCCGAACCCGGCAGTTAAGCTCTCTTGCGTCGGTCATTGTACTGAGATATGCGAATTCTCGGGAACTGGTCAACGCTGCACCCCCCCTTATTCTTTTGCAAT
>NZ_AUMX01000029.1:0-2043 GCF_000430905.1 Methanocorpusculum bavaricum DSM 4179
AAAAGTTATGAATACGGGATGCCTGCCTGATAATACTCTCCTTCCCAGTAGAGAATTCTGTGAATACAGTATTTTTCCCGGATCTCATCGATTCGTTGTCGAGTCAGAACCTGGACACTATTCAATACAGGGTTATCTGTTCTAGGGTCCGATTTTTTTATACTGGTATCCCTCGTAAGAAACAACTCCTTTATCTCAGGATATTTTTCGAAATCATCATCAGTAATATTCAATATCGCATATCCGGATTCGTTCCATACGTGGTTGATCGGTTTTTCAGGATATGATGAATAGGTTAATATCATTGACTTACTGTCCAAGATACCGGTGGATTCCACCAAAAGAGGGGCAAATAGTATGAACAGTAAGAGAATGAGGACTGCCAATAATATATACCCATATTTTTTCGCGTGATCGGGGTCTTTGTTCATTGTATATACCTCTAAGATAAATCACACGAGTGCTGCAATGTTATGCTTTACCGCTCTGATGGCACCTGCGTTATCGTGTGTATTATCACCATGATAACTTGGAGATGAATATTCACAGGTATTCGTTGCGCCTAAATAACAACTCCACATGACACTACGTTTCTGAACATTATTTTCAACCCACATGTATGCTTTATTAGTGCCCTGTGAATCTTCATGATTTGCATCGAATATATGTCCTAACTCATGAATAACGCAATATCTTCTTGCATTGAGTGATCCGTCATAGATTAGTCCAATAATAGGAGGATAAATATCAGCAACCATCTGACTCCAAGTATAGCGACACTCATCGTCAGGATACCGTCCATACCCAAAAGACTCACCTTGTTCTATAGCATTTTTATCGTTTCCACCTAAATAGACAGCAATATCTGCATTTTTACTATCCAGATACCATGCTGGAAATTTTTCTCTAAATAATCCAAATGGCTCTGAAGTTTTCCTTGCATCATTGGATAAGTCATGCATTTTTGAATCATCATATTCAGCTACATTCAAAAATACGCCAATATCAGGTCTCTGATACTGATATGCAGCATGATTCATATAGGATTGTGCTGAAGAAACCCAATTCGTCTCTAGTTCATGGAATTCATAATCAGTTGCTACAAGGACATAAACCGTTGCCCAGCTGGATGGAGAATAACTTGACGATAAATCAGATGTGATCGGAAATTTACCTGCATCCGGCAACGTAACTCCCAGCCGGTTTGTATTTTCAGATGATCTTTTTTCAATTTCTGCTATCTGTTCTTCAGTTGGATTTGCAACACCCTTTGATGAATAGATAATGTGCAAAGGATTGTCCGTTTTCAATCCATTTTCCCGTGTTTGAACAGGAACTACATACACCTGCTCATTTTCGAACTCAATGAATCCATGAACAAGAGATTTCCCCATACTTTCATCAAAGGTAAATAATGCAACTGAATTATCCAAACCTTTGATATATCCGTTATAGGAATCAATACCGTCATCAATATTCTCAAAATTAGACCTTTCAAGGATTAAATCATACTCTTTGCCGTATAAATAAACTTTTAAGGAATTTTCCCCCTCTTTGTTTAACTTCACGGTACTGAAAGATACCGCATCATAGGTAAGAACAGTTGACGGGATGTTCAAGATGCCGTATTGTTTTTCTAATTCATCTGTGCCTTTGCTCTCTCGTGTGATGCCTGTTTTTACATCAGTTGTTGCACCATCGATGGAAAAAATAGCGTTCGATAATTCAGGTTGAGATATTTCTTCAATCTGTTCATCAGAACTTGCAATTCCTAAAGCATCTTCTCCTGAGTATGAAAATGCTTCACTTGCACAAACCCCAGGCACAATTACCGTCAGCATGCATAAGCAGACGAATACTAATAGTAGTTTTGATAGAATTTTTATCATTTTACTGTGTTCTCCTCTTCATAAAATTTTTACCGTTGTTGTAACTTCAACAACACTAAAACTACCCTTTCTCCCTCATCTATTATCAATACATTGAGCATAGACTCCAATGCAGAATGTATCCGTCGGAATCGTGAGACAAATAGTGAGAAAA
>NZ_AUMX01000030.1:0-1959 GCF_000430905.1 Methanocorpusculum bavaricum DSM 4179
AATACTTCTGATTGTTTTGGATCGGGGTCCCGCAATCCGGGCAGGTGTTTTTTTGAAAAATGCGCGAAAAAATGCTTGAGTGTTTTGTATTCCCGAATCTCTTTTCAGCAGATTTATTTTCATCAGATTTTTTGATGGCTGGTTCGACAGGGTCTGTAGACCCCGGGCCGTTTTCACTCGTAAATATAGGACGATTCAGTATGCCGTCATCGGTTACCTGAATTCCACCAAGATTAATCGGATTATTATTTCCATTGATTATAATGGTAGTCTTGGCTTCTTTGTAATCTCTTGAAATACTCGATTCGCTTTTGGATCCCGATTCTGAATCTGAACCTTTTTTTGAATGTATTGTATTATATCCCAGTTTATTTCTGACATCATCTAAATCGTCACGGACTTCATTTATGAATCCAGGTCTCGCCCGATTCAGTTTGAGGAGAGCTATTGTTTCAGAAAGTTGTTTCTCAGCTTCGTCCAATCTGTTCAGTTTGGCAAGAGTTTTTCCTTTCCAATGCATAGACATGAAACTTTCATTGTCAATGGATAATGCATTTTCAAAACATTGTAGTGCTGCTGGATACTGCCTCATAAGATAAAGACATCTTCCTTTTCCGGACTGTGCATAATCTCCATTGGAAATTTTCAGAGCTTTATCAAATGAAGTCAGAGCAGCATCATATTCTGACAGAGCGGTATAGATATTTCCCTGCTCAGCAAATGCCCAGTATTTGTTTTCATTATTAACAAGTGCCTCCTGAATAATTTTAAGTGCTCTTTGAGGATTTCTAAAGTTGACAATATGAGCGTCATTTGTTAACTTACCGGATGCACGAAATGGCGATTTCATTCCAGTTTCCTCCCGCAGTTGTTACAATACTTCTGATTGTTTTGGATCGTGGTCCCGCAATCCGGGCAGGTAGATTTTTTTGACCCAAATATTTTTGAGAAAAAACCATCTTTTTTGGAGTTGAATCCGACAACTTCTTTCTTTGCTGAATTGTCAATCTCTGCTCTGTTTATTATCGCGTCATCGGTTGCCTGAATTCCTCCGATGTTAACTGGAGCAGAAACATCACCATTGATAATTATTTTTGTAGATGAATCTTTGTTCACAGAATATGACATGGGAGGTTTATGAACCGAACCTCTGGGTTTCCTTCCCTCCCTCTCATCTTTCATATCTTCATAGTCCGCATAGACTTCCTGATAGAAATTTATAGGTCCATTCCCCAGTCTTCTCAACACCACATTAAACTGTGCTTCAGCTTCGCTATAGCGCTTCATTTTACCGAGGGTCTTCGCCATCCAATGAGCTGCCTGAATATTTCCAGAGTACCTAACGCATGCTATTTCAAAATTTTTCAGAGCATCGCTGTATTTTCCAAGACCATAATATGCACGTCCAATTCCGGAATATGCATATGAATTATCTGATTCGCGTCTTGCATTTTCAAACGATTTGAGAGCTTCCGCGTATCTTCCTCTGTTCAAATTCATTACACCTTGATTGTACAAAAATTGATAGCGTTCGTTTTGTATCATTGTTCACTCCGCCTCCAGGAAAACCTTCAGTTCTTTATCGATTCTTTCAAAAATACATGAAACAACTTCTCCATATCCTCGCACAACAACTAAAACATCCTTTTTATCTTCCGCCGTTAAAGTAATGTCGATCCTCGCCTGTCCTATCTTCTTATGTGCCATATCTGATTTGATTCCCTGTTTTGCTACACACTCAGTATTCTCTTTTCTATTTGCAGGAGTCTTATCTGCAAGTTCGCGATATATTCTCACGATCACTGCAGCTTTTTTTCTTGCTCCGAGAAGATTATTTTTCTCTATCAAGGCTGAATACTCTGCGGTTGTTTTTTTCAGTGCATCGTAAAGAGGGCCGCTTAGATCGATTTTCATTCCAGTTTCCTCCCGCAGTTGTTACAATACTTCTGATTGTTTTGG
>NZ_AUMX01000031.1:0-1752 GCF_000430905.1 Methanocorpusculum bavaricum DSM 4179
TATGGCAATTCTTCCCTCAACACCCGGTTCTGCAACGTAAATGGGAATCTGATTTGACCGGTCATCCCGTCTCTGCACGCTTACAAAACCTGTTGCATTATCCAGATCGTAGTACCAGTCTAGAGCAGGAGTGGTATATGATACTACTTCGGGGGGTGATATCAAAAATCCCCCATCAAACATACCAGGCATGAAGTCAGGCAGGCTATTATTTTCTGAGTGGTGTTCCGGTGAGATGCAGCCGGCACTAAGGGTTAACAGGAGTAAGCATATGCATGCAGCAAGAATTTTTATACGCAATTTCATCATTTGAACCTCATACTGGAAATATATTTTACCATACCATATAATTTATGATACTGATGTACCCCCAGAGTGTTGTGATGTTATTCCATTATCCGTATTCCAATTACTTGAAACCGATACATATTGGTCATATGATGCGGCATATGTCATTTCATACAGAGTGGTTTGTGGTTTAATTAAACCATTGGATACTGTACGTGTCCAATCTTCAACGATACTATTCTGAATTAACAAAGAGGGTGAGTAATAAGTTAGATAAAGTTCTGAAGAGGGCATAATCTGATGTATGGATGTACTTGGTGTTGAGTCAATGTAAGATTGGGTATACCAGGTATTTGTGATTGGATTTTTAAAATGAACCCAGTACGTTCTGCCGCTCTCAAGGTAAAGATAATATTCCATGTATGGGACATTATCATACTTTCGTGAAAGTAATGTAATATAACTAGGTGAGAGATTATCATAAATGATTACCCAATATGCTTGTAAACTTTGTGTTACACCATCACTAATCTCACTAATAAATTCAATACAATCATTGTTATTAAGATAAATTTCTATCTCATGATATGACGCAAAGTTAGAATTTCCCTGATTTGA
This sequence comes from Methanocorpusculum bavaricum DSM 4179, assembly GCF_000430905.1. Lineage (NCBI taxonomy): Archaea > Methanobacteriati > Methanobacteriota > Methanomicrobia > Methanomicrobiales > Methanocorpusculaceae > Methanocorpusculum > Methanocorpusculum bavaricum. The sequence continues at coordinate 907 of NZ_AUMX01000031.1, forward strand.
ATAAGTAGCATCATATAATTTACCCGTAAGACCATTAATTTGATATCCTGTATTCTCATTATAGACTCTTCTTTCTTCATAACGAATCCAACTTCTCAAATTTTTTTCCTTGAAATAAGTTTCAGCTGGAATAAATTGATCAATTTCAATATTGTTCATGTAATCCTTTTTTGCAACTTGTAAAAGATCAGATAATGATTCATAGGTATTGAAGAAATTTTCTGGAGCAGAAAGTACAACATCCTCTTCAACGACATTGTAACTGATTAACGGAAGGGGGATCCACAACACAATAATTTTTTCGTTATTGGGTAGTTTGCTCCTGTTAACTATGTCGGATGGGATTGATACCTCACTTTTACTTGGAACCTGTACAATTACAAATTTATCTTGGGGAATCACCAGACGAACGATTCCATCCTTGGGGGTGGTAGCAGCATTATACTGTTTTTCCGTGAGAACAATACAAATAAAATTTGTAGACAAAAGCTTTTGTTCAGAATCGTTTTGAATGGTAAGTACGTTAATTCCATCTCCTACGATATCATCATTTGGCATAGTTGCACCAACACCACTAATCATGGTGAATGAAAAAACCACAAATATTAAAAGTAGTAATTCTACGTGAACAATTTTGTTTTTTATCAAATTCATTTTAACCTCGTTAGAAGGATTCCTCATCGCAGATACGTAAGCAACACCAGAGGAAAACCCTCTTTTTGATAATCTTGCAGATTGGAACCCAATCCACAACTACCCTTTCTCCCTCATCTATTATCAATACATTGAGCATAGACTCCAATGCAGAATGTATCCGTCGGAATCGTGAGACAAATAGTGAGAAAA
>NZ_AUMX01000032.1:0-1577 GCF_000430905.1 Methanocorpusculum bavaricum DSM 4179
AAAAGTTATGAATACGGGATGCCTGCCTGATAATACTCTCCTTCCCAGTAGAGAATTCTGTGAATGCAGTATTTTTCCCGAATCTCATCGATTCGTTGTCGAGTCAGAACCTGGACACTATTCAATACAGGGTTATCTGTTCCAGGGTCCGATTTTTTTATACTGGTATCTTTAGTCAGAAACAACTCCTTTATCTCAGGATATTTTTCAAAATCATCATCAGTAATATTCAATATCGCATATCCGGATTCGTTCCATACGTGGTTGATCGGTTTTTCAGGATATGATGAATAAGATAATGTCATTGACTTACTGTCCAAGATCCCGGTGGATTCCACCATAAGAGGGGCAAATAGTATGAAAAGTAAGAAAATGAGAACTGCCAATAATATATACCCATATTTTTTCGCGTGATTTGGGTCTTTATTCATTGCATTTTCCTCCTCTTCGATTCATAACGTCTACGTGTCATCTTTTTTACATCCGAAAACAAGTTGCAGTCCGCCGGCGACACCCAGAATAACCCAGACCGCAAAGACCGTGTTTATAAGAACCGTTGAGATCCACCAGGGAACAGTTTGTACGGCTCCTTCGATAACGACATCATTCGCATCTCCCAAAGCCGACAGAATGACGTAACAGACGAGAAGTACAAAACCCCAAACGGAAAATGTATACGAGATCCGTTTCATCATTGTTCCGTATGCACAGTCTGCCGATATCTTCTGAATCACAGATGTCATCATCGGCGAGGCGATCAGTATGAGGTACATCAGTGTCAGCCAAACAGGCATCCTAAGTAAAACAGTGAGCTGTGAACCCCCTCCGGCAATAACGGATATGAGCCCTAATCCAATCTCGCCGATCAACAGTAATGCAGTAAATACTGCGAGAAATTCGAAGCGGGATTTGACTGCTCCATCACTATTTCTGTAGCAGAGGATCGTTCCAATGAAAAGCACTACCGTCAATATGAACAGACCTGCAGAGAGTATGGATTCGACAAGGATATTTGAAAAATTCCAGGCAATAAACGCTCCAAAGATACATATCGGTAAAAAATAGATCGGGAAGAGGAGTTTTATGTTTGGGCTCTGTGTCAGGTTCATTTTTCATCACATTCGTTACGGATGCATACATCATTTTCAGATTTTCGACACAGCCAAATCATGCAGGCTCCAACCGCGAGACCGAAAACGACCCAGATTATGCTAAGGCTCAACATAAACACCTGGGATATATACCAAGGATAAGCGGGAGGCATGCCGGGGACAACAACATCGTATGCATCTCCTGATATTCCATAAAACATAGCATAGATCAGATAGAAGAAGCTGAATACGGCAAACCCTTTCGAGACTCCCGACAGGATCTTCTGCGGTTTTTGTCCTTCGCAGAGTCTTGGGACAACAAGGGAGAAGAGAGGGGCAAGGATCAGGACGAAATAGAAAGGTGTGACCCAAATCGGTGTTCGCAGGAAATTCGTCAGCATTGCCGGAGAAGTAAAGGCTCCGTCGATGATGTTTGTGATCCCCATGCCGATGTTGATGACGAGCAAAAGAACTAACGCAAGTATA
>NZ_AUMX01000033.1:0-1511 GCF_000430905.1 Methanocorpusculum bavaricum DSM 4179
AAAATAGTAATTCTGGTTGATCCTGCCAGAGGCCATTGCTATCAGGGTTTGACTAAGCCATGCGAGTCGAGAGGTGTAAGACCTCGGCATACTGCTCAGTAACACGTGGTTAACCTGCCCTAAGGTGGAGAATACTCCCGGGAAACTGGGGCTAATGCTCCATAGTGGATATGTCCTGGAATGGTATATCCTCGAAAGATCCGTCGCCTTAGGATGGGACTGCGTCCGATTAGGTTGTTGGCGGGGTAACGGCCCACCAAGCCATTGATCGGTACGGGTTGTGGGAGCAAGATCCCGGAGATGGATTCTGAGACATGAATCCAGGCCCTACGGGGCGCAGCAGGCGCGCAAACTTTACAATGCGAGCAATCGTGATAAGGAAACCCTGAGTGCCTGTCGATGCAGGCTGTTCATATATCTAAATCATATGTGAAGAAAGGGCAGGGCAAGACCGGTGCCAGCCGCCGCGGTAATACCGGCTGCTCGAGTGATGGCCACTATTACTGGGTTTAAAGCGTCCGTAGCTTGACTGTTAGGTCTCTTGGGAAATCTTCACGCTCAACGTGAAGGCGTCTAAGAGATACCGGCAGTCTTGGAACTGGGAGAGGTAAACCGTACTTCGGGGGTAGGAGTGAAATCTTGTAATCCTCGAGGGACGACCTATGGCGAAGGCAGTTTACCAGAACAGCTTCGACAGTGAGGGACGAAAGCTGGGGGAGCAAACGGGATTAGATACCCCGGTAGTCCCAGCCGTAAACAATGTGCGTTAGGTGTGTCGGTAACCACGTGTTACTGATGCGCCGAAGAGAAATCGTGAAACGCACCACCTGGGAAGTACGGTCGCAAGGCTGAAACTTAAAGGAATTGGCGGGGGAGCACCACAACAGGTGGAGCCTGCGGTTTAATTGGATTCAACGCCGGACATCTCACCGGATAAGACAGCTGAATGATTGTCAATCTGAAGGTTTTACATGACTAGCTGAGAGGAGGTGCATGGCCGTCGTCAGTTCGTACTGTGAAGCATCCTGTTAAGTCAGGCAACGAGCGAGACCCACGCCGACAATTGCCAGCAGCATCTCCGGATGGCTGGGGACATTGTCGGGACCGCCTCTGCTAAAGGGGAGGAAGGAATGGGCAACGGTAGGTCAGCATGCCCCGAATTATCCGGGCTACACGCGGGCTACAATGGACGGGACAATGGGTAACAACACCGAAAGGTGCAGTCAATCTCCGAACCCCGCCCTTAGTTAGGATTGCGGGTTGCAACTCACCCGCATGAATCTGGAATCTGTAGTAATCGCGTTTCACTATAGCGCGGTGAATACGTCCCTGCTCCTTGCACACACCGCCCGTCAAACCATCCTAGTGGGGTTTGGATGAGTCCCTGGTCTTTGCCGGGGTCGAATCTAGGTTCCGTGAGGAGGGTTAAGTCGTAACAAGGTAGCCGTAGGGGAATCTGCGGCTGGATCACCTCCTAAAGAATGATCCAAACACAACCTGTATGACCGAAT